>JBEVME010000011.1:0-16588 GCA_040508785.1 Sphingobium sp.
GGAACTGCCGGAGATCGACCGGCTCGCACAACAACTGCCGCGCTCGCGCGGCCAGCTATGAACGAAGGGTGGGTAGGACAATGAAGCGCAATGCACTGGGCAGGGCGGCGATTTCGTCGCTGATCGTCGCCACGACCATGGTCGGCTGCAGCGGGGCGGCGTTCCGTCCCTCGGTCGCCGTGCTGAAGGAAAAGCAGAATCCCAAGAAGCTGGCGGTGATCGCGGAAAAGGCGATCGCGGCGCATGACTCGGCGCGCGCGATCCAGTCCGCCGAAGCGGCCGTCCAGCTTGCACCCCAGGATGCGGGCTATCGCGCCCTGCTGGGCCGCGCCTATGTCGGCGCCGGACGCTTCGCCTCCGCCGAGACGGCGTTGTCCGATGCGCAATCGCTCGGCGATCGCTCCTCGCGTACCGCCGTCGGCCTCGCCCTCGTCAAGGTGGCGCTGGGCAAGGCGGACGGCGCGCAGCAATTGCTCGCAGCCAATCGCGACAGCATCCCCGCCGGAGATTATGGCCTGGCCGTTGCCATGGCCGGTGATCCGGTGGAGGGTGTACGCATCCTGACCGAAGCGGTGCAGGGATCGTCCGCCGACGGCCGCACGCGCCAGAACCTGGCCTATGCCTATGCGTTGGCCGGTCGCTGGAAGGATGCGCGCGTCATGGCCGGGCAGGATCTCGATCCGCTGGCCGCGAACCAGCGCATCTCGCAATGGGCGATGATGGCCGACCCGGCCCTCGCGCCGCAGCGCGTCGCCGCGCTCCTGGGAACCAGCATGGTCGCCGACGATGCCGGCCAGCCGGTGGCGCTGGCGCTTGGATCGCCCGCACCGGCCCAGCCGGCCGAGGCGGCGATGCAGCAGCTGGCCGAGGCGACGCCGCCAGCGCCCCTTCCCGCGCCGGCTCCCGTCGCCCCGAGCATCATCGAGACGGCGGCATCAGCCCCTATCATCGAAGCCGCAGCCACGCCCGTCCGGGTGGCCGCTGCGCCCGCGAAGGCGCCTGAATTCATCGTCGAAACCGTGGGCGCTGCCCGCAAGGGCGGCAGGATCGCCGGCAAGGCGACCGCGCCCTCCGCTGTCGCCGCCGCTACGCCGGTCGCGCGGATGCAGCAGGTCGCCTATCTCAAGCCGGTCGGCAACGGCGCCAGCAACTGGGTCGTCCAGCTGGGCGCCTATGATACGGCGGCGATCGCCAAGGAGAAGTGGACCGGTCTGACGCGTGGCAATGCAGCTCTCGCGGCCTTCCCGGTTCTGACCAGCCAGGCCACGGTCAAGGGCAAGCCCTTCCACCGCCTCGCCATCAGCGGCTTTGCGAACCATGGCGATGCCATGGCGCTGTGCCGTACGATCAAGGCACAACGCGGCCAGTGCTTCGTGCGCGAAGGTGCGCCGGGTGCGACGCCGCAGCGCTGGGCGGCTGCCGCCGTTCCGGCCAAGGGACGGCAATACGCATCGCGCTGACATGGCGGGGGCGGGCTTCGGTCCGCCCCTTGCGTTTTGCGCGCTACTCGCCCGCGTAGAGATCGAGCGGGCGCCCAAGATCGGCATAGGCCTGCGCCACGGCCTGCATACAGGTGAGCGCGCCAAGTGCGTCGCCGCTGTCGAGCAGCGCTTCCGCACGTGCATAGGCGGCGCGCGGCGCCTTGAGCGCTTCGCTCACGGACTGCATCAGCTGCGCCTCGTCGGTTGTCATCCGCGCACAGCAGCAGGGCGCGATCAGTATCTTGCGGCTCGATGCGCGGGCCAGTTCCAGCATCATCGCGCGCATCAGCACCAGCGGTCGGCGATAGCTGCGGCCAAAGGCGCCTAGCATGGCGTTGGCAGCGTGCGCGTCGTCGACGCCGGCCACGGCCATGCGGCGCATCGCATAGAGGAACAGCCTGTTGCCGTAGCCGCCCGGGATCGGACGGTCGAGGTCGAGCGAGGGGGTCTCTCCATTAGCCATGCGTGCTGCACCTTTGCCTGAGTGTCTGCGGCCATGGTACGCTATTGCGAGGCATTCGCAAGAAAGAAATTCAGTCGGGAAGCTGATCGTTCAGGCGCAGCACCTCGCCGGCCAGATAGAGCGATCCGGCGATCAGCAGACGGGGAGCGGAGGCGCCTTCGGCCGCGATCGCTGCCACCGCCTCCGCCGGATCCCGATGGCTCGAGCAGGGAACGTCCCAGGCTCGCGCGATCGCGGCGAATCGGTCGGGGGCGTGATGGTCGTGCCCGGCGACGGGCAGGGCGTGGATATGGGCGACCTTGCCCGCTAGCGGAGCCAGGAAGGCGTCGATGTCCTTGTTCGCCAACATGCCGACGATCAGCTCCAGCCGGTCGCCGCCGAGCCGTTCATCGCCGAAGAAGGCGCCGATGGCTTCGCCGGCACCGGCATTATGGCCACCGTCCAGCCATGCTTCGGTCGAAGCGGGGAGTGGGGCGAGCAGCGGGCCATGATCGAGCCGTTGCAGCCGCGCGGGCCACTGCGCCCAGAGCGGGGCAGCCTTGAGCGCGGCCTCGCTCACCGGGATCGCCTGCTGGTGACGCAGCATGGCGAAGGCCAGCGCGGCGTTCTGGATCTGGTGGGCGCCGGGCAGTCGGGGCAACGGCGTGTCGATCCGGCCATGATCGTCGCGATAATGGAGCCGGTCACGATAGGCGGCGGCGTCCCAGGCATCACCCATTGCCAGCCACGAGGTGGCGGCGCGGGCAGCGGCCTCGATCATCACCGGTCGCAACAGGTCGGGATAGCGCTGCGTGACGAGGGGGGCGCCATGTTTGGCGATGCCCGCCTTTTCGGCGGCGATGAGCCGAAGCGTCTCGCCGAGAAAGGCCTGATGGTCGATACCGAGTTGGGCGATGCCGCACACCGCCGGCTGTTCGATCACGTTGGTGGCGTCCAGGCGGCCACCGAGGCCGACCTCCACTATGCAGGCGTCGGCGGGCTGTTCGGCGAACGCGAGGAAGGCGGCGGCGGTCGTGACCTCGAAGAAACTGGCATCGACGCCGTCGGCTATGTCGAGGACCCTTTCGAGATAGCGGGCAAGCATGGCATCTTCGATCAGCCGGCCGGCGACGCGGATGCGTTCATTGAAGCGGACGAGATGGGGGGAGGTGAAGACGTGGACGGTGCGGCCGTCCGCCTCCAGTGCGGCGCGCAGGAAGGCGCAGGTCGATCCCTTGCCGTTGGTCCCGGCGACGTGGAAGACGGGCGGCAGAGCGCGGTGCGGATCACCCAGGCGCGAGAGCAACGTGGTGATGCGTTCCAGGCCGAGGATATCCGCGCCGGGGGAGAGGCTCCACAGCCGGTCGAGCTGAGCCTGGACGGCGGGGTCTTGCGAGACGGCATAGTCAGGCATGGCGCAAGTTTCCCGATGAACCCTCTATTTTCGCTTCGTTCGCAATGACGGTTGCGGTGAAACGAGCGGGCGATCAAGCCGCGGCGCGCGGGGTCAGATAGCCGATCACCCGCGCCAGCGTGTCGCGCAGGTCGCCGCGATGGACGACCATGTCGATCATGCCATGGTCCAGCAGATATTCGGCGCGCTGGAACCCCTCGGGCAGCTTTTCGCGGATCGTCGATTCGATGACGCGCTGGCCCGCGAAGCCGATCAGGGCGTTCGGCTCGGCGATCTGGACGTCGCCCAACATCGCATAGCTGGCGGTGACGCCGCCGGTCGTGGGATCGGTAAGGACCACGATATAAGGAAGGCCGGCTGCGTGCAGCTTGCGGATCGCCACGGTCGCGCGGGGCATCTGCATCAGCGAGAGAATGCCCTCCTGCATCCGCGCGCCGCCTGCCGCCGTGAAGATCACATAGGGGCAGCCGTGCGCGATCGCATCGTTCACGCCCTGTATGAAGGCGGCGCCGACGCCCATGCCCATGGAGCCGCCCATGAAGGCGAAATTCTGGACGCCCATGACGAGGGGGACGTCGTCGATGCATCCGCGCGCGTTGATCAGCGCGTCCTGATCGCCGGTGCCCTGCCGCGCCGCCTTCAGCCGGTCGGGATATTTCTTCTGGTCGCGGAATTTGAGCGGGTCTTCCTGCACCGCCGGGGTGGGCAGCAGGATGAACCCGGCGTCCAGTATGTGCTCGAACCGCTCCGCCGGCCCGATGCGGCCATGATGGTCGCAGCGCGGGCAGACCGACAGATTATCCTCCCACTCCTTGATGAAGATCATCTCGTCGCAGGATGGGCATTTGTGCCACAGCGTCTCGGCGGTCGCGCTTTCCTTCTTGGCGATGAAGGGAATGGCGTTGCGAACGCGGTTGATCCAGCTCATGCGGCGGTCTCGCTTGCTTTGACAGGATTGGGGGCGTGAAGCGCGTCGGACAGCGACGCGACGAATTGCTGGACGAAGGGCGCCGCGGCGCTGCCGTGCGATCCGATGATATCGACGATGGCCGAACCGATCACCACGCCGTCGGCGACGCGGCCGATCGCGCCGGCCTGCTGCGGGGTACGGATACCGAAGCCGACGACGACGGGCAGGTCTGTGGCCGCCTTCAGCCGGGCGACGGCCTGCTCGACAGCGGCCTGCGCGGCCTGCTGCTTGCCGGTGATGCCCGCGACCGCGACGTGATAGAGGAAGCCGCTGGCGCCATCCAGCACCGCGGGCAGGCGGGCAGCGTCGGTGGTGGGCGTGGCAAGGCGGACGAGGTGGAGCCCGGCAGCGCGCAGAGCGGGACCGATCTCGGCATCCTCCTCCGGCGGCACATCGACGCAGATGACACCATCGACGCCGGCCACCTTGCAGGCACCGGCGAACCAGTCGGCGCCGCGCACCAGCATGGGATTGGCATAGCCCATCAGGATCAGCGGAATGTCCGGATGGCGGGCGCGGAAGGCGGCGGCGATGGCGAAGATGTCCTTCGTCTTGGTGCCGGAACCCAAGCTGCGCAGGTTCGCCAGCTCGATCGCGGGGCCATCCGCCATCGGATCGGTAAAGGGCATCCCCAGCTCGATGATGTCCGCACCGCCCGCCACCAGTGCGTCCAGGATGGCGGGGGTGGACGCCACGTCGGGGTCGCCCGCGGTGACGAACGTAATGAGCGCCGCGCGGCCCTGCGCCTTGCAGGCGGCGAATCGGGCGGAGAGGCGGTCGGTCAGAGGGGTCGTCACATCTCCGCTCCCAGGGCGTCCGCCACGGTGAAAATGTCCTTGTCGCCACGGCCCGAGAGGTTGATGACGATGATCCTGTCGGCATCCATAGTTGGTGCCACTTGTTCGGCGGCGGCGACCGCGTGGGCGGATTCGAGGGCCGGGATGATGCCTTCCAGCGCGGAGAGGGTCTGGAAGCTCGCCAGCGCCTCGTCGTCGGTGATCGGCATATATTTGACCCGGCCGATCTCGTGCAGCCAGCTATGCTCGGGGCCGATGCCGGGATAGTCGAGGCCGGCCGATATGCTGTGCGCCTCGGTGATCTGGCCGTCCTCGTCCTGGAGCAGATAGGTGCGGTTGCCGTGGAGGATGCCCGAAGCGCCGCCGGCGAGGGACGCGGCGTGCTTGCCGGTCAGGCCTTCGCCTGCCGCTTCGACCCCGATCATCGCGACCTCGGGATCGTCGAGGAAGGGGTGAAACATGCCGATCGCGTTGGAGCCGCCGCCTACGGGTGCGATCAGCAGGTCGGGCAGGCGGCCTTCTGCTTCCATGATCTGGCTGCGGATTTCCTTGCCGATGATCGACTGGAAATCGCGAACCAGCTCCGGATAGGGGTGCGGGCCGGCGGCCGTGCCGATGATGTAGAAAGTGTCGTCCACGTTGGACACCCAGTGGCGTAGCGCGTCGTTCATCGAATCCTTGAGCGTCTGCGAGCCCGAGGTGACCGGGATCACGTCGGCGCCCAGCAGCTTCATGCGGAAGACGTTGGGCTTCTGGCGCTCCACGTCCTTGGCGCCCATGAAGATCTTGCATTCCATGCCGAACAGGGCCGCGACGGTGGCGGTGGCGACGCCATGCTGGCCGGCGCCGGTTTCCGCGATCACCTTCCTCTTGCCCATGCGGCGCGCGAGCAGCGCCTGGCCGATGCAATTGTTGATCTTGTGCGCGCCGGTGTGATTGAGTTCCTCGCGCTTCAGATAGATTTTCGCGCCCTTCCCGGCGGGGGCTTTCTCGCGGAGGGTCTCGGTCAGGCGGGCGGCGTAGTAGAGCGGGTTGGGCCGGCCGACATAATGTTTGAGGAGGTGATCATATTCTTCCTCGAACGCAGGGTCCTGTTTGGCCTCGCGATAGACGCGTTCCAGTTCGAGGATCAGCGGCATCAGCGTCTCGGCGACATAGCGGCCGCCAAAGGCGCCGAAATGGCCGCTCGCATCGGGTTGCGACCGCAGGCTGTTGGGCAAGGTGTTCGGCAGTGTCGGGGCGTCAGTCATGGTTGGTCCAGTCTCGTCGGGCATGGGTGGAGATCGCTGCGAGGCAAGCGATCAGCGCCATCGTGTCCCGATGCGCCCGAGCGTGGAAATGCGCGTCAACATGCGGCCACCGCTTTACAGAAGGCCACGATCTTGTCCACATCCTTGACGCCGGGCGCGCTTTCGACGCCGGAGGAGACGTCGACCAGCGGCGCGCCGGTGATGCGGATCGCTTCGGCGACATTGGCGGCGTCGAGGCCGCCGGACAGACCCCAGGGCAGGGCGGGCTGCGCGCCCCGGAGCAGCGTCCAGTCGAAGCGCAGGCCCATGCCGCCCGGCAGCGTTCCCTCCGGCGTCTTGGCGTCGAACAGCAGACGGTCGGCGGCGCCGGCAAAAGCCTTCCCCGCGTCCAGATCGGCGCTGGTTTTCACCGCGATCGCCTTCCACACGGGCAGGCCGAACCGCGCGCGGACAGCGGCGACGCGCTGCGGGCTTTCGCTGCCATGGAGCTGGAAGGCGGTAAGGGCGCCGGTGGCCGCCAATGCGCCAAGCACATCGTCGGCGGGATCGACCAGCACCGCGACGCGGCCGACATGGGCGGGGACGGCGGCGGACAGGTCGCGCATCTGCTCGGCACCGACATGGCGCGGGCTTTTGGGAAAATGGACGAAGCCCAGATGGGTCGCGCCCGCGCGCAAGGCGACGCCGACCGTTTCGGGCGTCGAGAGACCGCAGATCTTGATGTCGATTCGGGGCATGGCGCGGCTTAGGATGAAGCGCGCGTCAGGTCCATATCGTGGAGGGCCAGCCACTGGTCCGCATGTCTGACGCAGGCCTCCCCCAGGAATGCGTCCATCGTCGCTACGATCTCCGCATCGTCCATCGCCTTCGTGTCGAGCGGCGGGTGCCAGAAGAGGCGGAAATGTGGCCCTTGCGTCCGGGCGAGATAGAAGGGCAGGAAGCGCGCGCCGACCTTGCGGGCCAGTTTCAGCGACACCAGCAGATTGCCGGACGGCGGCAGGGCGCGGCCGAAATGCGGGAACCAGACCTGATAGTCGCGCCGCTCGTCGGCGAGGATATAGAGGGTCGCGCGATCCTTTTGCGTCAGGTGCTTCATCACCCCGCGCGCCGCACCCTCGCCGCCGATCGCCTCCCCCATATAGCTCGACCGCGCGCGCTGGAGCAGGGCCGCCTGCCTGGGGTTTTCGGGCGGTTCGTAGACGCCGAGGCCCGGCCGGTCGGTCGACCATTTGATATAGGCGGCCAGCAGGTCCCAGTTGCCGATATGACAGGTGAAGGCGATCATCGGGCCGGGCCCGGCGAGCACAGCCTGATAGCCTTCGCGATCCTCGACGCTGACATGGGCGTCGTTGACCAGCCGGTCGATATTGGTGAGTTCCGCCATCGTCCGGCCAAGGTTGAACCATCGCCGGTCCAATATGGCTTCGCGCTCGGCCGGCAACAGGTCCGGCCGCAGGATCGCCAGATTGGCGCGCGCACGCGCATCCTTGAGCTTCATCGATCGGCGCGCGACGTGCAGCGAAAGCCATCCGCCCAGCCATGACGCGATCGGCGCGGGCAGGAGGCGCATCAGCCAGAAGAGAAAGGGGTTGGAGAGCATCGTCCGCACGGTCATACAGCAGGCGGCTAGGCGGTAAAGGGGCGGCGGCGCGATGAGTTGGGCCATGGGGCTTTGGCTGCTGCTGCAGGGGCTGACGCTGCTCGGCGTGGCCAATTACTTGCGCAACCTGCCGGCGGATCGGCAGGAGGAGGCACCGGAGGGCATCGTCCTGCTGCTGTCGGTGCGGGACGGCTGGGACGGCGGCGCCGACCTGATCGCCCGGCTGAAGGCGCAGACGGCGCGGTTCCGGCTGATCGTGGCGACGTCTGGCGATTGCCCGGCAGCGGAGGCGCTGGCGGCGCGCGAGGGCGCGTGGATCGAGGTCGTGCGCGCCGGCGTCGCGACCGACGAGGGGCAGAAAGTCCACAAGCTGAGGGCCGCGCTGCGCAGCCTGCGCCCCGACGACCGCTGGCTCGTCTTCATCGACGCCGACATCGCGCCGCCCGCGCGGCTGGTCGGTCGGCTGCTGTTCCCGCTCGTGCGGGGCAAGGCGGATATATCGACCGGCTACCGGATGCTGCTGCCGGCGGCGCGGCCGCTCGCCATGCTGATCGGCGCGGTCGAGATGCAGCTGGCGACCCTGCCGCGCTTCGCGAGCGCGACCATGCCCTGGGGCGGCGCGATGGCGCTGAGCCGGGAAACCGCGGGGCGGATCGACATCGATGCGGCGCTGGCGGGGCGGCTGTCCGACGACATGGCGATCGGACTGGCGGGATGGACCGGGAAGATGCGGCTACGGCCAGTGCGGGATCTGCTGGTGGCAAGCCCGATGGAGGGCGGGGCGATCGGCTTCGGGGTGCGGCAGTACCGGCATATCGTGACGAACAGCATAGGCATGTGGGCATTGGCGACGCTGGTCGTCGCGGCGCAGGCGGCGGGCTGGGTCTGGGCGATCGGCTGGGGGGGCTGGGGGGCGGTAGCGGTCGGTTATGGCGCGGCATGGGGCAGGGCCCTGGTGCGGGCGCGGATCGTTGCGGCGGCGCTGGAGCCGGAACAGGCGGCGAAGGCCGGGCGGTCACTATGGTGGGACATACTGGCGCCGTTCGCCGTGACTTGGGCGCATCTGGGGTTGCAGGTGGCGGCGGTGTGTTCGCGCCGGGTGCGCTGGGGCGGCTGGGATTATTGGTTGCGCCGCGGAAGGGTGGTGCGGATGCAACCGGCCAGTTCGCGCTGACGCAATTTCCGCTGTCCTACAATGTACCATATGGGCTATCCGAGTCGGTGTCGCCGGAGGATCGGGCGGGGATGCCGCGGGCATCGGTTCGGTCGGACGGTATGGATGCGGTCGCGGCGAGGTCGGGCTGGGTTCGAACGTGAAACTGGTGCGAGAACCGCCGATCGCGATCGCTTTTGACGCGATATTTCGGTGGGGGAGGGGAGGGAAGCGAACACGGATCAACTTCGACGCGACGAGGTTTGAGACGCCCCCTCAGAACCCCGCCGGGAACTGATGGACGCCGGCTTCATCGAGCCGGAGCACAACCTTGCCCGCCACCGCGCTCATGGGCAGGTCGGCATAGAGGTGGGGGAAGAGGGCGCCGCCGCGCGATTCTTCCCATTTGATCGCCTCGCCGAACGGGGTGAGGTCGATCATGAGCATGACGAGGCGATCCTGCCCCGCGAAATGCTTCGCCACCGTTTCCGCCGCCTGGTCGCGGGTCGACATGTGGATATAGCCGTCGGCGAGGTCCACCGGCGCACCCTTGAACGTGCCGTCCGCCTTCATCTGGGCAAACTGTTCCGCTGTGAGGACCTTGTAGGCGAACAGGTCGTTCACGCCTCGACCGGACCCTCTGCCGCGCCATCCTCGTCGGCGTCGCTATCCTCGATCCGGGCGGCGCTGACGACATGTTCGTTGTCGGCGACGTTGAACAGGCGCACGCCCGCCGAGCCACGGCCGATGACGCGCATCGAGGACAGGCCCATGCGGATCAGCTTCGCCTGGTCGGTGACGAGCATCAGATGATCCTCGTGGCGGACGGGGAAGCTGGCGACGACCAGTCCGTTGCGGCCGATATTGTCGATATTGGTGATGCCCTGTCCGCCGCGCCCGGTGCGGCGATAGTCGTAGGCCGAGCTGATCTTGCCATAACCGTTCGCGCAAACCGTGAGGATGAACTGCTCCGCGTCAGCGAAGGCCTTCAAGCGGTCGGCATCCAGCGCGGGCTCGGCGTCATTCTCCTTCCACGGCGCGGCGCGCAGATAGTCTTCCCGCTCCTGCGGGGTGGCATCGAACGCCTTGAGGATCGACAGCGATATGACCTCGTCGGCCTCCTTGCCATTGGCGCCCAACTTCATGCCGCGTACGCCGGTGGAATTGCGGCTCTGGAATTCGCGGACGTCGTCGGCGGCGAAGCGGATCGCCTTGCCCTGGCGGGTGGCGAGCAGCACGTCGTCGCTCTCGTCAAGCAGGGCGACCCCAATCAGGCGGTCATCCTCGTCCTCGCCCTCAAACTTCATCGCGATCTTGCCGTTGCTCGGCACGTTGGCGAACAGGTCCATGCTGTTGCGCCGCACCGAACCCTTGGCGGTCGCGAACATGACGTGGAGCTTGGCCCATTCCTCCTCATCCTCCGGCAGCGGCAGGACGGTCGAGATGGTCTCGTCCTTGGCGAGGGGGAGGAGATTGACCATCGGCCGCCCGCGCGTCGCGGGGCCGCCTTCGGGCAGGCGCCACACCTTCATGCGGTAGACCTTGCCGGCGGTGGAGAAGAAGAGGACGGGGGTGTGCGTGGAGGTCACGAACAGTTCGGTGATCGCATCCTCGTCCTTGGTCGCCATGCCCGAGCGGCCCTTGCCGCCGCGTGCCTGGGCACGGAAGCTTTCGAGCGGGGTGCGCTTGATATAGCCCTGCATGGTCACGGTGACGACCATGTCCTCGCGCTCGATCAGGTCCTCGTCGTCGATGCCGTCGGCGGCCGCGGTGATCTCCGACAGGCGCGGCGTCGCGAATTCGCGCTCGATCGCCTCGAACTCCTCGCGCATGATGGCGTAGAGTTTGACCCTGTCGCCCAGGATGGCGAGATATTCGGCGATGGCTTCGGCCAGGTCCGCCAGTTCCTTGCCGATCTCGTCGCGGCCGAGCGCGGTCAGGCGGTGAAGGCGCAGGTCCAGGATCGCGCGGACCTGAATGTCCGACAGGCGGTAGGTGTCGCCCGCAATCTCGGTCTCGATCGCCTCGACCAGGCGGATATAGGGCGCGATCTCGCCGATCGGCCATTCGATGGCCAGCAGCTTCTCGCGGGCTTCGGCGGGGCTGGCCGAACCACGGATGATCCTGACCATCTCGTCCAGATTGGTGACCGCGACCATGAGGCCCAGCAAGATGTGCGCGCGCTCCCGCGCCTTGTTGAGTTCAAACTTGGTCCGGCGGGTGATGACCTCCTCGCGGAACTTCACGAACGCCTCGATGATGTCGCGCAGGTTCAGCACTTCGGGGCGGCCGCCGCGAATGGCGAGCATGTTGGCCGGGAAGCTGGATTGCGCGGGCGTGTTGCGCCACAGCTGGTTGAGCACGACTTCAGGCGTCGCATCGCGCTTCAGATCCATGACGATCCGCACACCTTCGCGGCTGGATTCGTCGCGAATGTCGCTGATCCCCTCGATCCGCTTGTCCTTGGCGGCTTCGGCGATCTTCTCGACCAGGCCGTTCTTGCCGACCTGATAGGGGATAGCGGTCAGCACGATGGATTCGCGGTCGCCACGGCCGGCTTCGATGACATGGCGCGAACGCATCATGATGGAGCCGCGCCCGCTATGATAGGCGCTGCGCGCGCCCGATTGGCCCAGGATCAGCGGAGCGGTGGGGAAATCGGGACCGGGGACGATCTGAATCAGTTCATCGACGGTGATGTCGCCTTCCTTGTCGAGATAGGCGAGGCAGGCGCGGATCACTTCGCCGAGATTGTGCGGCGGAATGTTGGTCGCCATGCCGACCGCGATGCCGCCCGCGCCGTTGACCAGCAGGTTGGGGAAACGCGCCGGCAGCACCTGCGGCTCGCTCCGCGATCCGTCATAATTGGGCTGGAAATCGACCGTGTCCTTGTCGAGATCGTCCAGCAGGGCATTGGCGACCTTTGCCAGGCGCGATTCCGTGTAGCGCATCGCGGCCGGCGGGTCGGGGTCCATCGACCCGAAATTGCCCTGACCATCGACCAGCGGCACGCGCATCGACCAGGGCTGCACCATGCGGGCGAGCGCGTCGTAGATCGCGCTGTCGCCGTGCGGATGATAGTTGCCCATCACGTCGCCGACGATCTTCGCCGACTTGCGGTACGGCCGCCCGGCGACATAGCCGCCCTCCTGCGCCGCGAAGAGAATGCGACGGTGGACGGGCTTGAGACCATCGCGCACATCGGGCAGCGCGCGAGAGACGATGACCGACATGGCATAGTCGAGATAGCTGGTCTTCATCTCCTCGACGATGGAGATGGGGCTGATATCCGAGGGGTCGCCGAGGGCAGTCTCGTCGGTCAATGCGATTCTCTTTTTCGTGGATTTGGGTCGTCGCAAATGCCCTAGCCCAGCGAAACAAATCTGTCACCCCTCGCGCGCCCGCGCGCGGATGCGCGCGAAGCGAGAGCGCCTGGGGAACGGATGCGAGGGGCTGACAGTTGCCGAACTGGTGCATATAGGCTGTTCAAACGTCATTCACGCGCCGGCCCCTAACCGGCGCTCAACCACGACCGTCCGTCCATCGGGCGACCAAAGGAGAAGATGATCATGCGTTTTGTGACCCCCGTGGCGCTGGCCATTGTTCTGGCCGTCACGAGCGGCGCGGTTTCTGCGCCGGCGATGGCAGCCAAGAAGGAGAAGGAGCAAAAGGCGCCCCAGCTCAAGCCAACGGCGAAATATCTGGAGGCCTATCAGAAGGTCGATGTGGCCATCAAGGCCAAGGACGCGGCGGCCGCGAAGGCGGCACTCGCGGAATCCGAAGCGGTCGCCACGTCCGCCGACGACAAGCAGTTGGTCGCGAGCCAGCAGGTCCAGATCGGCCTTCTGGCGCCGCAGGACAATGCGCTTATCCGCAAGGGCCTGGAGGGTCAGCTGGCGGGCGGAAACCTGGGCGCTGCCGACGCGGCAAAATATCACGGCATCGCCGGCGACATCGCGTTCGACGCAAAGGATTTCGACGCGGCCGTGGCCCATTACAAGGCATCGGGCGACACGAGCAAATATCCGCGCATGGCCGAGGCTTATGTGACCAAGGCGATCGCGCTTGGCGGGCCGACCATCACCACCCCGGAATCCAAGACCCTGGTGCAGGAGGCGATCGCCATCCTCAAGCAGACGGCCGATGCGGAGACCGCCGCCGGACGCAAGCCTGACGAAGGCCTGCTGAAGCGGGGCGAGCAGCTGTCGATGGTGATCAAGTCGCCGGGCGCCAGCGAATGGACCGCGATGCGCCTCAAGCAATATCCCAATGGCGATACCTGGGGTTCGGTGCTGCGCCAGCTCTACAGCGCGAACATCTCCGCCAAGTCGGGTCTCAAGCTCGATATTTTCCGCCTGATGGATGCCGCCGGGGCGCTGGAAGGCGACAATGCCTATCGCACCTATTACGAACTGGCCCGCGTCGACACCTCCTATGGCGAAGCGCAGGCGATCTTGACGAAGGCGCGCGCTGCGCAGGTGCCGCTGAAGGATGCGACAGACGAATCGCTGCTGGCCGGCAAGATCGCGGCCGATAGAAAGACGCTGGACGTGGCCGGCGCGGAAGCTGCCAAGTCTGCCAAGGGCGCGGATTCCGTGTTCGCGGCCAAGGGCTATCTGGCCTATGGCGAATATGCCAAGGCACTTGCGCAATATGAAGCGGCGCTCCAGAAGGGTGGCGTGGACGCCGACGAGGTGAACAGCCGGATCGGCTACACCAAATATAAGCTGAACGACCTGCCTGGCGCACAGGCCGCCTTCGCAAAGGTTCAGGCCGGACCGCGCAAGGCGCTTGCCAATTATTGGCTGACGCTGATCGCCAGCAAGGGTACCGCCTGACGGTACACCTCGCGGATCGACGCGGATCGTGAGTGAGGGGAGGGCATTGTGATGAAGAAGCTGTCATCGGGCGCGCTGGTCGCGACGTTGCTGGCGCTTGGTGTGCCCTCCCTCGCCGCGAGCCCCGCCGATCAGGGCGTAATCGCCATGTCGGACGGCTTTCGTGCCGGGGTCGTCTCGGCGCGCGCCGCGCTCACGGCGGGCCAGTGGGCCAGTGCCAGCGCACAGATCGCCGCGTTGATGCCGGCGAACGACTTCGAAGCCTATACCGCCAGCGGCCTTCGCTTCGAACTGGCGGTCGTACAGCGGGACGTTCGGGCGCAGCGGGTGGCTGTCAACGCCATGCTCAAGACGGCGTCCGTGCCCGCATCCGACGCCCCCCGGCTGCATTTCCTGGCCGCTTACTTCGCCTATGTATTGGGCGATTATGACGACACGCTGCGTCAGCTGGGGCAGGCCAAGGCGCTTGGCTATGACGCGACCGATGCGACGCTGCTGACGGCCGACACCTATTTGCGCAAGAACAAGCCGAAGGACGCACGGCCATTCGTGGCCAATGCTCTCGCGCGACAGCGCGCGGCGGGGCAGGCGATCGCGCCGGCATGGTACGACCGGGCCATCTCGCTCGCCTATCTGTCGGGCGACTGGAAAGAGTTGGGCGCACTCTACCGGGAGCGGTTGTCGCTCTATCCGTCGACGGGCGATTGGCGATCGGCGCTGGTGAATTCGCTGGCGGCGCCGGGGCTCGACACGCAGGGGCAACTCGATCTCTACCGGCTTCAGGCAGCCAATGGCGCCATGGCGAGCGAGCGCGACTATCTGGCCTATTCGGCGCTGGCCGAAAAGGCGGGCTATAGCGCCGAGGCCAAGGCCGTTATCGAAGCCGGAAGAGCCGCGGGAAAGCTGACCCCGACCCAGACCACGAGCAGCCAGCTGCTCAAGACCGTGACGCCCAAGGCGACGAAGGAAATCGCCGCCCTGCCGGCCGCCGGAAAGAAGGCGGACGCGGCGCGCGGCGGCGGCGCGGCCATGGCCGTGGCCGACAGCCATTTCTCGCTCGGGCAGTTCGCCCAGGCGGCCGCCTACTATCGAATGGCGCTGGACAAGGGCGGGATCGATACCGATCGCGCCCATAGCCGGCTGGGAGTCGCGCTGGCACGATCGGGCGACCTGCCCGGCGCCCGTGCGGAGCTGGACCAGGCCGGTGGCAACTGGCAGGGCGTGGCGGGTTTCTGGACCGTCTGGGTCGACCAGCAAAGCGGCAAGGCGCAGGCGCGGGCTGGCGACGCACCAGCGGCAAGCTGACCGATCAGACCGGCAGCGGCACACCCGGGAGGCTCTTGGCCGTGCGAATGGTGAGCGACGTCTTGACGCTGACGACATTGGGTGCGGGCGTCAGCTTCGATGTCAGGAATTGCTGGAAGCTCTGCAAGTCCCTGGCGACGACCTTGAGGATGAAATCGATCTCGCCGTTCAGCATGTGGCATTCGCGCACTTCGGGCAGCTCGGCAACATGGTCCTCGAAGGCCTTGAGATCGGATTCGGCCTGGCTCTTGAGGCTGACCATCGCAAAGACCGTGATGCTATAGCCCAGCATTCCCGCATCGACGACGGCATGGTAGGAACTGATCGCGCCGGCCTCCTCCAGCGAACGGACCCGGCGCAGGCAGGGGGGGGCGGTCAGCCCGACCTTGCGCGCCAGCTCGACATTGGTCATCCGGCCGTCCTGCTGCAGTTCCCCGAGGATCTGAAGGTCGATATCGTCGATGCTGAGGCCTGCCATGCTGTGATTATTTCCTTTCCTGCCTGGCGCCCATTACCATAATAATATTTCAGGCCATTGCAATTGTCCCACATTGTTACGTTCGATCCCGAGCGTCCAGTCGGCCTTTCCCTTTTCCGCCGCACGACCTAATCAGGAAATCGTCCCATCGTCGCGAACCGGTGTGGACGGCAGGCCGATGATCGCGGCCAGGATGGGGAATTTGGTGCGTTTCAACGATCTGATGCAGACAGTGCTGGCTGCGGGCGGCCAGAGCGGACGGGGTGCGGTGACCCTGTGGCGGCAGTGCGTCGACCTGTTGGCGCAGCATGACCGTCACGACCGCGCGCCGCTGCATCCGCGCGATCGTGCCGCGCTTGTCGAGCGACTCGGCGGGCTGCTGCCGGAGGTATCGGAAACCCAGCGGATCGCTACAGTGGTGGAACTGGGCGGCCGGCTGCGCTCGACGACGCTGGTCGAGTTTTTCGCGGCGGATCGGCCAGCGATCGCCGCCGCGGCGATCGCGCGAGCGCAATTGCCCGATCATGCCTGGATCGCGCTGCTGCCCCGGCTCGGGCCGACAGCGCGCGGCGTGCTGCGCGGCCGCAGGGATATCGGCCGGGATACGCGGCAGGCGCTGGAAGCCTTCGGATCGATCGATCTGGTTCTGACGACCGACGAGGCACAGGCGACCGGCGCGGATGAGGCCATGGCCCTGACGCCGGACATGCTGGCGCCCGAGGAGAATGCGCCGGCCGCACTGGCCGATGAAGGGGCGATCACCGCGCCTGCCTGGCAACCGGTCCCCGATGGCATCGCCGGCGGCAGCGACCAGATCCGCAACCTGGTGGAGCGGATCGAACGGTTTACCAGCGTGCGCC
>JBEVME010000017.1:0-15993 GCA_040508785.1 Sphingobium sp.
TGGCGGCTGGAACGGCTCGACCAGCGGCTGGAGTCGGCCAAGATATTCAAGGTCAACCCGCTCCGCATGGACGTGGCGACGGTGGACGGCGAGCATTTCTCCATCCCGGCCATCAACGAAGTGTCCCTTCTGCGCGAAACCCGCCAGACGGCCAGCCTGGCGGTGGAGGTGAATGGCCGCATGGTGCTGCCGGAACTGGTGTGCGACGGCGTGCTCGTCGCGACGCCGGCCGGATCGACCGCCTATAATCTTTCCGCCCACGGTCCCATCCTGCCGCTCGGTTCCGCCCTGGTCGCACTGACGCCGATCAGCCCCTTCCGTCCCCGCCGCTGGCGCGGGGCCATCCTGCCCGAGGCGACGGCGATCCGCTTCACCGTGCTCGACCCGGTCAAGCGACCGGTCAGCGCCGTCGCCGATCAGCGCGAAGTCCGCGATGTCGCGAGCGTGGAGGTGCTGATCGACCGGACCACGCCGCTGACATTGCTGTTCGACCCGGAACATACGCTCGACGATCGCATTGCGGCCGAACAGTTCGTCGCTTGAGCGCACGACCGATTTGCGCTTGCATGTCCGCAAAACCGGCTGCTATAGGCGCGGCCTGCCCGGCAGGCCGGGCTGCTCCCCGATAGCTCAGCGGTAGAGCATTCGACTGTTAATCGAATGGCCGTAGGTTCGAATCCTACTCGGGGAGCCACATTTTCCAGATCAGCATGACTGGCCAGCGCGGGGTCGAATGCCTTTCGGGCATGACAACGCGTCATCGCGAACCGCTCGCCTCACGCGCGGCGGGAGCTCGCCGGGCAGCGCCCGGATGGCCCCCGCCGCAGGGCGTCAGGCGACGCGCTTGTCGTTGCCCTGCCAATAGCGGTCGCGGATTTCGCGCTTGTACAGCTTGCCGGTCTCGTGCCGGGGCAGTTCGCGGTCGAAATCGATCGAGCGCGGGCATTTGATCGCGCTCAATTTGCTGCGGCAGTAGGCGATCAGTTCTTCGGCCAGCGCATCGCCGGCCTCTTGCCAGTCGCGGGGCTGGACCACGGCCTTCACCGCCTCGCCCATCTCCGCGTCAGGCACCCCGATCACCGCGACGTCGGCGACCTTGGGGTGAACGCTCAAGATATTCTCCGCTTCCTGCGGGTAAATATTCACCCCGCCCGAGATGATCATGAAGCTCTTGCGGTCGGTCAGGAACAGATAGCCGTCCGCGTCGAGATAGCCCACATCGCCCAGCGCTGACCATCCGGGGTGCTGGGGGTTGCGCGCGTCAGCGGTCTTCTGGTCGTCATTGAGATATTTGAAATCCCAGCCGCCCTCGAAATAGACCGTTCCCTGCTCGCCGGCGGGAAGCTCGTTGCCCTCCTCGTCGCAGATATGGATGATGCCCCAGTCTGCCTTGCCGACGGACCCCCGCTTCTTCAGCCACTCTTCCGACGTGATGAAGGTCGACCCGTTGCCCTCCGACCCGCCATAATATTCGTAGATGATCGGCCCCAGCCAGTCGATCATCGCCTGCTTGACGTCGATCGGGCAAGGCGCCGCCGCGTGCACCACATGGGTGAGCGAAGAGAGGTCATGGCCGAGCCGTTGCGCATCGGGCACGCGCAGCAGGCGCAGGAACATGGTCGGCACCATCTGCGTGAAGGTCACGCGGTAGCGCTCTATCGCCTCCAGGGCCGCCTCCGGGGTGAACCGGCCCATCAACACCACCGTGCCGCCCAGCCGCTGGACCGACGTCGAAAAGGCAAGCGGCGCGGTGTGGTAGATCGGCGCCGGGCTGAGGAATATGCTGTGCGGCCCAACGCCGTAACGCCGCTCCTGCCGCTCCGCCAGCATATGCGCTTCGGTCGCGGGGCCACCGCTCAGGGGCAGGCGGATGCCCTTGGGGCGACCCGTCGTTCCCGAAGAATAGACCATGTGAAAGCCGGCGCTCTCGTCGGCAATCGGGTGTTCGGGGAAGGCGGCGATCGCGTCGCGCCATCGCGCATGGCCCGGCTTGCCGGTGTCGGCGGTCAGCACCGTCGCCAGCTTCGGACACAGGCTCGCCTGCGCCTCCAGCAGTGCGTCCAGCCCGCCGATGCCGTTGTCCGAGACCAGCAGGCGCGCCTCGCAATCGTTCAGGATATAGCCGGCCTCTTGCGCCGTCAGCTTCGTCGAAATGGGCGTAATATACAGGCCCGCTCGCTGCGCCGCCCAATAGATTTCGAAATAGCGCAGCGTGTTCGGCAACCAGATGGCGATGGTATCGCCCGACCCCAGACCGAGCGAGCGCAGATAATGTGCCCCACGATTGCCGATCGTCTCCAACGCGCCGTAGGTCAATGTTTCGCCAGTTTCCGCCAATATGGCGGCTGCCTTGTCGGGATAAGCGGCTGCATGGAGTCGCGGGTGCATCATGGCTCCTCAATGGGTGACCGCGCCGTCCCCCTTGAGGAGCGGCGCGGCGATCGGTCAGAATTTGTAGCTGCCTGCGATGCCATAGGAGATCGGCTGCGCCCAGGCGATTGCGTCGCGGGCGGAACTTTCCGACCGGGAATTGGCATATTTGGCGTCTGTCAGGTTGCGGCCCCACAGCGTCAGCCGGATCAGATCGGTAATCGACCAGCTGATGTCGGCATCCAGGGTGAAATAGGATGGCTGGCTGATCCGCTCCTGGAACGAATAGTTGATCTTGCTCGACCAGTAAGGGCGGACGCCGAACGCGACCTCCCCGCCATTGTCGAGCGGGATGCGGTAATTCGCGGCCGCGCTGAGCGTTAGCTCGGGCGCGCGCAGCATCTGGTTGCCGCTGGCGTCGATCAGGCTCTGCACATTGCCGCAGTTGAGCGCGGGGCAGGCAGCGCCGTTTGTAAAGGTCGACCTGGGGGTGAAGACCGGCGCGCCGGGGAATTTCGTGAATTCGGCGTGGGTGTAGGAAACGGCGGCACGCGCGTCGAAATTGGATGAAGGGCGCCACGCCGCGTCGAGCTCGAAGCCATAGACCTCCGCCTTGGCCGCGTTGAACAGCCGGGAAACGCCCGATGTATAGTCATAGGCGGTGACCTGGATGTCGTTATATTTGTACAGATAGGCTGCCGCATTGAAGTCCAGCACCCGGCCCGCGCTCTTGAAGCCGACTTCGTAGGCGTCGATCTTCTCCGGCAGCACCGGAATGGTCGAGGGCGAGGAGATATTGTACAGGCCGCTCTTGAACCCTTTGGAGAAGGTCGCATAGATGTTCGCGCGGTCGCCCACGTCGTAGCGCAGGCCGAAGCGCGGCGTCCAGCTGTTGAAGGTCGCCGAGGTGTCGACAGTATATGCCCCGCCCGGCAGGCCGCGCTTGAACGCGCGCTTTTCGCTGCTGTAGCGAATGCCGGCGATCAGCGAGATTGTGCCCAGATCATAGGTGCCATCGGCGAAACCGGAAATCGAATTGCTGGTGATGCGCGCCTTGTAAAAGGGCGCGCCGTTGAGCTTCCAGTTCTTCGATCCGGCGGCGTTCCAATAATAGAAGATGCCTGCGACCCAGGAAAAATCGCTGCCGGGCGCCGACGTGAAGTTGACCTCCTGGCTGAAGCTTTCGTTGAACTGGTCATAGGTCGCGAAGGACGCGGGCGCGTAGCTCGAGTCCAGATCGGTTTCGATATAGTCCTTCTCGTTGCGATAGCCCGAAATCAGGTTGAGCGTCGCGAAGTCGAACTTGACCGAGCCGTTCAATGCGACGGAATTGGTCTTCGTGTCGATCTTCGTGGGCAGTTCCTGGCTCACATGGCGACGATCCTCCGCCAC
Source organism: Sphingobium sp. (assembly GCA_040508785.1). Taxonomy (GTDB): domain Bacteria; phylum Pseudomonadota; class Alphaproteobacteria; order Sphingomonadales; family Sphingomonadaceae; genus Sphingobium. The sequence goes on from JBEVME010000017.1 coordinate 3,763, forward strand.
CGGCAGGGAATCGGGGAAATTGCGCCCAACCGTATTCCCGTTGAGCGTGGTATAGTTGAGGCCTGCCGGATCGTTGGTTTCGTTATGCGAAGCAGACAGGACCAGCCTGACGCTGTCAGTCGGCTCGAACAGCAGCTTGGATCGCAGGTCCAGGCTCGACTGCTGCCCGCGCTGGCGGTTGGTGCGCAGGTCCCGCACGAACCCGTCCGACGAGCGATAATAGCCCGATATGTCCGCCGCCAGCGTGTCGCTCAAACCGGCGGTCACATAGCCGCTCAGCTTATATTCGTTGAACCGGCCATAGCTAGCATTGAACTGACCGGAAAATTCGTGGCTGGGGTCGCGCGTCGTGATGAGAATCGCGCCGCCGGTGGCGTTACGGCCGAACAACGTGCCCTGCGGCCCCTTCAGTATCTGCACCGATTCCAGATTGGCGAGGTCGAACATCGCACCTGTCTGGCTGGCCACATAAACGCCGTCGATATAGATGGCGACGTTGGATTCCGCGCCCCCGCCCTGCACACTGGCGCCGATGCCGCGTACCGTCGGCTGCAGATAAGCGCCAGTCTTGTTGATGATGACACCGGGCGCCTGACGGGTCAAATCCTCCATGCCGTTGACGCCGGCCTTGGCCAGCTGATCGCCGCTGATCGCCACGATCGAGGCCGGCACGTCCACCAGGCGCTCCGAGCGCCGCTGCGCCGTGACGACGATGTCGGTATAGCCGTCCTGCGCGGTCGCCTGGTCGGCTGCGGCCGTGGATGGCGTGGATATTGTCTGGGCCTGGGCAGACATGGCCGCGGCCATCGCCAGCACGGACGCTGCGCCGAACGCAGCACGGCAGGTGCACTTCATCATCTCTCTCCCGGTTTACCGTTTTTATCTGTTCCTATGTGAGCCGCAGCCGCCGTTATTGTCAAGCGGATGAACGCAAATCGATAGCGATATGAACGTCCGGTCTGGTCATGGCGCCGTCCCCTTCCTAGAAGGCGCGACATGACTTCAGATCGGGCCTCCCCTCCCTCTCGCAACGTCGCGGATCAGATCGCCTCGACCCTGCGGAGCGAGATCGCGGAGGGAAGCTGGGCCGTGGGCCAGATGCTGCCGGCAGAACATCAGCTGATGGAGCGCTTCGGTGTGTCGCGCCCGTCCTGCCGCGAAGCGCTGCGCATATTGCAGTCGGAGGGATTGCTGGAGATCCAGCGCGGCAACAAGGGCGGCGCGCGAGTGATTCCACCCGATCCCGGCCGGATCGCGTTATTCGCGGGCGTGTTCCTGCAAATGCGCAATGCCACCATCACCGAAGTGTTCGAGACACGCATGACGATCGAGCCGGCCGCCGTCCGGTCTTTCGCCAAATATGGCGATCGGGAGATATTGTCGCAACTGGCCCAAAACGCTGCGTCGCAGCGCTTCATCGTCCATGATCGCCCGACCTTCTACCGGCGCGGCCGCGCTTTCCGCGAACTGCTGGTGCGAAATTGCGGCAGCGAATCGCTTCGTCTGCTGTGCCTCGTGATCGGCGAGATCGCCGACATGCAATTGTCGAAACTGTCGCTGGCCTTGCCGCAGGATCCCGAACAGGGAAGCCGCTTCCTCGCCGCGATACGCATGAAAGAGGACATGATCGCCCTGATCGAGGCTGGGGACGGCGATGCCGCCGCCGACATCTGGTACGCCTATCTGCGCCAATATCTCGACCGGCTGCACGAGATCAACTCGCTCGAGGTAGGCGTGCGGACACCCCTCCAGCTGGCCTGATGGGGTGGGCGCCAACGAGCATAATAAATAGCTTTCGGATTGATCTTAAATCGCTAACGTTAAGCGAACAGCCGAAAACGGCGATGGCGGAGAGGAGAGTTCATGGCCCTGGCACCGACGCAGGATGAGATCGCCGGAGAGGGACGGGGCGAACCGGAGCGCTTTCCCGCACCGCTGCTCGCCTGGACCAGCACTATCATCCTCATGCTTCTGTTCGCGACGGCCTATCTCGACCGGCAGATCATATCGCTGATGGTAAAGCCCATACGCGCCGAATTCGGCGTCGGCGACTTCGAGATGAGCCTGCTCCAGGGCTTCGCTTTCGCCGTCCTCTATGCGCTCTGCGCCCTTCCGCTCGGCATGGCGGTGGATCGCTTTCCGCGTCGCTGGATCATCATGGGCGGCGTGTTCATCTGGTCCTGCGCCGCCATGGCGTCAGGACTGGCCACCAGCTACAATCAGATATTGATCGCGCGGATCTTCGTCGGGGCCGGCGAAGCGGCGCTCGCGCCGGCAGCCTATTCCATATTGTCGGACCTGTTTCCCAAGCGCCGCCTTACGTTCGCGCTCGGCGTCTTCATGGTCGGTGCGACCCTCGGCGCGGAAGGCTCGCTGGCGATCGGCGGCTATATCCTGCACGCGGCGGCGGACGGCGTAACCGTGCCCCTGTTGGGACGCCTCGAAGCCTGGCGCTTCGCCTTCGTCCTGACGGCACTGCCAGGTTTCGTCCTGGCCGCGCTGGCGATATTCATCCACGAACCGGTCCGCAAGCGGCCGGCGGGCAGCAGCGTCGGATGGGGAGAGGTCTTCCGCTTCATGAGCACGCGCAAGGCCTTCTATTTCTGCCAGATACTGGGTTTTTCCCTGGTCATGGGCCTGGTCTATGCCCGGCTGGCCTGGAACCCTACCTTCCTGATCCGTACCTATGGCTGGACCGTGCAGCAGGCCGGTTATGCGCTTGGCGCCTTTGGCCTGGTGACGGGCATTTCAGCGCTGCTCATTGGCGGGCGTGTCGTCGACTGGATGTTCGCGCGGGGTCAGCGCGACGCCCATTTCCGCTATTATGCGGTCAGCGGGGTCGTGATGGGGCTATTTGGCATAGCGACCTATCTGGCGCCCACGCCTGCCCTGTTTTTCGCCGCATCGCTCATCATCATCTTTCCTCTGAACATGGGCGCGATCGGCGCCTCGGCGATCCAAGTCGCGACGCCGCCGCATCTGCGCGGGCGGGTGTCCGCGCTCTACCTGATGAGCACCGCCCTGCTCGGCATGACGCTGGGCCCCGCAATCGTCGGCTTCCTTACCGAGCATGTCTACGCCAGCGACGCGAGCATCGGGCTCGCGCTGACATGGACCTTCGGCATATTGGGCCCTGTCACCGCCCTGCTGTTCTTCCTGGGCCTGCGCCCGATGCGCGAAGCGGTCGCGCGGGAGGGCGACTGGTAGGCGCGCTCATGGCAAGGTGACGGTCATCATCCCTGGCCCGACCGAAATGCGGTCGCCATTTTCGGACCAGATGCTGATTTCGGCGAACCCCACGCCGTCCTCCTTCCACTTGCGCACCAGTTCGCCCTTCACGACGACCGTCTCGCCGGCGCAGTTGAAGCTCTTCATCCGGAAGCCCGCCAGCCGGCGGATAGTGCCGCCGACGCCGATATAGTCGCGCACGGCGCGTTCCCACATGCCCTGCAGGAACAGCATGTTGGCATACATTTCCGGCGCGCCGCTTGCCTTGGCATATTCGCTGTTGTGATGGATCGAATTGAAATCGCGGTTCGCTCCGGCCGCCACCACCAGCCGATAGACCGTGATCGGAAAGGCGACCGGGCCGATCGCGTCGCCGACCGCCGCTTCATCCCAGCTGCGCGTCATCGGCCATTCTCCGGATGCGGGTTATACAGGAATACGTTCACGAAATAGCGAGCGACCGCTTCGCCCGCCTCGTCGTAAATGGTTGACTCGGTCTTGATGAAAGCGCCCCGCCCCACCTTCGTTTCCTTCGGTTCGCAGGCAAGCAGCCGGTTGCCCCGCCGCGAAAGCCGCTCGCCAACGATCACCGGCCGCAGATATTCGACCCCCATGTCGGTCGCGAAATAGCCGGTCACTGGCGGCGTACCCGGCGGGAACGGGGGCTTTACCGTGGATTTGGCGGGCTGCGCATCGCGCTCGTCGCTGGCGAACAAGGTCTGTCCGGGCGCCCAGAAGGCCGGCATCGCGAAGGTTGAGATCGCGGTGTAGGGCGCGACGATATCGCCATGTCCCTGGGCGCGGGCGACGTCGGCATCATAATGGAGCGGGCAATCGAATTCGAGCGGTTCGAGATAGCGGCGGATCGCCCCTGCCTCGACCCGGTCGATCCCTGGCCTCGCCTCGCCCTTGCTGATGTCCTGCCCGATCAGCGCGATCACCGGCGCCCAGGCCTCCTTCCAGTCTTCCACCAGACTTTCCTTCCTTAGACCAGGATTCCGGCCGCGCCGAGGCGGTCGATGTGCACGTCGTCATATCCCAATATATCCGCCAGAACGATGCGGTTATCGCGGCCGAAGCTGGGCGCCGTCCCGCGATAGACGGCGGGCGTACGCGAAAGGGCGAAGCGGGAAGCCTCGACCACGCTCTCCCCGCCGCCCTCATGGGGCAGGCGCACGAACTGACCGCGATCGATGAGCTGCGGGTCAGCCACCATATCAGCGCTGCTGGACGCACGATGCGCCGCGATGCCCGCAGTCTGCAACCTCGCCTCCAGATCCTCCACGCGCTGGCCCGCCGTCCAGTCCGACAATATCCGCTCCAGCCGATCCTGCTCGGCAAGGCGCGTGGGCAGCGTCGCGAAGCCTGGCTCCAGCGCCTCGCCGCCGATCAGCGGCGCCAGGCGCGCCCAGTCCTCATCGTTGGCGATGGCAATGGCGATCCACCGGTCCTCGCCCGCGCATTGGAAGACGCCGTGCGGGGCCATGGTCCGGTCCCGATTGCCGATCACCTGCGCAACATGGCCACTGACCGAATATTCCGCAATCTCCGGGGCCAGGAACTGGATTCCGGCTTCCGCCTGCGACACGTCGAGCCACGCGCCCTCGCCGGTATCCCGACGCCGCTTCAGCGCAGCGAGGAGGGCGACCAGCCCGAAGCGGGGACCTACATAATCGGTATAGGGTCCGAACGGCCCGATCGGCGGCGCATCGGGCCAGCCCACGAGCGCCTGAAAACCGGACATGGCCGCGCCGATATTGCCGAACCCCGCAAAGGCGGCATAAGGGCCGCTTTGTCCCATCAGCGACGTGCTGAGCATGACGATGTCGGGCTTGATCGTCTTGAGCGCGGCATAGCCCAGACCCCATCGTTCCATCTGGCCCGGCGCGAAGCTTTCGATCACGACATCCGCCCAGGCGACCAGATCGCGTATCACCACGCGCGCTTCTTCGCGGGCGAGGTCCAGCGCAAGCCCCAGCTTGCCGGCATTATAGGTTTCGTAGCAGCCGGACCGGTCGAGGTCGGGCCTGCCGTTTGGAAAAGGACCCATGGCGCGGGCGGTGTCGACCCGCTTCGATGATTCGACCCGCACGACCGTCGCGCCATAATCGGCCAGCACGCGCCCGATCGCCGGCCCAGCAACCACCCACGCGAGGTCGAGGATTTTGAGGCCGGCGAATGGCGCGGCAAGACCGGCATCGCCACCCGCCGCGCCCACGCGGGCGGACGGCGGCGGCGCTTCTGCCTCCTTGTCCGGGGCCGGTGCAGGCGGCGCGAACCCTTCGGCCATACCCTGCGCGAAATCGCCCGGCAGCAATATGGAGGGCGCAGACGGCACCGATGCGGCGGGCGAATGGTCCACCCTTTGGAAAAAGCCGCGCGCTGCGTGATGCGGGCTGTCGACCAGATCCTGCGTCGTATAGACCGGCGCCATCATGATCCTCCGCCGCATCGCCTCTTCGACGATGATCGCCTTGGGCTTGGTGACCAGGAAAGCCGCCACGGCGGCCCGCGCTTCCTCCATATCCTCGTCGGATATCTCGCCGCTGGACAGCGCGGCGGGCATCGTAACCCAATTCCAGCCGTGCAGCCGTTCAGGCAGGGCGCCCTCTTCGCGCATCCAGGCGAAGAAATTATTGGTCTTGTCGCCGGACGCGTGGCCGAGGCCGAGATGCATTTCCAGCAGGCCGTCGGCGAGGGGCCATTTCGACCGACGCGTCCGTGCGCCGCTGCCGCTGAGGTCGAGCGCTTTCTTCGACGGGGTGCCGAAGCTGAAATGTTCATGCCCGACGGCGTCGGCGATGGTCGCCGCGAGCGTCGCCTGTGTGACGCTCTGCTGCACCGAAATGTCGATATGTTGCCCAAGGCCCGATCGGGTCCGGGCATAGTGCGCGATCAGTGCCCCGCCCGCCGCATCGGCACCCGCGTGGCGCCACGCCTGCGGCACGCTGATCCTCAGCGGGGCCCGGTCGCCGTCGCGGCTGGGCAACAGCGGCCCGCCGGCCGCCCACAGGATAAGGTCGCTTTCGCGCCAGTGCGCCTTCGGCCCGCTGCTGCCAAAAGGAGTGATCGACACATGGATCAGGCCGGGATTGGCGGCGCGGAGCGCATCAAATCCAAGACCCAGCGCGTCCATCCTGCCCGGCGCCTCGCTTTCGAGCAATATGTCCGCCGTTGCGATCCGGGCCGCGAGCCTGCCCCGGTCGTCCGCATCGTCGAGATCCAGCAGCGCCAGCCGCTTGCCCGCGCCATAGGCCAGCCAGGCGAAATCCGGCCGCGCGTCCGCCGCCCTTGCGTGTGAGCGGACCTGCGTAACGTGCGCGCCCAGCTGTGCCAGCATATGGCCGGCGATGAGCGCGCGCTCCGCCAGATCGATCACCACCAGCCCCGAAAGCGCGCCGCTCAAATCCCCGTCTCCCGTATATATACATATCGGGCGACCCCACCTTTTGCGCGGCCGTCACCCATGATATCGCGTCTTCGTGTATTTTCAGACGATGGCCATAGGTAAATAGGCATCCCGTTCCATGCAAGCCGAAGATTTGCCCCTCCCCGACTCATCGCCGACGCGGCGCGGCCGCCCGCGCAACCCCGCGATCGAGGAGCGCATCTTCGCATCCGCGCTGGACGTCTATGCAGCACAGGGCTGGGCCGGGTTCAATTTCGAAGCCGTCGCGCGAGAAGCGGGCGTCGGGCGAGACGCGCTCTACCGCCGCTGGCCATCGCGCGAGGCGCTGCTACAGGCAATCCTGCGGACTAGGTGGGATCGGGTGCGCGCGATCGATCATGGCGACGCACGCGCCGACATGCTCGCGCTGGGGCATCTGACTTTCGGCCTTTATGCGGGACGCCACGGCGAGGTCGCCCTGCAGTTGCGTGCCGACGCACGGCGGCATGACGCCGTGGCCGCCATCGCCAATCCCTATCGCGAGGAGTTGGTGCGCCTGGGCCGACATATCGTCCGCCGCGCGATCGACAGGGGCGAGTTGCCCGCGCGCGCCGGCCCCGGACTCATCATGGACCTGCTGGTGGGCGCGATCCTGAACCATATCGGATCGACGCCGGCCGCGCTGCGTGAGCAGATGATGGATAAGGCCGAGGGGTTCATCACCGACGCGGTCGACGTCATCCTGTCGGGATCGCGCAGCTTGGCCTGACGAGCTGAAATGGACGCACGCTTCGCCGATCGATCCTATTCGTTAGTGGACTGCGCCGGCGCGACCTGCTGGACATTGTCGGCTCCGGTCTCGTCGGTCTTCCAGAAACCGCCGGCCAGCGTCAGCGCCAGAACGATGATCGCGAGAACAAGGCTGATGCCCAGGACATAGCGGGTGACATGGGTAGACGACCCACTCCTCACCTCCTCGGTCGATACATGGGTTACCGTCTCGCCATCTTCCTTCTGCTGGTACATGCGCAATCTCCTTTGGCCGGCAGAACCGGCGGGATAGCCCGCCGGTTCCCCCCCTTGCCAGCCGCCGCGGCGCAGGATGCGCGGACGACAGTCGAAACGCGCTTGGCGACCCGCCCTATTTGGCCACGGCGCGCTGGGTCTTGTTCACGTCGTCGAGCATCCGCATCCGGCTGTCGCTGGGCAGCGTACCGATCGAAAGCTCCTCGTTCATGCGCAGCACCTTGCCTGCGGGCGTGCCATCATAGCGCGGCCATTCCGGAACTCCGGGACCGTTGGGATTGCCCGTGCGCGCGAAATTGACCCAATAGTCGCTCATCGTCTCGCCCAGCTTGCGATCGCTCTCGGTCGGCTCGCCGAACCAGAGGCCCGCCTTGATCATATTATTGTTGTAGGGATCGTTGCCGCAGTGGAGCCCTGCCAGCTCATTTTCCGGCAGGCCGGCCCCCAGCATCTTGAAGATGGGACTGCTGGTATGGCGCTCATAATGATAAACCCAGGTGGGTTCGCCCCCCCGGACCGTTTCCTGCGCCAGCTTCCAGTTATGATAACCGAAGAGATTGTCGCCGACGAACTTGATCGCGGAACTGCGGGCTTCGGCGTCGGTGGCATGTGGGTAGGCGGCCGTGAACGCGGCGAGATTGCCGGGCGCGATCACCCCGGCCAGCTTGTTGAAACTCGCCGGCGTCGAGATGCGGTCCCACATCGGCTTGAAGACGCCACCCTCGTTCGATCCCCAGCCGGTGATCATCTCGACCTTGTTATATTTGCCGGCCGCGAATGCCTCATAGGGTTCCAGCGGGATATAATATCCGTCCACGCTGGGCAGCGCCATGGTATAGATATCGCCTTCCCCGCCGGCGGCCTGCGCCGCCACGATCTTTTCTGCGGGGATCGCGCGCATCTCCGCCAGCGACGCCGCACCCAGCTTCTTCTGGATGGCGAGGCCGATCCGCTCATTGTCGGCCAGCGAGGCCATGTTGGTGTTGAGCGCGTTGCGCATGAAGGCCGCGCCGCTTTCGGGGATCGCGCGCTGGAACAGATTGGCGGCCGGCGGCGACGTCATCAGATAGCTCGACATATGGCCGCCCGCCGAACAGCCGTAGATGGTCACCTTGCCAGGATCGCCACCGAATTGTTCCGCGTTCGCCTTCACCCATTCCAGCCCGAGCACCAGGTCGGACATGGCGTAATTGCCCGAACTGCGATGGGGCGATTCCTTCGTCAGTTCGGGATGCGCCATGTAGCCGAGCGTGCCGACGCGATATGGCAGCGCAACGACGACAACATCCTTGCGCGCGAGAGGCGCGCCGTCGGTCTGTGGCGGTGACGCGGACCCCGCCGTGAAACCACCGCCATAGATGACGACCATCACCGGGCGTTTGGCCTTGGCATCCGCGCTCTTGGTCCAGACATTGACGTAAAGGCAATCTTCGCTGGGCTTTGTGCTGCCCATCAGCGGCGATGGCGTCTGCATACAGGGCGGGGCGTAGCTGTCTGCCTTGCGAACGCCGGCCCAGCTTTTCACTGGCCTGGCGTCCTTCCAGCGCAAGGGTCCCACTGGCGCCTCGCCCACGGGAATGCCTTTGAAGACCGTGACATCGTCTTCGACCACGCCCTCAACCGCGCCTCTGCTGGTGCTGACAATGGGGGCCGGCGACTTCGCAGCGGCGATGCCCGAACAGAGGAGGCTGGCGCTCGCGAGGAGATGAATGGCGGCGCCCGCCACGCGCAGATATTTGGGATTTCCGGTCATCATGACATCCTCTTCGTTTGATTGTTTCACAAAACCACGTCCTGATCCGTCGCCGCTGCGGCAGGATCAGCGCCGCGCCGCGTTGCCCATCGCCCGGGCCAGCGGTCGGACAGCAGGCTTACCCTGCGGCGTTTGTCCGCCGGCCCGCTTCCCGCCTCAGAATTTGAATCCTATGTCCACGCCATAATAGGTCGGCTCGGTATAGTTGACCGCCGTCCCGCCAGTGACGAGGTTGGTACCGGGGACGGGAATGGCCTTGAAGGCATCGCCGACATTGCGCGCGAAGGCGGCAAGGCTGAAGCCCGTCCCGCCGATCTCGGAAAGCCCGACCCGGAAGTTCGCGGACCCCAGCGTCTCGGAACGGATCTGCGGAGCGCTCGGCACCACCGTGTTGAGCGAGCCGGTCCGCCGCGAATAATTGGCGCTCAGGTTCAGTCGGCCAATCGATCCCAGATCGGTCTCATAGCCTAGATTGGCACCCCAGCTGATCTTCGACGCGCCATACTCTACGTCCGTGTAGGTGACACCACCGGCCTTGAACGTGGGATAATGGCCGCTGACATAGCCGAGGAATCCGCGCAGGGTCAGACCCCTGGCCGGCTCGATCGAGATATCGACCTCCGCCCCCTCCAGCTTCAGCGTGTCGGAATTGACGATGTCGGTCGTCGTCTGGACCGGGCTGGTGCCTGGAATGGCGACGACAGCGACGGATTGAATATTTTTATAGTCGAACCGCCAATAGTCCGCATTCAGGCGCAGGGGCACGTCGCCCAGCCTGATCGTCGACTTGATGCCGATCTCATAATTGTCGACTGTTTCCGGACCGAAGGGATTGGGCTGGAATATCGAACGCACGTTGAAGCCGCCGCTGCGATAGCCCCGGCTGTAGGTGGCATAGACCAGCGTGTCCTCGAACAGCTTATAGTCCGCCGTGACAAGCCAGGTCGGCGTGTCAAACTTTGCAGCGGACGACAGCGAGCAACTGGCGAGCGGTAGTGTCCCCCCGCCAGCCGGATTGATGAGGCTGCAGGCGGTCTGTGTGCCTAGCTCGAAGCCGTTGACCGGGTAGGTTCCGCTGGTGACCGTCAGTTGGCGGCGGTCCCAGGTATATCGCAGGCCGGTCGTCAGGCTGAATCGATCGAAGCCCGATGGCCGGAAGGTCGTCTGGGCGTAGAGCGAGGTCGACTTGTTTTCGACCGCGCCATTTGACATCGGCGAAAAGGACTGGCTGGTCGAAAATGCGAAGGCCCGCGCGCCCGAGAAGTTGCTGCCCGATTCCTGGAAGTAGAAGGCGCCGGCCGTGAAATCGAGCTGGTTCGCGAACAGCGAACCCTGCAGCTGGACCTCGCCGCTGTACTGATCGCCGTCGGTGCCGCCGGCCGCATCGAACACTGGAAGCGCGTAGCCTGCGCCCGACTGGAGCGATCGCGCCTTCAGATCGCGATAGCCGAATATGCCTCGCATGACGAGATCGCTGCCCAGATCGACCTCGAGGATGTCGGTGATGGAAAAGCTGCGATCCTTGGCAACCGGCACGGTGGTGAGCGCGATTCCCTTTTTCCCCAATGCGTTGTTCTGGGCGATGACCGTCGCCACGCTGGGATAGGACGCATAAGCAGCCGCCACTGCGGGCGGCATGGCTCCGATCGCGACCAGAAAGGCGGGAAACGGAGCGCCAGGTCCGTAATAGCAGGCCGGATTGGCTTGCGACGCGAGGGGGTTGAGCGGCGAGAAGCTGCAGGCGGGCGCCGATATGGCCTTTGCCCCGAACACAGCGCCGCCAAGATAGGTCTCATTCGAATCGAAGCCGCTGATGATGAGGTCGTTGCGGATGCCCTCGGCAGGCTCCGCCCGGACGGAGATGCGCCAGCTGTTGGAATTCTGGTTGCCCAGATCCTCGCCGCTGTTCACTTCGGTGATGAAGCCGTGCCGGCGCTTGATCTGGACCGCGCCGCGGATCGACAGGCCCTGCGCCACGGGCACGTTGATCATGCCGGTGAACCATCGGGTCGCATAATTGCCAAGCTCGACCTCGGCGCTGCCCTCCAGTTTGTCGGTGGGGCGATTGGTCTGGTAGACGATCGCGCCGGCAACCGAGTTGCGGCCGAACAGGGTGCCCTGCGGCCCGTAGAGTATCTGCACATTCTGCAGATCGAAAAATTGAAGGTTACCGCCTTCCTGCCGTGCCTGCGGAACCTCGTTGACATAGATCCCGACCGTCTGGTCCTGCCCGAACAGGGTTTCGGACCCTCCGATGCCGCGAAGCTGGACATAGGTGTTGTTGCCACCCTGCGCCGAGCGGACGACCGTGAGGCTGGGCGTCGATTTGCTGAGCTCGATCGAGCTGGTCACATTCTGGCTGGCAAGCGCCTCGGCGGTGAGCGCCGTTATCGTGATCGGCACGTCCTGCAGGGCTTCTTCGCGACGTCGGGCAGTGACGACGATTTCTTCCATCGTCGGCGCGCCGGCGCCTGCGGGCTGGCCGGGCTGGACAGCGTCATCCGCCCGCGCATCCACCGCTGCACCGCTGGCCGGCTCGGCCGCCTGGGCCGCGTGGAGCATCCACATTGCCGTTGCGAGTACGCTCGACGCGCGCAGCATATGGCCTTTTCGAAACATAGCCTCTCCCCTTCTCGTTCATGAGATAGTTATTGGGATTGAAGGTGACGCAGGCCATAAGACGATGCAATCACTAAAATGATTAGTGGTCAAATTTCCCAACCATTCTGGCCATCTTACACATATATTGTTGTTTTATAACGATCTTTTAGGCGCAGGCCGGATATAGCGATCAGTCCAGCGAACCATTCAATGTAAGGATTCATTCCCTAAATAG
>JBEVME010000027.1:0-29531 GCA_040508785.1 Sphingobium sp.
CGCTCCCCGAGGAGGTGGCGATCGCCGCCCGCCCGCTATCCCCCGGCAAGGGACGGTGCCGGGGGAATAGGGTGGGCGTTACAGTTGATAGCCCAGCGTCAGAACCCAGGAGCGCCCCTCGCCCGGATTGGCCCAGCCATTGTTGCGGATGCTGGTATAATATTTCTTGTTGGTGAAGTTCTGCACGTTGAGTTGCGCCGTCAGCTTCTCGAAGAAGGTGTAGGACAGCATCGCGCGGTGGGTCAGATAGCTATTCGTCCGATAGGTGGGCGCAATCGCCGTGCTCGTCAGCACCAGTGGCGCGGCGAGCGCACGATTGTTGAGCAGGAAGCTGCCCTGATAGTTAAGGCCGTACCCTACCTGCAGACCGAAGGGCAGATTGTAGGTCGTGAAGATGCTGCCCGAATGTCTCGGCGTGTTGGTCAGTTCTTGCCCCCGCTGCGGATCGGGTACCAACGCATTGTTCCCGCAGGGATTGGTGATCGTGGTGACGGGCGGTGTCCCTGTGGTCGTGCTGACCAGGCGGCCAGGATCGTTGAGGCAGGCGTTCGACACGCTCTGGAGGACCTTGCTCTTGAGATAGGTATAGTTGGCGAAGATCGTCCATTCCGGCGTGATGTTGCCCGATGCGCCCAGAGTGATGCCATCGACCCGGTTACGGCCGTCATTGACCGGCAATGTACCGATGAACGGATCATTGGCGGTGACGCGATAATTGGTCCGCTCGTTGCGGAACAGCGACGCGGTCAGCTGCAGCTTGCCATCGACCAGATCGATCTTGCCGCCGATCTCGTAATTGACCGCCTGCTCAGGCTTCGCTTCGCAGGGGCTGTTGCCCAGGGTCGCAGCGCTCGCAAGACCGCAACCCGCGCGGACCGATGTCGCGGTCGGGTTCTTCGAATTGCCGTAGGCGACGTAGAGGCTGGCATTTTCGACCGGCTTGTAGACCAGCCCGATGCGATAGGAGAATAGTTCGTCCTTCGCGATCTGGTCGACGCCGGCCGTATACACGCCACCCGTCGCCGGCGTCGTGATCGCATCGGTACGGAATTTGGCGTCGTTATATTCGTAACGGGCGCCTGCGTTGAGCTCCAGCCCCTCGACGATCTTGGCAGCGCCGAAGGCGTAGACCGCGAAATTGGAAAGCTCACCTTCCTGACGCTGGGTGCGGATTGGGTTATACGGACCGCTATAGTCGGCCGGCACGCCGATCACGATCGGAGGCAGCGCCGGGTTGGGCAGAGCGCCCCCGACATTGCGGAAGACGTTGCCGCTGTCGAGATCATAATCTTCCTGCATGGCCGAAGCGCCCAGGACGAGCGAGTGACCGCCCGGAATGTTGAAGGTCAGGTCCGTCTGCGTATAGAGGGTCTGGTTTTCCGAGAAACGGTAGCTCCCGCGCGGTCCGCCGGGTGTGTAGATGCCCGGCGTGGTGCAGACCGCACCCGTCTGGGTCGTACCGTTGGCAAGGCAATAGGTGCCGCCCTGTGGCGGATCGACCACCAGTTCCTGCTCGACGCGCTGCCAGCGGCTGAGATTGCGTACCGACACAGTATCGCTGAAGCGATGCTCGAAGATCGCGGTCGCCTGGTCGATCGTCTGGTCCTGCCGATCGACATTCTTGTAGCCGAGATAGGCACTGTAAGGCACGCCCGGCAGCGGGCCGCTGTAAAATGCGTTGTTATAGTAAGGCACGCCGTAGAGCGGCGTATTCTCATCTTCCTGATGCGTGTAGAGCAGCGTCAGAGAAGTATCGCCCTCCACGCCCAGCTTGACCGAGGGCGCCACGCCCCAGCGCTCGTAACGATCGACCTGCCGGGCAGGCACGTTATTTTCATGATACATGGCGTTGAGACGCACGGCGACCAGATCATTGACGCGGACATTGCTGTCGATGGTGGCGCGATAATAGTCGGACGTGCCGATACCGGCCTGAACCAGCGTGGAGTCGTCAGCCGAGGGACGCTTGGTGACGAGGTTGATGTTGCCGCCGATCGAACCCGATCCGGCATAGACGGAGTTGGCGCCGTTGGTGACCTCGATCTGCTCCAGGTTGAACGGGTCGGTGCGGCTATATTGCGCGCTGTCCCTGACACCGTCGATGCTGATGTCGCTGCTCGCAGTCTGTCCGCGCAGGTTGATGCTGTCGCCATAGCCACCGCCGCCCTCACCGGCGCCGAAGGTGATACCTGGAACCGTCGACAGCACGTCGCGCAACGTCAGCAGGTTCTGCTTCCTGATCGTCTGGTTGCCGATGACCGTGATCGTCTGGGGCGTATCTAGCAGCGGGCGCACATATTTCGGCGATTCCGGCTTTTCGACCTTGATTTCGGACTCGTCGATCGCCGTGTCAGTGACGGTCATGCCGCCCAGCTTGGGTCCCTGCTCGTCCTGCGCGTGGGCCGCGGCGCCCAGCGCAAGCGCGCCTACGCAGCTTAGCGCAAGAAAGGAAGGTGCGGACGAGATTTTCGGCATGACGGCGTGATCCCCTTTCGATGTTGGGAACCCGCTATTGCGAATCGTTCTTAGTGTCAATGTTATTGCGACTAATTATTATTACTCCGAGCGGCCCGATCGTACAGCCAGCAGCGGATGGCGGTAGCAAGGCCAGGCGGATCGATGCTCGCCATGCGGGCGAGGTCTATGCGCGCGACAAGCGCGTTGACGGGCAGATCGGCGGCCGCCGCAGCCAAGCGCAATGCTTCCCAGAAGAGCGGCTCAAGGCTGATCGCCGTCTGATGTCCGGCGATGGTTACGCTCCGCTTGACCGGGCGGGCAAAGACGGTTGAGGTCGCGCCGACGGGATCGTCGGCAGGATCGACGGCGTCAGCCATCAGTACATGTGCTGGCCGCCGTTGATCGACAAGGTACTGCCAGTGATGAAAGCAGCCTCCTCGCTGCACAGGAAGGCGACGCCGCGCGCGATTTCCGAGGCGTTGCCGAGACGCCCGACGGGTATCTTGGCGACGATCTTTTCCAGCACGGTCGCGGGAACGGCGGCGACCATGTCGGTGTCGATATAGCCGGGCGCGATCGCGTTCACGGTGATGCCGAACTTCGCGCCTTCCTGGGCCAGTGCCTTGGTGAAGCCGTGGATGCCCGACTTGGCGGCGGCATAATTAACCTGGCCGTACTGGCCCGACTGGCCGTTCACTGACCCGATATTAACGATGCGGCCCCAGCCACGCTCGCGCATACCGGGAAAGCAGGCCTTGGACATGTTGAAGCAGCCGCCCAGGTTGATGCGCATGACATCGTTCCAGTCGTCGAAGCTCATCTTGGCTAGCACGCCGTCGCGGGTGATGCCGGCATTGTTGACGACGATGTCGATCGGGCCGATTTCCTGTTCGACCCGGGCGCATCCTTCCAGTGTCGCCTCATGATCGCCCACGTCCCAGCGAAAGGCGGCGATGCCGGTCTCGGCGGTGAAGGCGCGGGCTTTGTCGTCATTGCCGCCATAATTGGCGGCGACCCTGAACCCCAGTGCGTCGAGCATGATGCTGACGGCTTCCCCGATGCCGCGCGTCCCGCCGGTCACCACCGCTACCCTGCTCATATCCGCCTGCCTTTCAATCGCTGCAACCTGTCCTAAACCCAACCTGCCAGTTCGCGGCTTATAAGTTGCCCGTACATGGTCATAGCGTCCGATGAGGCGTTCAAGCAACTGATATGCGCGAAATTCCTGCCCCCTGCGGCGCGGAAATCCTCGCCTGCCCGGATGGCGATTTCCTCCAGCGTCTCCAGGCAGTCGGTCGCGAAGCCGGGCGTCAGGACAGCGACGCCGGCGACGCCCTCCCGCGCCAGCGCAACCAATGTCGTGTCGGTCGCCGGCTCGAGCCATTTGGCCCGCCCGAAGCGCGACTGGAAGGTGAGCCGGACCGGCCGGCCCAGTGCCGCTTCCAGCGCCTGCGTGGTCGCCACGCACTGGTCGAAATAGGGGTCGCCAAGCGCCCGCGTCCGCTCGGGCATTCCGTGGAAACTGGCGACCAGCAGATCGGGGAGGAAGTCGAGCGCGGCCAGTTGCGCGCGGGTGGAGGCGGCGAGCGCGTCGATATAGGCCGGATCAGTCGGATAGGGCGGCAACGTACGGATCGCGGGCTGGCTGCGCAGCGTCGCCAGCGTAGCGAATGCCGCGTCCAGCGCCGTCGCCGTCGTCGCCGCGCAAAATTGCGGGTAGAGCGGGGCAAGCAGGATGCGCTCGCATCCAGCCTGGATCATCGCCTTAAGCCTGCTGTCGATGCTCGGATTGCCGTAGCGCATCGCCCAATCGACGAGCACGCCTTCGCCCAGCTGCGCCTGCAGCCCCTCGGCGACCGCGCGGGTATAGACCGCGAGCGGCGAGCCCTTGTCGGTCCAGACGAGATTGTAGGCGTAGGCGGATTTTTTCGGTCTGGTCGGCAGGATCACACCGCGCAGGATCGGTTGCCACAGTAGCTGCGGGATCTCGACGACGCGGCGGTCGGATAGGAATTCGCGCAGATAGCGCCGCACCGCCGGCGCATCGGGCGCATCGGGCGTTCCGAGGTTGATGATGAGTATGCCGACGGGGGCCATGGGTCAGCCTTGGAACAGGAGGGGCAGGCTTCGAAAACGCTGCCCGGTAACGGTGAACAGCGCATTGGCGATGGCGGCGGCGACCGGCAAGGCAGCGACGTCGGTCACGCTGGTGGGCTCGGCCGTGCTGCGGATCAGCTCCACCGTGACCTCGCCGATATCGGCGAGGGTCGGCAGACCCATCCGCCCCATGATCGCGCGCGCCGGCAGGCCGCCTGCATAGGGCACCGAAGCGCCCATCGCCAGTGCAAGTCCGTAGATCAGTCCGCTTTCCACCTGCTGCTGGGCGATATCCGGATTGACATGGTCGCCCCCATCAACCGCCGCGACCAGTCGGGTTACGCTCAGCCGGCTCCCCTCGATGCTGGCCTCGGCAAGGACGGCGGCGAACGACCCTTCCGCCATGTGGATGGCCAGGCCCTGCCCGCTGCCGGCAATGCCCCCCTGCCAGCCGCCGAGCGCCGCCGCCGTAGTCAGGCAATGGGCCAGCCGCGGTCGGCCGCCAAGCATCTGAATGCGGAAGGACATGGGTTCTATCCCTGCCTGCCGGGCCAGTTCGTCGATGAAGCTTTCCGTGATGAAGGCGCCGTGCTGGCGCGCGTTGCCGCGTACAAAGCCGATCGGCAGGCCCACATCCACGGGATAATGATCGACCGCCCAGTTGGCGACGGCATAGGGCAGCTCCATGCCGGCGATGGCCAGCGGCGTCGCCGCGTTCGCCGCGTCGGCCGCCGCCTCGTGCGGCAGGGCGCCGTCCGCAATCCGCGACCAGGTCTGGGTCATGCCGCACGGCGTCGCCACCTTCGCCAGCCAGCCGTCGATCGCGCCGTTGCGGCCCAGCTTGGCGGCCATGCGGGCATGGGCGGGCGCGCTCGGCCGGTCGTGGATCACATCCTCCAGCCGGGACCAGAGCAGTTGGACAGGCCTCCCCATTGCCTGCGCGATCAGCGCCGCCTGCACCCCGGCATCCACGTCCATCGCGCGCCCGAAGGAACCGCCGGCGTGGAGCGGGTAGATGGTGACCGATGCCTCGGCCAGCCCCAGCGCATCGGCCACCGCCGCCCGCGCCAGCCCCTGCGCCTGGGTCGCGATCCAGACCTCCGCGCCCTCATCGGTGACACGCGCGGTCGCGCAGGGCGGCTCGATCGCCAGATGCAACCCCGGCCCAACCTGATATTCGCTGGCGACGATCGTCGCGCCGTCGAACACATGGGACAAGTCGCCCGCCGAAAGAAGGCGCCGCGCCGCAGATCCGGCGAAGGCCGCTTCCAGCGCCTCGTCGATCGTCCCACTATCGACCGGCCTGCCGTTCAGTGCAAAGACGGGGTCGGCCAGATCGAGCGCCTTGTTGGCGGCCCACCAGTTGGTCCCCACTGCCGCGACCCAGCGGTCCTGGCGCACGAAGGAGAGGAAGCCAGTGACTTTCCTTGCCGCCGCCTCGTCCAGCTTCGTCAGCCGCGCGTCGCCGATCGGCCCCTGGCGGATCGAGGCGAACACCATGTCCGGCAAGCGGATATCCGCGGCGAAATTATGGCTACCATCGATCTTCGAGGGGGTATCCAGCCGGGGCAGGTCCTGCCCCAGCAGCCGCCCGTCCTGCCCCTGCCGATAGGGCAAAATATCGGGCAGCGACTGGTCGGCGGCCGCTTCCACGACGTCGGCTATGCGCAATTTGCGCTGGCCGCCGTCGGTGACGATGCCATCGGCAATGTCGCAGCTTTCCCACGGCACACCCCAGCGGGCCGCCGCCGCCTTGCACAGCAGCACCCGCGCCGCTGCGCCGGCATCGCGATAGGCGTCGTGGAATGCCGGCAGCGAGGTCCCCGATCCGGTCAGCATCAGCGCGCCGCGGGTGGCATATTCATCGAGCGCCCAGTCGCCCAGCCCCCCGGCCAGCCGCGTCGCGTCGCTGGACAGCCATTCCCGCGCGAGCGGCCTGTTGGCGTAGAGCGGACTGACGGGGGCGCTCTGCACGGCGACGGTGCGCCAGTCGGCGCCAAGCTCGTCGGCCAGTATCTGCGGCAGCACGGTGGTGATGCCCTGGCCCATTTCCGTCTGTGGCACGATGACGATGATCTGGCCGGCGCGGTCGATCTTGAGGAAGGCGTCGAACACCCTTTCGCCGGGCGCGACATTGAGGCTGGGCCGATAGCTGCGCGGCCATGCGCCCCATGCTATCAGCAGGCCCGCGGCAGCGCCCCCGCCGACCAGCAATGTCCGGCGGTTGATACCCGAACCGCCTTCCCGCCGCTGTCGCCATCTGCGCATCATGGCCCGCTGATAGAGGGGCCCGCAGACGGTGGAAAGCCCTATTGCTGCGTAACGGGCACCAGATCGAGCCGGCGAATCTCGATTGCGGGGCAACGGTCCATCACGACCTTGAGTCCTGCGGCCTCCGCCCGGGCGGCGGCCTCATGGTCGATGACCGCCAGCTGCATCCAAACCGCCTTGGCACCGACGGCAATGGCGTCATCGACGGCCTCGCCCGCCGCCTCGCTGCGGCGGAATATATCGACCAGATCGATGGGCACGCCGATATCGGCCAGCCTTGCCCACACGAATTCGCCATGCACATGTTCGCCCGCCAGCTGCGGATTGACCGGCAGGACGCGATAGCCCTGATCCTGCAGCGTCTTCATGACCCCATAGCTCGGCCGGTCGGGCCGGTCCGAAATGCCGACCAGCGCGATCGTGCGGGTCTCGTTCAACAACGTGGCGATGTCCTGCGCGGCGTTCAGGGGCATGGTCTTCTCCAACAGCTTAGACGGATACGCTGGTGCGAGCCCGGCGTTCCCTCATGCTATATGGGGGCAGGCGCCCGAACCGCCAGCCATTCCACCACGGCCGCCGCGATATCGCGGAAGGGCGCCGCCAATGGATCGTCCCCGGCAGCAGGCGGATCGCCTGCGTCGGATGCGACGCGGATACGCAGGTCGAGCGGGATGCGGCCGAGAAAGGGCATGGAAATGTCCCCCGCCGCGGCCTCCGCTCCGCCCAGACCGAAGGGTTCGGACATTTCGCCGCAATGGGGACAGACATAGCCGGCCATATTTTCGACCAGGCCGATCATCGGCACACCCGCCTTGGCGAACAGGCTGACGGCACGGGTTGCGTCGATCAGGGCCAGATCCTGCGGGGTCGACACGATGATCGCACCGGCGGGCTTGTGCTTCTGGACCATGGACAGCTGGATGTCGCCGGTGCCGGGCGGCATATCGACGATCAGCACGTCGGTATCGACCCAGTCGGCATCGACAAGCTGCGACAGCGCATTGCCCGCCATCGGACCGCGCCACGCGATCGCCTCGCCGTCGGCGACCAGCTGCGCCATGGACAGCATCGGCACGCCGAACCGGCTGGCCACGGGGATCATCTTCTTGTCCCGCGCTTGAGGCTTGCTTCCCTCGGTCGCCATCAGCCGCGCCTGCGAGGGACCGTAAATGTCGGCATCAACCAGCCCCACGCGCACACCCAGCCGGTGCAGCGCGACCGCCAGATTGGCCGACACGGTGGATTTGCCCACGCCGCCCTTGCCCGACGCCACGGCGATGATGCGGCGTACGCTGCGCTCGACGGTCATCGCGATCCGCACGTCGCGGATGCCCTCCAGCCCCAGCGCGCCCTCGCGGATCGCCGCCGCCAGCCCGTCGCGCTGTGCGGGTCCGAGGCCTGCGACATCGAGCGCGAGCGACAGGATGCCGTCCTTCACGCGCGGGGCGCTCGCCCGGCCATCGGTCAGGGCGCGCAGGCGGGCGGCGAAATCGTCTAGATCGGTCATGGGCCGGCCCTCTAGGCAATATTCATTGCAATGGGCACTGTTTTTCGCGCCGTCCCCTTCCTATAGAGACGGCATGAGAAGAATTTTCGGGTGGATGCAGGGCATCCCCGCCGCAATGGCGCAGGGTCCCTGGGGCGGCAAGGACGGCGGACCGGATGGTGGCGACGGCCAGGGCGGCGGTGGCCAGGACGGCCCGCGCAACCCGTGGACGCAGCGTGGCGGCGGCGCGCCCAACAAGCGCGGCCCCTCCGCAATAGAAGACCTGCTGCGGCGCGGACGGGAGCGAATGGGCTCGGGGGGCGGCTTCGGCGGAGCGCCACGCCCGGGCGCGCGCGCGCTCTGGCCCATAGCCCTTGGCATCATCCTCGTGCTGTGGCTTTTCACGTCCTTCCACCGCGTCGGCCCGCAGGAGCGTGGCGTCGTGACCCTGCTTGGCAAGTACAGCCGCACGCTGACCCCTGGCATCAGCCTGACCCTGCCCGCGCCGTTTGAAAGCGTCGCGACAGTCGATGTCGAGGAAATCCGCACGATCGACGTCGGATCGGCAAACACGGAGAGCGAGAATCTGGTGCTGACCGGCGACCAGAACATCATCGACCTCGCCTATTCGGTGCGCTGGAATATCCGCAACCCGGAACTCTATCTGTTCCAGCTGGCCGATCCCGACGCGTCGATCCGCGAGGTCGCGGAAAGCGCGATGCGCTCCGTCGTCGCCAGCGTCAGCCTCGACGATGCGCTCGGCGCCGGCCGGACCGAGATCGAACAGCAGGTCGAGCAGCGGATGCAGGAGATTTTGGACGGCTATCGCTCGGGCATCCGCGTCCAGGGCGTCGCCATCAAGCAGGCCGACCCGCCGACCGCTGTCAACGACGCGTTCAAGGCGGTGTCCGCCGCCCAGCAGACCGCGCAGACCTATCTGAACGAGGCCCGCGCGACCGCCCAGCAGGTGACCGCCAAGGCGCAGGGTGAGGCTGCGGCCTTCGACAAGGTCTATGAACAATATAAGCTCGCGCCCGACGTGACCCGGCGCCGCATGTATTATGAAACCATGGAGGGCGTGCTGTCCGGCGTTGACAAGACTATCGTCGAGAGCGGTGGCGTTACCCCCTATCTGCCGCTGCCCGAGATAAGGAAGCGCGCTGAAGCCGCAGCCGGTGCCGCCGCGACGACGGGGAGCAACCAGCCATGACCGCCATCGCCCGCCACCCGGTCGCGCTCGCGCTGATCGCCATCGCATTCCTGATCCTGCTCGGCAGCACTGTCGCCATCGTGCCGGAAACCCGGCAGGGCGTGATCGTCCGCTTCGGCGACCCGCAGAAGATCGTGAACCGGTATCGGCCCAAGGAGGATTTCGGCAAGACCGGCGCCGGCGTCATCCTGCGCTGGCCGTTCATCGACCAGATCGTGTGGATCGACAAGCGGGTGCTGTCGGTCGAGATGGAGCGCCAGCAGGTGCTCTCGACCGACCAGCTGCGGTTGCAGGTGGACGCCTTCGCCCGCTATCGCATCGTCGACCCGCTACGCATGTACATCGCGGCCGGCAGCGAGGAGCGCGTGTCGGACGCGCTGCGCCCGATCCTGGGTTCGGCACTGCGCAACGAACTTGGCAAGCGGCCCTTCGCGGCGCTGCTGAGCCCCGAGCGCGGGCAGGTGATGCAGAATATCGAAGCCGGTCTCGACCGCGTGGCGCGGCAATATGGTGCCGAGATCGTCGACGTGCGGATCAAGCGGGCGGACCTGCCGGACGGCACGCCGCTGGACAGCGCCTTCACCCGGATGCGCACCGCGCGCGAACAGGAGGCGCTCACCATCCGAGCCCAGGGTGCCAAGCAGGCGCAGATCATCCGCGCCGAGGCCGACGCCAACGCGGCGCGAATCTATGCCGAAAGCTATGGCAAGGACCCGAGCTTCTACGACTTCTACCGGGCAATGCAGGCCTATCGATTCACCTTCTCGCCCGACCGCGAAGGGCAGACATCCATGGTGCTGTCGCGCGACAATGAATTCCTGCGGCAATTCCAGGGGCGCTGATGTTCCGGGCGGCGCGCCAAGCTCGTTTCGGAACCAGCGCTATTCAATGACGGTTAAGGCAAGGCGGAGCAGCAAAGCCACTCCATAGAGTCCGCTTATCCATTCCCGCCTGAATCACGAGAGGACACTCACGAGTGCGTTACGCTTATGCCATTACCGGCGCCCTGCTGCTCGGCGGCACGGCGATTGCCGTCACCAGTTCCAATGTCGGCGCGCAGACCGCCCAGAATGAAGGAATGCAGGCGGCCGCCCCGGCCGGCGCGCCCGTCAGCCTGGCCGACATGGTCGAAAAGCTGCAACCTGCCGTTGTCAACATCTCCACCAAGCAGCGCGTTGCCGTCCAGAACCCCTTCGCCGGCACCCCGTTCGGCGATCTGTTCGGGCAGCAGGGCGGCAGCGGCAAACCGCAGACGCGACAGGCGCAATCGCTTGGATCGGGCTTCATCATCTCGGCGGACGGCTATATCGTCACCAACAACCATGTCGTGTCGGCGGGCGCCGAAGGGGCGACCGTGGACAGCATCACGGTAACGCTCACCAATCGCGAGGAATATACGGCCAAGCTGGTCGGCCGCGATCCGGCTACGGACCTTGCCGTGCTCAAGATCGATTCGGCCAAGCCCCTGCCCTTCGTGAAGTTCGGTGACAGCGCCAAGGCGCGCGTCGGCGACTGGGTCGTCGCGATCGGGAACCCCTTTGCCCTTTCGGGCACCGTGACCGCGGGCATAATTTCGGCCGTCCATCGCGCGACCGGCGGCACCTATGACAAGTTCATCCAGACCGATGCTTCGATCAATCAGGGCAATTCGGGCGGCCCGATGTTCGACATGCGCGGCGATGTCATCGGCATCAACAGCCAGATCCTGTCGCCATCAGGCGGCAACGTCGGCATCGGCTTCGCCATTCCGGCGGAACAGGCCGTTCCGATCATCAACACGCTGCGCACGGGCAAAGCGGTCAAGCGCGGCTATCTGGGTATCCAGATCAGCGCGCTGGGCGACGACATGGCCGATTCGCTGGGTCTCGCCAAGAATCGGGGCGAGTTCGTGCAGGGCGTCGAGCCGGGCAAGGGCGCGGATTTGGCGGGCATCAAGCCGGGTGACGTAATCGTCACAGTCGCGGGACAAGACGTGACCCCTGACCAGAATCTCTCCTCCATCGTCGCCGGCCAGCCGATCGGGGCGAAGGTGCCCATCGTGCTCATCCGCAACGGCAAGCGCCAGACGGTCATCGCGGTGGTCGGTGAGCGTCCGCCCGAAGAACAGCTCAACAGCTTCGCACAGCCCGACGATGACGGTTTCAACCAGCAGGATGACGGCAATGGCGGCGGCGGCGCCGTTCAGCAGTCGCTGGGCATTTCCGCGATCCCGCTGACGCCCACCATCATCCGTCAGCTGGGCATTCCGACCGACACGCGCGGGGTCGTCATCACGACCGTCGACGGGTCGACCGACGCCGGCGCCAAGGGCCTGCGCCGCGGCGACGTGATCATCACCGCCAACGGCCGGCCGATCGCGACTCAGGCCGACCTTGACGCGACGGCCAAGGCCGCAGCGGCCCAAGGCCGCAACGCGGTGCTGCTGCAGGTTCTGCGTCGCGGCCAGCCGGCGGTGTTCATCCCGATCCGTTTGCGGGACAAGTAAGGCGCGACAAGTCCCTCTCCCCGTCCGGGAGAGGGGCCGGGGTTGGGGGACCATATGAGCGACGGCATCTTCATCGGTCTGGGTGCGCCGGAAAAAAACGGGGGCGTTCCGCAATATCTCAATCTGCGCCGCGCCAACCGGCACGGCCTGATCGCCGGCGCCACCGGCACCGGCAAGACCGTGACGCTCCAGGGTATAGCCGAAAGCTTTTCGGCCCTCGGCGTGCCCGTATTCCTCGCCGACGTGAAGGGCGACCTCGCCGGTATTGCCATGGCCGGATCGCCCACCGCCAAGAACGCCGACAAGCTGGTCAGCCGGGCCAAGGAAATAGGCCTCGAAAATTACAGCTACGCCGACAATCCGGCAATCTTCTGGGACCTATACGGCGAACAGGGCCACCCGATCCGCACCACCGTCAGCGAGATGGGGCCACTCCTGCTTGCCCGGCTCATGGGCCTCAACGAAACGCAGGAGGGCGTGCTCACGATCGCCTTCAAATATGCAGACGAGGAAGGTCTGCTGCTGCTCGATCTCGGCGACCTGCAGGCCATGCTTGCCTGGTGCGCCGAAAATGCCGACAGCCTGTCCGCGCGCTACGGCAATGTGACCAAGGCAAGCGTCGGGACGATCCAGCGCCAGCTGCTCCAGCTGGAAAGCCAGGGCGGCGCCCATTTCTTCGGCGAACCCGCCCTCGACATCCACGATTTCCTGTCGGTGGACGACAAGGGCCGGGGCACCATCAACGTCCTCGCTGCCGACAAGCTGATGCAGAGCCCCAAGCTCTACGCTACCTTCCTGCTATGGCTCTTGTCCGAGCTGTTTCAGACCCTGCCGGAGATTGGCGACCCGGACAAACCCGTCCTCGTCTTCTTCTTCGACGAGGCGCATATGCTGTTCGACGACGCACCCGCCGCCTTGCAGGACAAGATCGAGCAGGTCGTCCGTCTGATCCGGTCGAAGGGCGTCGGCGTCTATTTCGTAACCCAGAACCCGATAGACATACCCGAGGAAGTGGCGGGTCAGCTCGGCAACCGGATCCAGCACGCGCTGCGCGCCTTCACGCCGCGCGATCAGCGCGCGATCAAGGCGGCGGCGGAAACCTTCCGCATCAATCCCGACCTGGATGTCGAGACCGCGATCACCGAATTGAAGGTCGGCGAGGCGCTGGTCTCCCTTCTCCAGGAAGACGGATCGCCGGGCATCGTCGAGCGGACGCTGATCGCCCCACCCCGCTCGCGCCTCGGTCCGCTCGATGCCAAAGAGCGGGCGATCATCAAGTCGATTTCGCCGGTCAAAGGCAAATATGATACGGCCATAGACCGCGAATCCGCCGAGGAAATACTCGCGGCCCGCGGTCAGGCAGCGGCTGCCGCCGCGCAGGCCGACAAGGCGAAGGCGGAGTCCGACAAGGCGGCAGCCGTCCAGGCCCGGATGGAAGCGAAGCAGCGCGAAGCGGAACTGAAGGAACAGGCCCGGCGCGACGCGGCCGCTGCGCGCGAGGCGGCCAAGCCCGGCGCGCTCGACAAGGCAATCCAGTCCGCGACCCGCGCGGCGGGCTCCTCGGTCGGACGGCAGGTTGCCAACGAGATCGGCCGGGCCGTCTTCGGCGGATCATCGCGCAAAGGCTCGGGCGGGCTTGCGGGCAGGTTGGTGCGAGGCATATTGGGCGGCCTGTTCAAATAGGCAGCGCTACCATGGCAATTCTCTACCGATCCAGTTGCCAAATGCCGGGTACGCGCTAAGGAACCTGCATGACCGCCGTTGCCCCGCCACGTCATCCCCTCCGCTTCCCCCATTTCCGCGCTTATCTGTTCGGGCGTTTCGCTTCGACGCTGGCGCAATACAGCATGATGATCGTGCTCGCCTGGCAGGCCTATAATGTCGCGCGGGAGACAATGACGACATCCGGCGCGGCCGCGCAGCTCGGGCTGATCGGCCTTGCCCAGTTCCTGCCCCTCTTCTTCCTGACCCCCGTGACGGGCTGGTGTGCCGACCATTTCGACCGCAGGATGATCGCCCGGCTCACGCTGACGCTGATGGTGGCCGCATCGGCGGTGCTGGCCGTCGCCACCTATGAAGGCTGGGTCAGCCTGCCGCTGATCTTCGGCATCGCGGTCGTCGTGGGCATCGCCCGCGCCTTCAATGGCCCCGCCTACAGCGCCCTTGCCCCCAATCTGGTGCCGCGCGAGGTTCTTCCCAACGCAATCGCGATTTCCAGCGTCGTGTGGCAGACGGGTTCGATCATCGGCCCCGCGCTCGGCGGCTATGCCTATGCCGCAGTGCCCTGGGGCGCCTATGCGGTCGCAGGCGGGCTGTTCGCCCTGTCGCTGCTGTGCATGTTGCTGATCGGCCCGGTGCCGCAGCCGCCCCGTGACCTGACCCGCCATCCGCTGCGCCAGATGATCGACGGCTTTTCCTATGTCCGGTCCAACCGCCTCGTCCTGGCGACGATCACGCTCGACCTGTTCGCCGTCCTGTTGGCCGGCGCGACCGCATTGCTGCCCGTCTATGCTCGCGACATCCTGCATGTCGGTTCGACCGGCCTGGGCCATCTCGCCGCATCGCCCGGCATCGGCGCCGGGGTCACCGCGCTGTTCTTTTCCTTCCGGCCGATGAAGCGCGAAGTTGGCCTCAAGATGCTGATCGCCGTCATCGTCTTCGGCCTTGCGACCATATTGTTCGGAGCGACGGCCTTCATGCCGCGCGGCATCGCGATGGAGGTCGGCATCTTCGCGCTGATCGTGCTTGGCAGCGCCGACATGGTGTCCGTGTTCGTGCGCCAGTCGCTGATTCAGCTCTACACGCCGGACGCGATGCGCGGCCGGGTGTCTAGCCTTTCGATGCTAACCATTTCCGCCTCCAACGAATTGGGCGAGGCGGAGAGCGGCTTCCTCGCGGCGCTGGTCGGCCCGGTGGTCGCCGTCATCGGCGGCGGGGTCGGCGCGATCCTCATCACGCTCGCCTGGGCAAGACTGTTTCCCGAACTGCGCGCCGCGCGTACATTCGACCCACCCGACCTCACCAAAACGGACGTTCTGCAGGAGAAGGCGATATGAAAGCTGCCCATATTCTGGAAACCATCGGCAATACGCCGCACATCCGCGTCAACCGACTGTTCGGCGATGCGCCCGAGGGCACCGAAGTCTGGATCAAGTCCGAGCGGTCCAACCCCGGCGGATCGATCAAGGATCGCATCGCGCTCGCCATGATCGAGGCGGCGGAAGCCTCTGGCGACCTGAAGCCGGGCGGCACGATCATCGAGCCGACGTCGGGCAATACCGGCGTGGGCCTTGCCATGGTGGCGGCGGTCAAGGGCTACAAGCTGGTGCTGGTCATGCCCGAAAGCATGAGCCTGGAACGCCGACGGCTGATGCTGGCCTATGGCGCCAGCTTCGACCTGACGCCGCGCGAAAAGGGCATGAAAGGCGCGATCGAGCGCGCGCTGGAACTGATCGATCAGACCCCCAACAGCTGGATGCCGCAACAGTTCGAGAACGCCGCCAACATCGACGTCCATGTCCGCACCACCGCGCGGGAAATCGCGGCCGACTTCGCCGACACGCCGATCGACGTGCTGATCACCGGCGTGGGTACGGGCGGTCACATCACGGGCGTCGCCCAGACGCTCAAGGCGCTGTGGCCGGCGCTCAAGGTCTATGCCGTCGAGCCGACCCTGTCCCCGGTCATCAGCGGCGGCCAGCCCGGTCCACATCCGATCCAGGGTATAGGCGCCGGCTTCATCCCCGCCAACCTTCACACCCAGCTGCTGGACGGCGTGATCCAGGTCGATCCCGCCGATGCCAAGGAATTTGCACGCCGCGCCGCGCGCGAAGAGGGAATGCTGGTCGGTATTTCCTCGGGCGCCACCCTTGCGGCGATCGGGCAGAAGCTGAAGGACCTGCCCGCGGGAAGCCGTGTGCTCGGCTTCAACTACGACACCGGCGAGCGTTATCTGTCGGTCCCGGACTTCCTGCCGGAATAGGCCACGTCGCATAGGGCGGCACCGTCGCCGTCGCATATGCGCGGCGGCGATGGCCTTGCCGCCATGCCGGTAGCCACCTATGTGCGACCGCCATGACGACGCAGGATCGTATCGGGCCGGCGACGCTGTTGCTGTGGCTGGCCATTTTCGCCGGACTGCCAGCATTGGTCGCCAGCCATGTCGCCGGCGACGAGGCAAGCCGTCAGAGCCAGCCGCCAGCTGCCCGTCCGCACGCTGCCCAGGCCGAGCGCCCGCCGACGCCGCCCCCACCCCTGCCGCCGCAGGAACTCTATGCACTGGACAATGAAGCGGCGCGCAGGCTGAACGCGGCCATACCCTTTTCGTCCCGGCCCAATCCCGCCGCCCGGCCGTTCATCTTCGCCGGTTCACCGGAGGATCTGGCTCGCGCCACCGATTGCCTGGCCGCAGCCCAGATATATGAGGCGGGCGACGACGCGGTGGGTGAACGGGCGGTGGCGCAGGTGGTGCTGAACCGCGTCCGTCATCCCGCCTTCCCCAAGACCGTGTGCGGCGTGGTGTTCCAGGGGCAGGAGCGGCGCACCGGTTGCCAGTTCACCTTCACCTGCGACGGCGCGCTCGCCCGCACGCCGTCTCCGGGCGCATGGGACCGCGCGCGGGAGATCGCGCGGGGCGCGCTGGCTGGCATGGTGTTCAAGCCGGTCGGCTATGCCACCCATTATCATACCGACTGGGTGGTTCCCTACTGGAGCGGCAGCCTGGACAAGATCGACTCGGTCGGTACCCACCTGTTCTTTCGCTGGCGCGGCTGGTGGGGGACGCCGCCGGCCTTTCGCCGCTCCGGTGACGGGGCCGAGCCGCTGATCGCGAAGATCGCTCGCCTGTCTTCCGCGCACCAGGCCGCGTTCGCCGAAAGGGTGTCGGCGCCTTCGCCGGCGAGCCCGGCCGCCGCGCTTGCAGCATTGCCGCAACGGGCGATCGACGCCGGATCGGTGGGCAGGACCGTCGGCGGGGCACGGCTGATCGCGATCGCGCCAGGGGCAAAGACCTTCCTCGTGGAGCTGGGCCGCGCCGCCGCGCCCGACAGCTGGCCTTCGCTGGCGCAGACTTTCTGCGCCGGGCGACCGGAATGCCGGATCATGGCCTGGCGCGCCGGCGCCGCGCCTGCCGCCCTGCCGCTCACCGACGCGCAGCTGGGGAATATGAGCTTTGCCTATATCCACAATATCGGATCGGGCCTGCAGCGCGCACTGTGGAATTGCGGGCAGACGCCCCGGACAGGCAAGGGCGAGTGTATGCGGCGGGTGCCCACTGCGGGTTCCGCCCAGGTCGCCGTGCCGCCGGCCGCAGTTCCGACGCTCGGCGGCGTGAGGCGCAAGGAACGGTTCGAGACGGTGAAGATCGCGCCGGTCGCGCCACCCACGCTGCCGACGGCACGATAGGCACGCAGCGTCCGCCTAGACCGCCGGCGGCAGGCCGGGATCGACGCCCGTTCGTGCGACCGAAATGTCCCACAATCGCTGCGCCGCCACCAGATCGCGCGCGCGCGCCGTCCGCTTCGCGACGCCCGACGCGCCGCGCATCTCGCCCAGACTTTGCGGCCCGTAATATTCGCCCGGCGCGATGTCGTCCGCAGCCGCCTGCAGCGTCGGCCAGGCGCCCATCTCCGCGCTGTTGAGCAGAGGGCGCAGCAATGCCGTCAGTACGCGCGCCACGGCGATATGACGCCCCAGTTCGGTTGCGGCCACACCCGGATGGCAGCCGACCGCCGTGACCGGCGATCCGGCTGCGCGCAACCGTCGATCGAGCTCCAGCAGGAACAGCAGGTTGGCGAGCTTGCTGGCGCCGTAACGGTCCCATGCTTTATAACCATTGCGCGCATCCAGATCGTCCCAGTCGATCCGCCCGCGCCGATGCGCCACGCTGGCGGTGATGACGACCCGTGCCCCCGGCGTCTGCGCCAGCTTGGGCAGCAGGAGGCCGGTCAGCGCGAAGCAGCCCATATGGTTGACGCCCATCTGGCTTTCGAAGCCATCGACCGTGCGACCAAGCGGCGGAATCATGATCCCGGCATTGTTGACCAGCACGTCGATCCGGGGTTCGGCATCCACGATGACCGCAGCGCGGCGGATGCTGGCGAGATCGCCCTGGTCCAGCGGCACGAAGGCGAGATCGGCGTCCGGCACTTCAACGGCGATCCGCGCCATCGCATCGCGCGCCTTTGCTTCGTTGCGGCAGGCGAGCAGAACGCGTGCGCCCTTGCCCGCCAGATGGCGGCTGGCCTCGAACCCGAGCCCGGTATTGGCGCCGGTGACGAGAAAGCATTTGCCCTTTTGCGATGGCAGGTCGGCGGCTGTGAAGTGCATGGCGGGTCCCCTTTCGGCGCGACGATAGGGCAAATGCGCGCATTTGCCCTCCCCCTTCACAAATCCTATTTCCCGTCCTATATGCCGCCTTCGAAATGCGGTTCGTTTGTACCTTCGGGCGCAGGGAATCGTCCTCCGGATCGCCCGGGGACCGGCACCCCTGGCGCAGGGTGATCCGGCGGGATTGGGCGGTTTCGGCGGTCTTACTAGACGCTGCAGTGCGGTTCGGATGGTCCCGGCCCGCACTTTTTTTCGTGGGTCGCGGGGTGCGAATCAGTCGCCTCTCACCATGATCGGCCAAATTTTCGCTGCGATGCGAAAGAATATGCGACGAACAAAGGCAGGATACGCATGGCGACCAAGGCTCTTCCCCCCATCAGCAACACCGGCGCGAAGAAGCGCATCCGGAAGGTGTTCGGCGACATCCACGAAGTGGTGCAGATGCCGAACCTGATCGAGGTCCAGAGGGAGAGCTACGAACAGTTCCTGCGTTCCGATCCCAAGATCGGCTATGTGTCCGGCCTTGAAAAGACGCTGCGCAGCGTATTCCCGATCCGCGACTTCGCGGGCACCGCCGAGATGGACTTCGTCCATTACGAGCTGGAAGACCCCAAGTACGACGTCGAGGAATGCCGTCAGCGCGGCATCACCTATGCGGCGCCGATGCGCGTCACCCTGCGCCTCATCGTGTTTGAAGTGGACCAGGACACCGAGACCCGTTCGGTTCTCGATATCAAGGAGCAGGACGTCTACATGGGCGACATGCCCCTGATGACGGGCAACGGCACCTTCATCATCAACGGCACCGAGCGCGTCATCGTCAGCCAGATGCACCGGTCGCCGGGCGTCCTGTTCGACCATGACCGCGGCAAGACCCACTCGTCGGGCAAATATCTGTTCGCCGCGCGTGTCATCCCCTATCGCGGTTCTTGGCTCGACTTCGAGTTCGACGCCAAGGACATCGTCAACGTCCGCATCGACCGCAAGCGCAAGCTGCCGGTCACCGCGCTGCTGTTCGCGCTCGGCCTGACGCCCGAGGATATTCTCGGCCATTTCTACAACAAGGTCGTCTATGTCCGCGGCGAAGGCGGCTGGCAGATCCCCTATCTCGCCGAAGCGTGGCGCGGGTTGAAGCCGGCGTTCGACATCGTCGATGCCAAATCTGGCGAAGTCATCTTCCCTTCAGGCACCAAGATTTCGCCCCGCGCCGCCAACAAGGCGGAGAAGGACGGGCTCGAGACGCTGTTGATCCCGACCGAGGAAATCTATGGCCGCTACAGCGCCTATGACCTCATCAATGAAAGCACCGGCGAAATCTACATCGAGGCCGGCGACGAAGTCAGCCCGGAAAATCTGGAGAAGCTGGACAAGGCCGGCATCGACCGCGTCGAGTTGCTGGATATCGACCATGTGTCCACCGGTCCCTGGATCCGCAACACGCTCAAGGTCGACAAGGCCGAGGATCGCGACCAGGCCCTGTCCGACATCTACCGCGTCATGCGCCCGGGCGAGCCGCCGACGCGCGAGACGGCCGAATCGCTGTTCGGCGGGCTGTTCTTCGATCCCGAGCGCTATGACCTGTCGGCCGTGGGCCGCGTGAAGCTCAACATGCGCCTCGACCTGGATGCCGAGGACACGGTGACCACGCTGCGCGTCGAGGACATCCTCGCCGTCGTCAAGGAACTGGTGAACCTGAAGGACGGCAAGGGCGAGATCGACGATATCGACAATCTCGGCAACCGTCGCGTCCGGTCGGTCGGCGAGCTGCTGGAGAACCAGTATCGCGTCGGCCTGCTGCGCATGGAGCGCGCCGTCAAGGAGCGCATGTCGTCGGTGGACGTGTCCACGGTCATGCCCAACGACCTCATCAACGCCAAGCCAGCCGTTGCGGCCGTTCGCGAATTTTTCGGTTCCTCGCAGCTGTCGCAGTTCATGGATCAGACCAATCCACTGTCGGAAGTCACCCACAAGCGCCGCGTGTCGGCGCTCGGGCCGGGCGGTCTGACCCGTGAGCGGGCCGGCTTCGAAGTCCGCGACGTTCACCCGACCCATTATGGCCGCATCTGCCCGATCGAAACGCCCGAAGGCCCGAACATCGGTCTGATCAACAGCCTCGCGACCTTCAGCCGCGTCAACAAATATGGCTTCATCGAGACGCCCTACCGCAAGGTCATCGACACGAAGGTGACCAATGACGTCGTCTATCTTTCGGCGATGGAGGAAGCCAAGCACACGATCGCACAGGCGAACGCGGAGCTGGGTGCCGACGGCACGCTGGCCGAGGATCTGATCTCGGCGCGCGAAGCCGGCGAGTTCCTGATGGCGCCCAAGGACCACATCACCCTGATGGACGTCAGCCCCAAGCAGCTGGTTTCGGTCGCGGCATCGCTGATCCCCTTCCTGGAAAATGACGACGCCAACCGCGCACTGATGGGATCGAACATGCAGCGCCAGGCGGTGCCGCTGGTCCAGGCCGAGGCGCCGTTCGTCGGCACCGGCATGGAAGGCACGGTCGCCCGCGATTCGGGCGCCGCTGTCGCCGCAAAGCGCTCGGGCATCGTGGATCAGGTGGACGCCGCGCGTATCGTCATCCGCGTGACCGGCGACATCGAAGCCGGCCAGTCGGGCGTCGATATCTACACGCTGCAGAAGTTCCAGCGTTCGAACCAGGACACCTGCATCAACCAGCGCCCGCTGGTGAAGGTGAACGATCTGGTCGAGGCCGGCGACGTCATTGCCGACGGTCCGTCGACCGAGTTCGGCGAGCTGGCGCTGGGCCGCAACACGCTCGTCGCGTTCATGCCCTGGAACGGCTACAACTATGAGGACTCCATCCTGATCTCCGAACGGATCGTGAAGGACGACGTCTTCACCTCGATCCATATCGAGGAGTTCGAGGTCATGGCCCGCGATACCAAGCTGGGGCCGGAGGACATCACCCGCGACATCCCGAACGTCGGCGAGGAAGCTCTGCGCAACCTCGACGAGGCCGGCATCGTCTATATCGGCGCCGAAGTGGAGCCGGGCGACATATTGTGCGGCAAGATCACCCCCAAGGGTGAATCGCCGATGACGCCGGAAGAGAAGCTGCTTCGCGCGATCTTCGGCGAAAAGGCGAGCGACGTGCGCGACACGTCGCTGCGCCTGCCCCCGGGCGTTGCCGGCACCGTCGTGGAAGTCCGCGTGTTCAACCGCCACGGCATCGACAAGGACGAGCGCGCCATGGCGATCGAGCGCGAGGAGATCGATCGTCTCGCGAAGGATCGCGAGGACGAGCGCGGCATTCTCAACCGCGCGACGTTCAACCGCCTGCGCGACATGCTCAGCGGCCAGACCGCCACTGCAGCGCCCAAGGGCGTCAAGAAGGGCGTCATCATCGACAACGCCCTGCTGGACGAGACCGAGCGCCACGAATGGTGGAAGTTCGCGGTCGAGGACGACAAGACCCAGAGCGATCTGGAAGCGGTCAAGGCGCAGTATGACGAGGCGGTAAAGTCGATCGTCGACAAGTTCGAGGATCGCGTCGACAAGCTGCAGCGCGGCGACGAGCTGCCGCCGGGCGTGCTCAAGATGGTCAAGGTGTTCGTCGCGGTGAAGCGCAAGCTGCAGCCAGGCGACAAGATGGCCGGTCGTCACGGCAACAAGGGCGTCATTTCCCGCATTCTGCCGGTCGAGGACATGCCGTTCCTGGAGGATGGCACTCATGTCGACATCGTGCTGAACCCGCTGGGCGTGCCGAGCCGCATGAATGTCGGGCAGATTTTCGAGACGCATCTGGGCTGGGCCGCGCGCGGCCTGGGCCAACAGCTGAAGCACGCGCTGGAGGACTGGCGCGAGGCCAATCCGAATGCGCAGGCTGGCGCGATGCCGGACGCGGTCAAGACTCGCCTGCTGGAGACCTATGGTCCTCATTATGCGGATCAGATCAATGGCCGCACGGGCGAGCAGATCATCGACCTTGCCGAGCATCTCTCGCGCGGCGTGCCGATGGCGACCCCGGTGTTCGACGGCGCCCGCGAAGCGGACGTATCGGCGATGCTGGAACTGGCGGGGCTCAACACGTCGGGCCAGAGCGATCTGTTCGACGGGCGGACCGGCGACAAGTTCGACCGCAAGGTCACGGTGGGCATCATCTATATGCTGAAGCTCCATCACCTTGTGGACGACAAGATCCACGCGCGTTCGATCGGGCCGTACAGCCTCGTCACCCAGCAGCCGCTGGGCGGCAAGGCGCAGTTCGGCGGCCAGCGCTTCGGTGAAATGGAGGTCTGGGCCTTGCAGGCTTACGGCGCCGCCTATACCTTGCAGGAAATGCTGACGGTGAAGTCCGACGACGTGGTCGGCCGCACCAAGGTCTATGAGGCGATCGTCAAGGGTGACGACACGTTCGAGGCCGGCATCCCCGAGAGCTTCAACGTGCTCGTCAAGGAAATGCGCTCGCTGGGCCTCAACGTCGAACTCACATCGCTGGACGAAATTCCCGAGGAAGACGGCGGCTTCGCGGCAGCGGCGGAATAGCCCAAATCTTTCCTCCCGCTTGCGGGAGGTTGAGGCGAGGCACGTGACTCGCTTCAAGGGGGAGGGCCTGTGGGCCGAGCACCTCCCCGACGTGACATGCCCTCCCCTAGCCCCTCCCGCACGCGGGAGGGGAACTGGAGCTGAAAATGAACGAACTGACCAACTTCGCCAATCCGGTCGCCAAGACCGAGACCTTCGACCAGATCCAGATCGGCCTTGCCTCGCCCGAGCGCATCCGGTCGTGGTCCTTCGGCGAGATCAAGAAGCCCGAGACCATCAACTATCGTACGTTCAAGCCCGAGCGTGACGGCCTGTTCTGCGCGCGCATCTTCGGTCCGATCAAGGATTATGAATGCCTGTGCGGCAAGTACAAGCGCATGAAGTACAAGGGCATCGTCTGCGAAAAGTGCGGTGTCGAGGTAACCGTTTCGAAGGTCCGCCGCGAGCGGATGGGCCATATCGAGCTGGCTGCGCCGGTCGCGCATATCTGGTTCCTCAAGTCCCTGCCCTCGCGCATCGGCCTGCTGCTCGACATGCAGTTGAAGCAGCTCGAGCGCGTGCTGTATTTTGAAAGCTACATCGTCACCGAGCCGGGCCTGACCACGCTGGACAAGTTCCAGCTGCTCAATGAGGACGAACTGCTCGACGCCCAGGACCAGTTCGGCGAGGACGCCTTCTCCGCCGGGATCGGCGCAGAAGCGGTCAAGCAGATGCTGATGGACCTCGACCTGGAAGGCGAGAAGCGGGTTCTGCTGGAAGAGCTGGCGACGACCAAGTCGGAGCTGAAGCCCAAGAAGATCATCAAACGTCTGAAGGTGGTCGAGAGCTTCCTGGAATCAGGCAACCGCCCCGAATGGATGATCCTGGACGTCGTGCCGGTCATCCCGCCAGAGCTACGCCCGCTGGTGCCGCTGGACGGCGGCCGCTTCGCGACGTCGGACCTCAACGACCTCTATCGCCGCGTTATCAACCGCAATAACCGCTTGAAGCGCCTGATGGAACTGCGCGCGCCGGACATCATCGTGCGCAACGAAAAGCGCATGTTGCAGGAAGCAGTCGATGCGCTGTTCGACAACGGCCGTCGCGGCCGCGTCATCACTGGCGCCAACAAGCGTCCGCTGAAATCGCTGTCCGACATGCTCAAGGGCAAGCAGGGCCGCTTCCGCCAAAACCTGCTTGGCAAGCGCGTCGACTATTCGGGTCGTTCGGTCATCGTCACCGGCCCGGAACTCAAGCTGCATCAGTGCGGGCTCCCTAAGAAGATGGCGCTCGAGCTGTTCAAGCCATTCATCTACGCGCGCCTCGACGCCAAGGGCCTGAGCATGACGCTCAAGCAGGCGAAGAAGTGGGTCGAGAAGGAGCGCAAGGAAGTCTGGGATATCCTGGACGAGGTGATCCGCGAGCATCCCGTGATGCTGAACCGCGCGCCGACGCTCCACCGTCTGGGCATTCAGGCGTTCGAGCCCGTGCTGATCGAGGGCAAGGCGATCCAGTTGCACCCGCTGGTCTGCTCTGCGTTCAACGCTGACTTCGACGGCGACCAGATGGCCGTCCACGTCCCCCTGAGCCTCGAAGCCCAGCTCGAAGCGCGCGTCCTGATGATGTCGACCAACAACATCCTGTCGCCCGCCAACGGCAAGCCGATCATCGTGCCGTCACAGGACATGGTGCTGGGCATCTATTATCTGTCGATGGAGCGCGAAGGCGAGCCGGGCGAAGGTATGCTGCTGTCCGACATGCAGGAGGTCCACCAGGCGCTGTTCGCCAAGTCCGTGACCCTGCACAGCAAGATCGTCAGCCGCGTTCCGCAGACCGACGAGGCCGGCAAGCAGTATATGAAGCGCTTCGAGACCACGCCGGGCCGCATGTTGCTGGGCGAGACCCTGCCCAAGTCGCATCGCGTGCCCTTCGACGTCGTCAACCGGCTCCTCACCAAGAAGGAGATCGGCGACGTCATCGACCAGGTCTATCGCCACACCGGCCAGAAGGACACGGTGCTGTTCGCTGACGCCATCATGGCGCTTGGCTTCCGTCACGCCTTCCAGGCCGGCATCAGCTTCGGCAAGGACGACATGGTCATCCCTGACAGCAAGGTGACCCTGGTTGACGAAACCAAGGCGCTGGTGGCCGATTATGAGCAGCAATATCAGGATGGCCTCATCACGCAGCAGGAAAAATACAACAAGGTGATCGATGCCTGGAGCCGTTGCGGCGACCAGGTCGCCAACGCCATGATGGACGAGATCCGCGCCCAGCCCAAGGATGCGACCGGCCGCATGGCCCCGATCAATTCCATCTACATGATGGCGCATTCGGGTGCCCGTGGTTCGCAGGCGCAGATGAAGCAGCTCGCCGGTATGCGGGGCCTGATGGCCAAGCCTAGTGGAGAGATCATCGAGACGCCGATCATCTCGAACTTCAAGGAAGGCCTGACCGTCCTTGAATATTTCAACTCTACCCACGGCGCCCGCAAGGGTCTGGCCGACACCGCGCTCAAGACGGCGAATTCGGGTTACCTGACCCGCCGTCTGGTCGACGTGTCGCAGGACTGCACGATCGTCGAAGAGGATTGTGGCACCGAACGCGCACTGGAGATGAAGGCGATCGTCCAGGGCGGTTCCGTCATCGCATCGCTCGGCGAGCGCGTTCTGGGCCGCACCACGGCCGAGGATGTCGTCGACACGAAGGACAACAGCGTGCTGGTCCCCACCGGCACCCTGCTGGACGAAGCGCTGGTGGCGCAGATCGAGGCGATCGGCACCCAGGCGGTGAAGATCCGCTCGCCGCTCATCTGCGAAAGCAAGATGGGCGTGTGCGCCAAATGCTACGGGCGTGACCTTGCCCGCGGTACGCCGGTGAACATCGGCGAAGCGGTGGGCGTCATCGCGGCGCAGTCGATCGGCGAGCCGGGCACCCAGCTGACGATGCGGACCTTCCACATCGGCGGCGCGGCCAACTTCAACGAGACGTCGAACCTGGAAGCGGTGTCCGACGGCACGATGCAGCTGCGCGACATCCCGACGATCACCGACAAGAACGGCCGTCGCCTGTCGCTCGCCCGCAACGGCGAGATCGCGATCATCGACAGCGAGGGCCGCGAGCGCGCGACCCATCGCCTGCCCTATGGCGCGACCATCCTGTTCGCGGATGGCGAGAAGGTGAACCAGGGCGATCGTATCGCTGAATGGGACCCCTTCACCATGCCGGTGATCACGGAACGTCCGGGTATCGTCAAATATGTCGACCTGATCGACGGCAAGACGCTGACCGAGCAGACCGACGAAGCCACGGGCATCGCCCAGCGCGTCGTCATCGAGCATCGTGGTTCGGCCCGTTCGAAGGAGGATCTACGTCCGCGCCTGACCCTACTGGACGACGGTTCGGGCGAAGCCGCCCGCTACATGCTGGCGATCGGCGCGACCCTGTCGGTCGAGGATGGCGCCACGGTGTCAGCCGGCGACGTGCTGGCGCGTGTCAGCCGCGAGGCGGCCAAGACCCGCGACATCACGGGCGGTCTGCCGCGCGTGGCCGAGCTGTTCGAGGCGCGTAAGCCCAAGGACAATGCGATCATCGCCAAGGTCTCGGGCCGCGTCCAGTTCCTCAAGGACTATAAGGCGAAGCGCAAGATCGCCATCAATCCCGAGGATGGCGGCGAGCCGGTGGAATATCTGATCCCCAAGAGCAAGGTGATCGACGTTCAGGAAGGCGATTTCGTCAAGCGCGGCGACAATCTGATCGGCGGTTCGCCCGATCCGCACGACATCCTGGAGGTGCTCGGCATCGAGCCGCTCGCCGAATATCTGGTCGCCGAAATCCAGGAAGTCTATCGCCTGCAGGGCGTGAAGATCAACGACAAGCATATCGAGACGATCGTTCGTCAGATGCTGCAGAAGGTCGAGATCATCGAGTCCGGCGACACCACGCTGCTGGTGGGCGAACAGGTCGACCGCGAGGAGATGGAC
Organism: Sphingobium sp.; assembly: GCA_040508785.1. Taxonomy (GTDB): domain Bacteria; phylum Pseudomonadota; class Alphaproteobacteria; order Sphingomonadales; family Sphingomonadaceae; genus Sphingobium. The sequence goes on from JBEVME010000027.1 coordinate 26,814, forward strand.
GAGATCAACAGCAAGCTGGCACCGGGCTTCGCCCCTGCCGCCGGCAAGCCTGTCCTGCTCGGCATCACCAAGGCGTCGCTGCAGACCCGCAGCTTCATCTCGGCGGCGTCCTTCCAGGAAACCACGCGCGTCCTCACGGAAGCGGCGGTCCAGGGCAAGAAGGACACGCTGGTGGGCCTGAAGGAGAATGTCATCGTCGGCCGCCTGATCCCGGCGGGCACGGGCGCCGGCATGAATCGCCTGCGCGTCGCCGCCTCATCGCGCGATGCGGCGCTGCGGGCCGCGCTGCGGGCGACCAACGACGTGCATCTGATCGCTCCGGCGACCGCCGCCGAGGAACATGCCGCCGAATTGGCGCAGGGTCCCGAAGCTGCAATCGGCGACGATCCGCTTGGCAAGGTGCAGGGCGAAGACTTCACGACGCAGGACCTTGACTGAGCCATTTGAAATCGTGGAGCCGCTTCCTATATCGGTGGCGGCTCCCATGCCCTTCGCCCGATGGGCGATGAAGGAGCCCGCCGCGCCGCCAGGTACGGCGGGCTCTTTTCGCAGAGGGCGGGGCCGAAATCCGGGTCTGCCCGCTTCGTAAAACAATGCCGACTAGGCCCTTGACCAACGCCGATCCGCAGCCTAGATCGACCCGCCTCTGCCCGATCGTCTAATGGTAAGACAGCGGACTCTGACTCCGTCAATCGAGGTTCGAATCCTCGTCGGGCATCCAGGCGTTCGTGATGAGCCGCCACGCGCCCCTTCCGGCGAGACCTGTTCCGAACACGCTCTATCGGATGACCCGCCAAGCTGCGCACGCATCAGTCGCGAAGCCGGAGCGGTCGATCGCTTTGGAAGCATGAACGCAGCTATCGGGATCGTGGCAACGCCTTGATCGCTAGGTCCAGCCCAGGCGCCCGATGACGTTGGTTGTGCCACGATTATTCTTCATATCGACCGCACGGAAGCCATCCTCGTCAGCGGCACCGGCGGTGCAGGTGAGGATATCGCCCGGATGCGCGATGGCGCGATAGCTAAGGTCGATACGATTCAGCCGCTTGCCGGCGGGCGCGACCTTCTTGCCCAGCCTGGCCATGAAATTCGCCAAGTTCCACCCAACGATCAGCGTCGATGGCAGCCCTTCGGACCGGGCATAAGGAATATCCCAGTGGATGCGGTGGACGGCCCAGATGGCCGCGTTGAACAGGAACGACTGGATCATGTCAGGCTGTACCACCAACTGGTCCGGCCCGGCCTCCGGCAGGTCAGTCATCACCACATCCTGTTCGGGCGCCGGCGCGTCACGCCGGGCTATGGCCGGCGGGGGTACGCGCAGGATCAGGGTCGTAATCAGCGTCTCGATCGGTTCGCCGTGAGGCGTCGTAAAGGCTTGCTCGCTGCGGACGATGCCCATCGGCCCCGTCTTGCCCTCTCGCTCGTCCATGGACAGGACGGTACGCCGTTCCTCGATCTCTTCGCCGACGCGCGCCAGCCGATGGACCGTCCAGTCTTGGCCGCCCAGCATCGTCTGCAGATGGCCGAGCCCCGGCGGCGCGACGTCGTCATATTGCCCATCGGCCAGATACCCTGACCGCAGAGGCACCGGACGCGTCGTCAGTGCAGGGAAAGTGGGTGGCGCGACTATGCCCGGATAGCCCATGGCCCGCGCGGCGGCTTCGTCAAAATGTTCCGCGCCCTCCTCTCCGATGCCGGAACAGAATTTCGCGATATCATAGGCCGTGACGAGCCCGCGTCGCTGCCTGGATACCATGCCGATCTGCGACAATGCTTCTTCGCTCAACAGCCGCTGGCTCATATTCATCCTCTCTCATCTGATGGCCATACCAAGCCGCAATTCCGTGTTTTCGTCAATCTCCGCAGCTCTCCCCGCGCGGACGGACGAGTGCGATCCGTCCGGCATGCGCGAATGCTGCGAGCAGGACAGCGCAAAAAAGGGGGCGGACACGCCATGCGCCCGCCCCCAAAGTCATCTTTGCGGCCGTTGCCTCAGCTGAAATTGACCATGCAATAGAGCATTGCCAGCGACAGAAGCGTGTTGGTGCGGCTGGCCATCATTGCCATCGTCGTTGCCTTCGCCTTCGTGGCATCGTCGGCCGGCACGATGCCCAACGCCTTCTTCTGGTTCGGCCAGATCACGAACCACACATTCGCCGCCATGATGAGCGCCAGCCACATGCCGATGCCGATCAGCAGATAGGGCTGCTGCAGTGACAGCGCCTGCACCAGATAGCCCGCCAGATGCGCGACGACGAGGCCTGTCACGACCGTCAGCAGCGCGGCCCAGCGGAAGAAGAACAGCGCGGCGGGCGCGATATGCTTGCTCACGCCTGGCTTTAGCTCCGCCGGGATCTTGGGCATGGTCGGGATCTGCACGAAGTTGAAATAATAGAGCAAGCCGATCCAGGTGATGCCGAAGAACAGGTGCAGCCAGCGGAAGATCATGTTCGCGTCGACTACGCCTTCATGCGCACCGAATATCACGGCCAGCGCGAGCGCCAGGCCGACCGCCAGCACAAGATGAAGATTACCGAAGAATTTTGCCATAGCCCCTACCCCTGTTGTGGACTGGACGCACCCTTGACGGCGCGTCATCGCGCCAAACTAGGCCATGCCGCCGCGTCTGTCATGAATATTTTGTCTTCGCCGCGAGCAAGATTTTGCCGGCCTTTGGGATGGAGCCTTTCGCATCGCAGCATCGTTAAGGGTTCA
>JBEVME010000142.1:0-15951 GCA_040508785.1 Sphingobium sp.
AATCCAGTTTCAGGAATTTGTCCATCATCGGACCCTTGAACGCATCCGGCACCGGTATCGTGCCGAGCGCCCAGCCGATGATGTCGGCGTCCTGTTCTTCCATGAAGCGCTCGAACCAGGCGATGTCGTCCGCGTTCCATGTCGCGTGATAGCGCTCGAAGAAGCCGCCGACCGTATAGTCCGCCTCGCGTGTGCCCCTGTGCCAGGCCCGGAATCTGAGTCGACGCATCAGCGGGCTCTTGTCAGTTTGGACGTTCACATTTTGTTCCTAAAACGGACATGCCAAGACAGCCGATCGGATGTTTGCGCACCGTCCCGGCTGCGGTAGAGCGTGCCAGATAGCCATGCGACCCGATATCCTCAACCCGTTGTTCGCCGAAATATCGGTATTGAAGGGCGTCGGTCCGCAACTGGCGCGGCCGCTGGAGCGGCTGGGGCTGGCGCGGGCGGTCGATCTGCTGTTCCACCTGCCGGTCAGCTGGGTCGATCGTACCCTGACCGATACGCTGGATATCGCGGATTCGGGGCGCGTCATCGGCATCACCCTGACGCCGGTCGAATATAAGGCGAGCGGCGGGGCGCGCACGCCGTTCCGGGTGCAGGCGATCGACGGGCCGGGCAACTATGTGAGCCTCGTCTATTTCGGAAGGAACAGCGGCTGGCCGCGCAAGCTGCTGCCGCTGGGCGAGCCTAAATTCGTGTCGGGGAAGCTGGAAGCCTATGGCGAGGCGTTGCAGATCGTCCATCCGGACCATGTCCTGCCGCCTGAGGAAGCGGCAACCGTTCCGGCGCGCGAGCCGGTCTATGGCCTGTCGGAGGGGCTGACGAACAACCGCCTGCGCGACTTCGTGGGGCAGGCGATCGAACGGGCGCCAGACCTGCCCGAATGGATCGAGCCCAGCCTGCTGGGCGCCAGGCAATGGCCCGGCTGGCGCGAGGCGCTGGCGCGTGTCCATGCCGATCCTGCCGATGCGATCGCGCGCGAACGGCTGGCCTATGACGAGATATTTGCGGGCCAACTGGCGCTGATGCTGGTGCGGCAGGCTGGCCGCCGCCGCCGGGGCGTGCCGATCGCTGGTGACGGACGATTGCGGGCGATGCTGACGCTGCCCTTCGCGCCCACAAGCGCGCAGCGCCGAGCGACGGGCGAAATTGAAGGCGATATGGCGCAGGCGACGCCGATGCTGCGCCTGCTGCAGGGCGATGTCGGATCGGGCAAGACGCTGGTCGCGTTGATGGCGCTACTCAATGCCGTGGAGGCCGGGATGCAGGGCGCGCTGCTCGCGCCGACCGAAATACTGGCCCGCCAGCATTATGAGACGCTGCGAAAGATGGCGTCCGGCCTGCCGGTCGAAATTGCGATCCTGACCGGGCGCGACAAAGGCAATGTGCGGGAAGCGACGCTCATGGGGCTGGCCGACGGCAGCATCGACATATTGGTCGGCACCCATGCGATCTTTCAGGAGACGGTGCAGTACAAGCGGCTGGGGCTGGCGGTGATCGACGAGCAGCATCGCTTCGGCGTGGCGCAGCGGATGCTGCTGGCGGCCAAGGCGGAGCGGACGCCGCACCTGCTGGTCATGACCGCGACGCCGATCCCACGCACGCTGACGCTCACCTATTATGGCGAAATGGACGTCTCGCGGCTGGACGAGATGCCGCCGGGGCGCCAGCCGATCCAGACCGTGGTAATGTCCGCCGGCCGCATCGACGAGGTCGTGAATGCGCTGGCACGGCATCTGGAGGGCGGCGGCCAGGCCTATTGGGTGTGCCCGCTGGTTGAGGAGAGCGAGACTAGCGACCAGGCGGCGGCGGAAGCGCGGGCCGAGCAGCTGAAGATGCGCTTCGGCGATCGGGTGGGCCTCGTCCACGGGCGGATGAAGGGGCCGGAGAAGGATGCGGCGATGGCGGCCTTCGCGGCCGACCGTACGAAGATACTGGTCGCCACCACCGTGATCGAGGTTGGGGTGGACGTGCCCAACGCGTCGCTCATCATCATCGAAGGGGCCGATCGCTTCGGCCTCGCGCAGCTCCATCAGCTGCGCGGCCGGGTGGGGCGGGGCGACAAGCCCTCGGTCTGCCTGCTGCTGCGCGGCAATGCGCTCGGCGAGACCGCGCGGGCGCGGCTGGCGCTGATGCGCGAGAGCAATGACGGCTTTCGCATCGCCGAGGAGGACCTGAAACTGCGCGGCGCGGGCGAGTTGCTGGGGACGAGGCAGGCGGGCGAGGCGCAATTGAAGCTGGCGACGCCCGAGCATCTGTCGGCGCTGCTCGACGCGGCGCGCGACGATGCGCGGCTGCTGATCGACCGCGACGGCGGGCTGGACAGCCCGAGGGGGCAGGCGGCGCGGACATGCCTATATCTGTTCGAGCGGGATGCGGCGGTGGGCTTGCTGCGGGCTGGATGAGGGTGTGCGGCCTGCCGTCAGGGCGGAACCCCCTCACCCAGCTGCGACTAGCTCGCTGCGCTCGCAAGTCTCGCTACCTCTCCCCCAGGGGAGAGGAGAAAAATCACCATGCCGTCCGGCGCGGCGGGATGAGCGCCAGCATCGCGTCATAGATGCGCGGGTCGATGGGAGTCAGGAACTCCATGCCCAGCCGCCCGTCCGCTACCCAGCGTACGTCCGCGGTCAGATCCTTCACGACCGGCAGCCATATGGTCAGGCGCTCGCCTACGGGCAGGACAGCGTCGGACCGGCACATGAGGCCCAGGCTGGAGATGTTGATGATCCGCACACCCTGCGTCCTGCCGGCCAGCGTGACATGGCTGACCATGTCCACCAGATCGCGCGCGGCCCGTCGCTTGTCGACGGCGGGATCGCGGGAGCGGATGACGTGATTGAGGTTGGCGAATAGCGACATGCCGTCAGCTTGGGCGCCGAAGATGGACGCTTTCCTAGCCTTCGTGGTTGACGGGAAGTTAAGCGCGACGCGCTCAGGCGACGACCAGCCCGTGCTTCTTCGCACCGAAGCTGACCTTGTCCCCGGCCTTGAGCATCAGCGCCGGGTCGCTCACGACGTCGCCGTTCACGCGGATTGCGCCCTCGGCCAGCTTGCGGCGGACCTCCTTGTTGGAGGTCGCGAAGCCCAGGCCGGTGACTGCCTGGACGATCGTTTGCGCGGCGACGGTGGGCAGGTTCGCGTCCGAAGCGCCCTCCTCGAAGGTCTTTCGCGCCGTTTCGGCGGCGGCGACGGCGGCGTCTTCGCCATGCGCCATGGCGGTCGCGGCATGGGCGAGGAGCTTCTTTGCCTCGTTGATCTCGGCGCCCTCCAGCATCTCCAGCCGGGCGATCTCGTCCAGCGGCAGGTCGGTGAACAGGCGCATGAAGCGGCCCACATCGGCGTCCTGCGTGTTGCGCCAGAACTGCCAATAATCATAGGGCGCCAGCGCGTCCGCATTGAGCCAGATCGCGCCCTTGGCCGTCTTGCCCATCTTGCCGCCGTCCGCCGTGGTGATGAGCGGCGTCGTCAGGCCGAACACCTGGGTGCCATCGACCCTGCGCGACAGTTCGATGCCGTTGACGATATTGCCCCACTGGTCGGATCCGCCCAGTTGCAGCCGGCAGTCGGCGCGGCGCGACAGCTCCAGAAAATCATAGGCCTGGAGGATCATATAGTTGAATTCGAGGAAGCTCAGCGACTGTTCGCGGTCCAGCCGGGTCTTCACCGAATCGAAGCTCAGCATCCGGTTGACCGAGAAATGCTGGCCGATGTCGCGCAGGAAGGGGATATATTCCAGCGCGTCGAGCCAGTCCGCATTGTCGACCATGATCGCGTCGCTCGGGCCGTCGCCAAAGGTTAGGAAGCGCTCGAACACCCGCTTGATGCTGGTGACATTCTCTCTGATCTTCTCGACCGTCAGCAGCGATCGCGCTTCGTCGCGCAGCGAGGGATCGCCGATCTTGCCCGTGCCGCCGCCCATCAGCACGATCGGCTTGTGGCCGGCCTGTTGCAGCCGGCGCAGCATCATGATCTGTACCAGGCTGCCGACATGGAGCGAGGGCGCGGTCGGATCGAAGCCGATATAGCCGGGCACCACCTGTTTCGCCGCGAGTGCGTCCAGCCCCTCCGCATCGGTGAGCTGATGGATATAACCGCGCGTATCGAGCAGGCGGAGGAGTTCTGAGCTGTAGATCGTCATGGCGGGGCGGCCTTTAGCATCGGCGCGCTGACGGTGGAAGTGTGCACAGCTGTGCGCAGTCTTTCCCAGCCCGTTCGCCCTGAGCCTGTCGAAGGGCTGTTCTTCTGTGGTAGAAAAGTGCAGGGCTTCGACAGGCTCAGCCTGAACGGAGGTAAGGTGTCCGCTCCACCAACTTTGCTCGCCATCGGCCTCATGTCCGGCACCTCGCGCGATGGCATCGATGCCGCGCTGATCGAGACCGACGGTGAGGGCGCGGTGACGCCCGTCTGTTTCCACGCCTGCGCCTATGCACCGGATTTCCGCGCCCGGCTCGCCGATGCGTGCCAGCGGGCGATGGCCATGGACGCGCCCGGTGCCGACCCCATGATCGCCGCCGTTGAGGAGGAACTGACCGAGCTGCATGTCGAGGCGGTGGCCGACCTGCTGGGGCGCAGCGGGCATATCGCGGAGCACATCGGGGTCATCGGCTTTCACGGCCACACCGTCGCGCACCGGCCCGAACGCGGCTGGACCTGGCAGATCGGCGACGGCGCGGCGCTTGCCGGTGCGTTCGGCATTCCGGTCGTCGCGGACCTGCGCAGCGCCGACGTACGCGCGGGCGGGCAGGGCGCGCCGCTGCTGCCGGTCTATCACCGCGCACTGGCTACCGGTTTGCCCAGGCCGGTCGCCGTGCTGAACCTGGGCGGCGTGGCCAACATCACCGCGATCGGGCCGGGCGATGCGCTCGTCGCCTTCGACACCGGCATGGCGAGCGGCCTCATAGACAACTGGATGCAGTCCCGTGGCGACGCCGCCTATGATGCGGGCGGAGAGACCGCCGCGCGCGGCACGGTGGACGAAGCGCGGCTGGCGGCGATGCTTTCGGACCCATGGTTTGCGCTTCCCCCGCCTAAGAGCATCGACCGCGAGGCATTTTCGATCGCGGCGGTGCGCGGGCTGTCGCTGGAAGATGGCGCGGCGACGCTGACCGCGTTCACGGCGGCGGCGGTGGCGCGGGGAATAGACCATCTCGCCGCCCGGCCGACGCACATCTACGCGGCCGGGGGCGGGCGCCACAACGCCACGCTGATGGCGATGCTGGCGGCGCGCACCGGCGCGCAGGTGCGCTCGGTCGATGAGCTGGGCTGGGACGGCGACGCGCTGGAGGCGCAGGGCTTCGCCTATATGGCGGTGCGCTCGCTCAAGGGCCTGCCGATCAGCTTTCCCGGCACCACCGGCGTGCCCCGGCCGATGACTGGCGGGCAGCTGTTAAGGGCCTGACCCGATCCTTCACCCGACGACATTCACGCGCCGCTGGGGCCATGGCGTCCCGCGGCGTCGCTCCCGCCATCGTCCCCATCTTCCGCGATCGTCGCTTCATTTTCGCGGGTCATGCTGTCCTCGGCGATCCAGCTTTCGACCTGCCGTCCCCGGCGCTGGCCCATGACCAGCGCGATCTCGCTGTCGCCCGACAGGATGGCATCGCAATAGCTGCGCTGCAACTCCAGCCACCGTTTCCGCCGCTCGGGCGACCGGCGGTAAAAACGATGTTCCCTTTCGAGCAAGCCGAACGTGTAGCTGATCGCAATGAACAGGATGAGTACCGGGTCGCCGCTCATGTTCGCGATCAGCTGGGACAGATATATCTCGGCATCCAATATCTCCCGCTGGCTCTCGCCGCGGCGCTCGCGCTCGGCGATCGCCGCGCGAAAGGCCGTGAGCTCGGCGACCAGCGCGGGGTCGGTGCATTTTGCCGCGTCGGCGCCTGCCGTCGGGTAGATGAGCATACTCGCGCGGTTCATCTGGTCGAGCGTCGCATCGTGAAGCCGCAGCCACAGGGCGGGCGCCTGGACGACGTGCCGCGCGCTCGGCCGGGTCGCGAAGAAGCCCCCGTTCACGCCACGGCGGATCGAAAGCAGGCAATCGCTCTGCACGACTTTCGCCGCCTGCCGCAGGGTCGGCCGGCTGATGCTCATGCGCTCCAGCAGGTCGGCTTCCGACCCCAGATAGTCTCCATCGCGCGCCTGCAGGCTGAGCTGGGTGAGTTGCCGCACCGTCCGCGCGACGATCGAGCCGCCCAGTTCGACGGCTTCGTTCAGGTCCAGATCGTTCTTGGGCATGGAAAGCGTCCCGTTCTCGTCGGTTTCCGTGGCGGCGGCGGCTGCGGGAACCGGCTGAGGACATTCATGGCAACAGCCATGCGATTAGACAAGAAGGGGCCGGCGGCTTCGCACCGCCCGCCCCGCCTCCTTCGTCAGTTGCCGAAGCGGTAGGTGACGGTGCCGCCATAGGTCGCAGGCTCGCGACGGACGCCTGAAACATAGCCGATGCCGCCGACGTAGAGCGCCTGCACCACTTTGCGATTGTTCGTCAGATTGCGCCCGAACAGCGCCAGTTCCAGCCGGTCGTCCATCAGGCTGATCGATGCTCGCGCGCTCAGTACGCCCTGCTTGGGCGACGTCGTGGCATCGATGATGTTCTGGGCGATGGTTTTCCCGTTATTGGGATCGGTCGTTACCCACTGCGGGTCACCGATGAAGGGCGTATAGGGCTGGAAGTTGAATGCCGATGTCCAGCTATAGTCCGTCCGCAGGCTGAGCCGGCCGAACGCGAATGCATGTTCATAGCTGCCGGTAAGCGACCAGGTCCATTCCGGCACGGCTTCCACCCGCTCGGTAAGGCGGCTCCCGGTCAGATTGGTGCGGCTGGGCAGCTCCTGATAATCCTTGTACTTCGCGTTCGTATAGCTGCCGGTTCCGCCGATCTGGAAGCCGCCCGGCAATTGCGCCAGGAAATCCCCTTCCAGTCCCCAGATGCGGATCTTGCCTGCGTTGGTCAGGACCGTCTGGGTCGTCCCGTTGGGCAGGCCGATCAGCGTGGTGCGCTGGATGTCCTCCACATTGGAATAATAGCCTGCCAGGTTTACGCGCAGGCGGCGGCCGAACAGTTCGCTCTTGATCCCCGCCTCATGCGCAAAGGCTATCTCGGGCTTGAACGGAATCGCGGTTACCACCGAATTGGCACGCAGATTCTGCCCGCCGGAACGGAACCCCTTGCTGGTCTTGAGATAGACCAGCACGTCCTCGCTCAGCTTGTAGTCCAGGCTGGCGAGGTAGGATATGCCATCGAAATCGTCGCGCACACGCAAGGTGCAGCCATTGGCGACGGTAGCCGTCGGGATCTGGCAGACCGTAATGCCTGTGATACGGCTCTGGTTGGTATTGCGCGTCGTCAGCCCCTTGTCATCGACCGAATAGCGCAGCCCGCCCGTGAAGGAGAGCCGATCGTTGAGATGGTAGCTGGCCTGCCCATAGGCACCGATGCTATCATTATCCAGCTGGCCATTGAAGAACAGCGTGTTGGGATTGAACGACGGGAGCGAGATGGACGCGGATGTGTCGAAGCCCGATTCGTGGAAGTAGAAGGCCCCGCCAGCGAAATCGATCGCATTGTCGCTCGTCTGGCCGGTGATCTGCAGTTCGCCCGAATATTGCGTCAGCGTCTGATCGCCCGTCGTCGTGTGGATGGGCGCGGCCGATCCATCCAGGTCGAGCCTGGCGGTCGTCCTGACCTTGCGCCATCCGCCGATGAACTTGACGGCGCCGAAGAAGGTGTCGAGGTTGATCGTGCCGTTATAGGTCTGGGTTTTGACGCGCGTGAGCGGCGAGGAGTCGGGCAGATTGATGTTGCCCGCGACGCCGTGGGACAATTCGGTCTCGCTGGCCCCCAGGTTCGTATAATAGCTGCGCAGGTTGCCGCCGGCCTGCAGCGCGCCGGACGCGCCGATAGCTGGATAGGAGAAGGGGGTCAGCCCCGCCGGCACCGGGAGGCCAGCGGCCGTCAGTGTCGCTGCCGCGCCGGCTCCGGCAGCCTGAAGGCCGGCATCACCGGCCGCCGATGGCGGCGTCAGGCCCGACGGGATCAGGTACAGCATCTGTCGGCCCGACGCGTCGACATTCTGTTTGAAATATTCGCCGGAGAACAGGAAGCTCAGATTATCGGTCGCCTGATACAGGATCTTGCCGCGCGCCGCCCAATTGTTGCGCTCATTATACTTGTCGCCCGTGACGCGGTCCTTCATCCAGCCGTCGCGCAGGTTGCGCTGCAGAGCGCCACGGATCGCCAGTTTGTCGTCAATCAGCGGGACGTTCACGGCAATCGTGCCGACCCGCTCGTTGAACCGTCCATAGGTGGCCGAGACGCTGCCGGAAACGCCGTTGAAATCGGGATCGTTTGTTTCGAACAGCATTGCGCCGCCAGTCGTGTTGCGGCCGAACAACGTACCTTGCGGTCCCTTGAGCACCTGGACGCTCCGCAGGTCCAGAAGGTCCTGGTTCAATCCGTAGCCGCGCGACCAGTACATGCCGTCGACATATGTGCCGACGGAAGGATCGAGCGTCGCGAGGACGTCGGTCTGCACCTGGCCGCGCAGGGTGATCGAAATGGCGGTCGGATTGGACGGCGATTCGCGTACGGTCAGGCTGGGTGTCGTGCGGGCGACGTCGGATATTTTCGTCGCGCGCCTTGCCGCTGCAGGGCCTCGGCGGTGAAAGCGGTGATGGCAACCGGCACGTCCTGGAGATTTTCGGACACTTTGCGTGCCGTCACGACGATGTCCTCCAGCCCGTTGGTATCGGCCGTCTGCGCGAGGGCCGGGCTGAACATTGCCCCCCCAAGCACAGTGCCGAGGCAAAGCCGCGCCATCAATCTGCGCGTCGATCGAACAAATCCCTGCATGTCTGACAACCTCCCTGATAGGTTAAACAAAAACCTCTTTTGGGTTCTAACCGGGACATATCACAGGAAGATCGAAAATAATCAACTATAAAGGTCCCTCTTTAAATGAAGCAGCGTCGACTCGTGGCTTCTGCGGACATGCCCGTTTCTGCCATGCCCCTGCCAAGGCTTCGCGTAGAGGTGCGGTTCGTTGATGAAGGGTCAGGCTGACGCGCCTGTCCGCTCCGCCGCGATTAGCCGCATCCGCCGAACCGGATCCTGACACGGCCTCGGCGGGTCGCCCGGCGACGGGGGTCAGCTGAAGGAAGCTGCAGCGCCGGCGCTCAGGTCAGAAGCCGTAACGGCGCGGCCGGTCGCGGCACGGGCCGGGTGTGGCACGGACATGAAGCTGGTCGCCACAATTATGATGGCCCGTTCCGCTCGTCGCCATGGTCGTCGCAATCGCACGTGCCCGATGCGCATCTCCGCACGCTGCGGCAAGGAACCGGCCGCCGCCGCCGGCTCTCCGGCATGGACGTGCAGTTCGCAGCCTGTTGAACAGGCCCGGCCGGCTATCGCTTCCGCGTCAGCTCCCGCATCGCTTCGTCGATCCCCTCGATCGTGAGCGGGTACATGCGGTCGTTCATCAGTTCCTGAATCATCTTGGTCGACTGGCTGTAGGTCCATTGTTCACGCCGCGCCGGGTTCAGCCAGACCGTCGCGGGGTAGGTGTGGGTCACGCGCTGGAGCCAGACCGACCCGGCCTCCTCGTTCAGATGCTCCACCGAGCCGCCCGGATGGGCGATCTCATAGGGGCTCATCGCCGCATCGCCGACGAAGATCACCTTATAGTCATGAGCATATTTGTGCAGGATATCCCATGTCGGAATGCGCTCGGCGAAGCGGCGGCGATTGTCCTTCCACACGCCTTCGTACAGGCAGTTGTGGAAGTAGAAGAATTCCATATTCTTGAATTCGCCGGTCGCCGCCGAAAACAGCTCCTCGCATAGCTTGATGAACGGGTCCATCGATCCGCCGACGTCCAGGAACAGCAGCAGCTTGACCGCATTGTGGCGTTCCGGCCGCATCCGTATGTCCAGCCAGCCCTGGCGCGCCGTGCCCCGGATCGTTTCGTCCAGGTCCAGCTCGTCCGCCGAGCCTTCGCGGGCGAACCGTCGCAGCCGGCGCAGCGCCACCTTGATGTTGCGTGTGCCCAGCTCGCGAGTGTTGTCCAGGTTCTGGAATTCGCGCTTTTCCCACACCTTGATCGCGCGCTTGTGCTTGCTCTCGCCGCCGATGCGCACGCCCTCGGGATTATAGCCGCTATTGCCGAAGGGCGACGTGCCGCCCGTGCCGACCCATTTGTTGCCGCCCTGATGCCGGCCCTTCTGCTCCTCGAGCCGCTTCTTGAGCGTCTCCATAATCTCTTCCCAGGAGCCGAGCGCCTTGATCTTCTCCATCTCTTCGGCGCTCAGGAACTTCTCCGCGACGGCGCGCAGCCATTCCTCGGGAATCTCGGCCGTGAGCGTATCGCCGCCCAGGACGCCCTTGAAGACCTTGGCGAAAACCTGGTCGAACCGGTCGATCAGCCCCTCGTCCTTCACATATGTCGCGCGGGCGAGATAATAAAATTCTTCCGGCCGCCGCTCGATCACGTCCTGGTCGAGCGCCTCCAGCAGCAGGAGATGCTCCTTGATACTGGCCGGAATGCCGGCTGCGCGCAGCGCGTCGAGGAAATTGAGCAACATGGCGGCCCTTGTCGATCAGTGGGCGGAACGATGCAATAGGCGACATGGTTAACCCGATCCTTACCTTATTATGTTGCGTTGCAACGGGCGGACACGCACTATCGCGGGAAGCATCATAAGGGGTTCGCATTGGATACCGGGGACATGCTGGCCGAGCTCGGGGAACGGTCGGGCGATATTGCGTTGCAATGCAGCGAGACCGCCGGTTTCCTGAGCGAGCTCAATCGCCGCATCCAGGACGATTCATCGCGCCTGATCGAGCTGCGTTCCAACATGGAAACACTGGCGACCAGCCAGAGCGAGAGTGTCACGGCGGCGCAGGAACTGAGCCTGACCGCCCGGCGCGCCGCCCGCATCATTGCGGAGGGGCATGAGGCGGTGACGGCGTCGCTGGGGCAGGTGGCTGGCCTGGTCCAGCATGTCACCGGGCTGGAAGGCAGCCTGCGCCAGTTCCTGACTGTTATCGAGGCGGTCGGCGGCATATCCGACCAATTGGGCATGATCGCCCGGCAGACGCGCCTCCTGGGCGTGAACGCCGCGATCGAGGCCGCGCGTGGGGGCGAGGCGACGCAGGGGTTCGCTGTGGTCGCCGACGAAATCCGGCGGCTCGCCGAGCAGGCAGGCGAGTCGGCGGCGTCGGTGGGCGACAAGCTGGGGACGCTGGATCGCGATGCGCGCCAGCTGATCGGCGGGGTGGAAGCCAATATCGCGCGCGGCCGCGACGTCGGTACCCATATCGACACGCTGCACACGACGATGGCCGAAATCGCCTCGCTGGTCACCCAGTTTGGCGAGCGATCCCGCTCGATTGTCCAGTGCACCGACGAGGCCGAGCAGGACGTGATCGCGCTGAGCCACGGGCTGGTTGCATTCAGCCAGAGCGCCATCGAAAGCGCTGCCCGCGTCGATACCGCGCGGGGCCAGGTGGAAGGACTGGAGGGCATGGCGAACGACATGCTCAACCGGTCCGCCCATAGCGGCCGGCGCACCCGCAACAGCCGCTATCTCGCGTTGGCGGAGGAGGGGGCGGAAGAGATTTCGGCGCTCGTGGAGCGCGCGCTCGCCCTTGGCCAGCTGTCGATGCCGGGCCTGTTCGACGCGGACTATCGGCCCGTGTCCGGTTCCGATCCGGCCCAGTTCGAGAACGGTTTCACCAGCTTCGCCGATGCCATAGTGCGGCCCGTGCTGGACCGCCGGACCGATGAGGATGCCGCCATCGTGGGCTGCTGCCTGATCGACATGAACGGCTATCTGCCCACGCATATCAGCAGCCGAAGCCAGCCGCAGCGCCGGGGCGAGCCGCTGTGGAACATGGAACATGCGCGCAACCGCCAGATCTTCATGGACAGCCAGACGCGCCGCGCGCTGGACGGGGAGGGAGACTTCTTCCTCTTCACCTATCGCCAGGATCTGGGGCAGGGCCGCTATCGCGCGCTGCGCAGCGTTTTCGTGCCGCTGACCTTCGGAGGCCGGCGCTGGGGCCTGTACGAGGTGGGCTATCTCATCTGACGTCGGCCCCGGAGCGCGTGGATCGACCGCCATGCACCAGCGACACCAGCACGAAGCTGATCATCATCAGCAGATACCATGACCCGAGCTTCGCCGGGCTGACCAGCCGCCAGCCCGCACGCTGATCCGGATAGGTCCAGGCATTGGCGAAGGTGCCGACATTTTCCGCTGCCCAGATGAACAGCGCGACCAGCAGGAAGCCCACCAGCAGCGGCATCGCACGGGGCCTCCGCCATGGCGTAAAGATCACCCATGTCCGCCCGAACAGCGCAATCGCCGCCACGAACAGCGCCAACCGAACGTCTGGCAGCCAGTGGTGGGCGAAGAAATTGACATAGATGGCGACCGCCAGCGCTACTGTCGCCCAGGTCGGCGGGTAGTGGGTGAAGCGGAAGTCGAAGATGCGCCAGACCCGCGCGATATAACTGCCCACAGCCGCATACATGAAGCCGGAAAAGAGCGGCACCGCGCCGATATGGAGGTGGCTCGCCTCGGGATAGATCCATGATCCCGCCGCCGTCTTGAACAATTCCATGACCGTCCCGACGACATGGAACGCAAGTATGACACCCGCCTCGCGCCAGGTCTCGAGTCGCAGCAGGAGCATCGCGATCTGGATGCTTAGCGCGGCGATCGTCAGGAAGTCGTAGCGGTGAAGCGGTGCTTTGTCGGGGTAGAAGAGGTGCGTGCCCACCAGCAGTGCCAGCATCAGTCCGCCGAACAGGCAGGCCCAACCCTGCTTGAAACCGAACAGCAGGAATTCATAGAGCCAGGCCCGCGGTCCCGAACCGATCCGCACCGCCTCCAGATGCGCGCGAACCCGAGCGAAGCGGGTTGTGCCGGGGGCATGGGCAGGGTCCAGTCTTACCGCACGGGCGTCCGCAACCAATCCATCGTTCTCCCCATTTCCGCACGGGGTAGCCATTTGGTCGAACCGATCGGCGTCAGGCAGAACCGCTATGCCAGCCCCACTTCCTTCAGCGGTACCGATGCGTCGGCCAGTTGCGTCTGATCCAGCGCGGCGGCGGCGAGGATATGTGGGCGGGCCTGGACATAATCCTTCACCATGTTGACGGCGTCGATCGCGATCAGCTTGCCGCCCTTCAGATAGAGCACCGAAAAGCTTCGCGTCGCGGGATCGCCGCGTACGATCGTCTGGTCGAAGCCCATGGAAAGCCCCACGGTCTGGAGCTTCAGATCATATTGGTTCGACCAGAACCAGGGGATGGCGTCATAGGCCTCTTCCTTGCCCAATATGTGGCTGACCGCCACCTTCGCCTGATCGTTCGCGTTCTGGACGGATTCGAGGCGGATGCGAGCGCCCCGCGCAAAGCGGTTTTCATGCGCGGCGCAATCGCCCACCGCATAGATGTCCGGCAGGCTGGTGCGGCAATATTCGTCGACGTCCACACCATTGCCGCCGACCGCGCCCGCGGCGATCAACGGGCCGGTTTCCGGGATGATGCCGATGCCGACGATGACCATGTCGGTCGCGATCCGCTCGCCATCCTGCATCAGCACGGCGGTCGCCTGACCGTCGGTCACTTCGATGCAGTCCATTGCCGCGCCGGTGCGCAGATCGACGCCATGGGCGCGATGTTCGCTCTCGTAGAAGCGCGACAGTTCTTCGCCGGCGACGCGGGCGAGGACACGATCGAGCGCTTCCAGCAGCACCACCTTCTTGCCGAATTTGCTGAGGACGGCGGCCGCCTCCAGCCCGATATAGCCGCCACCGATAACGACGACATGATTGATGCTGTCGAGCTTCGCCATCATCGCATCCACATCGTCGCGACGGCGGACGCCATGGACATTGGCTGCGTCGGCGCCATTGCAGGTTAGCATCCGGGGACTGCCGCCGGTGCACCAGATCAGCGAGCCATAGCCGATCCGTTCGTCGCCAGCGGTAACGAACTTGCCCTCCGGATCGACGCTTTTCACGCGGCGGCCCAGGAGCATGTCGATATCGCGTTCCGGCCAGAAGGCAGCGGGACGGATCAGGATGCGGTCGAAGCTCTTGTCGCCTGCGAAATATTCCTTGGACAGGGGCGGGCGTTCATAGGGCGGCTCCTTCTCGTCGCCGATCATCGCCACCGATCCGGTAAAGCCGGCCTGGCGCAGCGCGATAGCAGCCTGCGCCCCCGCATGACCCGCGCCCACGATCAGAACGTCGTAATAGCTCATCCTCAACCACCCCTAGAAGCCGGAGAGAGCGATTGACGCCTTTTGGTCGAATTGACAAGCGGGAGGACGGCGAAATGCCGGGCCGATCGCGCAGAAATGCGCGACGCGGCGGCCGGACAATGCGGTTCAACAGCAAGATTGTTCGCGATTCGGACTTTACGCAGAGCAAGGCCGGGACAGACAGATGGATCGCCATTCTGCCCCGGCGGCAGGTCACCTTGCGATAGCAGACGCGTTAGAAACGATATCCCAAATTCAACGATAATGCATCATGATCGGCGTCTCGATTGTAGAGATTGTTCGCATGAAGATATGACAGGCCAATCCGCAACATGTCCATGCCTGCTTTCGCACTTTGCTCCCTGATCCTCACACCGAAGTTGAGCGCGGCCTGATGATAATCCTTATATGGCGCCCGCTCGCAGTCGAGATGCGTAAATGCATAGCTTATGCGCATGGAAGTTTGATGGCCGAACAGTCTTTGCTTGAGTGGCAGCTGGTAAGCCAGTCCGTTCGTAAACGCGAACCCGCCTGACCGTTGATAATAGGGCACATTGACCAGGCCTATTTTTACAGTGGTCGAATAGGCGATCATGTTTCCCAGAACGAGATCGCCCCGCCCGACCCTGGTAGAATAGCGACTCATCAGACTGAGTGTCGCGAGCTCGGCGTTGCTCGGGTCGCCGGAATTGCGTGTGGGCGGTGGTGCCGATACCAACTCGATCGTGGTTACCCTGCTGGGGCGTTCTTCATCCGAGAATCCGACTGTAGCGCGCGGCGTCAAAGTCCAGCTTTTCGTGACAGGAAATTCGACGGCTGCGCTTATTGACCCTTGTACGGTCAACTGTTTTTCCAGGGCTACCCGCACGAACTGTCTCGGCGGGCTTAAATAATAGGCTACGGGATCGGTCCGGATGACTGACAATGGCAGATTGATGAGTAGCCGGGCCCTGCTGCCTTCAGCGATACGACTACTATGCTGCCAGCTTATGTCCAGGCGCTCGCCATCGTGTCCGCCAGTGACCCAACGAGACATAGCCAAGCCTACCAGGTCGGAATCGGGCATTTCGAAGCGAGCGCTGCCTTCCTCATCGATCGACTGGATGTCGAATGCGGTATTCAGTGCCTGGGCCTGGACGCTGTTTGGATTCCCGCAGCTGCCTCCTGAAAAAGGGAAGCTGTTGATGGGCAAAGTTTGCAACGCCGCCCCCGACGGGGTTGGGAATATGAGCGTCTCACTCGCGCCAAACGGCGTGGAGGAAATTTGCCGTCCAGGCGCATTTCCATATTCTTCAGCGCCGCTTCTGGGACTCGCGCCGCAATTTTTTGCCGAAGCGATGGACGAGCAACATATCGCACTGACCAAAGTGCACAATTTGAAGCCATAATTCATTGTCGCCCCCCAGCGTTTGATGATTCAGTTTAATGCCAATTACCGATGATTTCAAAATCGAATCAACAAACAAAGATTGTCATATCGACTTTTGTTGGTCGACAGCGGCTCGAGCATTGCCTTTAGAAAGAAGGGGTTGGCGATTCACATCGACCATGCACACAGCTTGACGTTGCCGCCTTCCAAGCAGCAGATTCGCGCGTATACGCGAGAGAGTTTCCGCAACCGGGATATTTATGCAGCTTGTCATCGTTGAATCGCCTGCCAAGGCCAAGACCATC
>JBEVME010000050.1:0-17958 GCA_040508785.1 Sphingobium sp.
GTCGACGCCGAACTGCTGCAGATAGTCGTGTTTGTCCTTCATCTCCTTATACTGCATGAAGGCACTATATTCGCTCTCGGGCATGCCGATCGTGTCGAGCAGATGGCTGTAGGCGGCGATATGCACCGTCTCCATGTTGCTGAACGCGGTCAGCATCATCTTGACCTCGGTCGGCTTGAACACGCGGCCATATTTCTCGTGATAGCAATCCTGCACCTCGACGTCCGCCTGGGTGAAGAAGCGGAAGATCTGCGTCAGCAGGTTGCGCTCATGGTCGGACAGCTTCTGCGCCCAGTCGCGGCAATCCTCGCCCAGAGGAACCTCCTCGGGCAGCCAGTGGAGCTGCTGCTGGCGCTTCCAATATTCATAGGCCCAAGGATATTCGAAGGGCTTGTACTGTTTGGAGGCTTGGAGAAGGGGCATGGTCGGATTTCCTAGCGGATATGTTCGTAAAAGATGGGATGCAGGCTGGCCGCGTCAGGCCGAAGAGGGCGGCTCCATCGCCTCGACCTCGCAGCGGCGCCGGGCGAAGCGCCATCGGCCGTCGGGGCAAAGGCGCATCCGGTCCTTATAGCGACCCTGCGCGTAGATCACACGATGGGGCGGCATGGCATCGACGCGCAGGAAATAGCTTTCGACATCGGCGCCGGCCAGATCGGCATCGAAGGCGAACACCGGATTGACCACCAGATGCTTGTGCCAGCGGTCGGGCGCGCGGCTATGCGCCGCAGCGAATTGCGCCAGTTCGGCCGTGCCGACCGATCTGATGCCGGGCGGTGCATCAGGCGCCTCACCGGGCAGAATGACGTCGTAGACCGCATCAGGCGCGAAACAGTCCACCCAGTCGGCCTCCCGCCCGTAGTCGATGCTGTGGCCATAGCGGGCGAAGGTCGCCAAGATGTCACGCTCGGCCTCAAGTCGTGACAGCCGCGTTTCCAGCGCTGCGATCCGCGCGTCGTCCGCGGCGGCTAGGATGTCAGCGGGCATCGACACTCCTCCCGTCGCGTTTCCCCTCATGTCGGCGATGCGACGAGCAACCGCGCGGGTCGCGGTGCGTTCCCCCGCCGACATTCGTCAAAGGAGACAGACTATGGTCGATCTGAGCCAGATCAAGGAACATGCGGACATTATCGGCGCCGACGGCGCGCATGTCGGGACCGTCGATCATATCGACGGCGACCGCATCAAGCTGACCAAGGCCGACAGCGGCGAAGGTACGCATAAGGGGCATCATCACTATATCAGCCAGGGGCTGATATCCGGCGTGGATGGCGACGGCACCGTCCGCCTGTCCGCAACTGGCGCCAACGCGATCCTGTTCGAAGAAGAAAAATGAGCGGGCGCCTCCCTCTCCCGGCGGGAGGGGGGAGGCCCTGTCCGGCATGGCCGGGCACAAGACTGCCGCCATCTCCATCTCAGACAGTCCGGCCCGCACCGACGGGGTGGGCGGGAATGGTGACGACGCTGTAGACCGCGTCCTCCATGCCGTCGTTGCGCCAGCCATGGACGATGCCCCGATCCACGCACATGTCGCCCGCGTGCAGCACGGTCTCCCCGGTTTCCAGCAGGATGGTCACGCTGCCCGACAGCATCGTGATATAATCGATCGTGTCGGTCGCGTGCATGGGTGCGCTGCCCGGTCCCGGCGGCATCCGTACCTGGATGAACGCGCTCGCGCCGCTGTGCATCAGGTCGAAGCTGAAATCGCGTATGCTGTCCGCCCCGGCGCCATTGTCGGCAGGGATGCTGTCGGTGCTCCAGATCGTCTGCACATTGCGCGCCGCACCGGGCACCGGCCCGTCAAGAACGATCGCCGATCGTCCCTGCGGATCGAGGCCGGTCACGACACGACGGGTCACTGGCAGGCCAGGCATTCGTCATAGTCCGTGCTCTCGAGCTGGAAAGTGGGCGCGTCGATCGTGTTGTCCGCCTCCACCCCGCCCGCGAAGCCCGCGCGCTGCACACTCTTGGAGCGCAGATAGTAGAGCGACTTGATGCCCAGTTCCCAGGCGCGGAAATGAAGCATGAGCAGGTCCCATTTCTCCACATCCGCCGGGATGAACAGGTTCAGCGACTGCGCCTGGTCAATATAGGGCGTGCGGTCTGCGGCCAGTTCGAGCAGCCAGCGCTGGTCGATCTCGAAACTGGTCTTGAACGTGTCCTTCTCTTCCTGGCTCAGAAAGTCGAGATGCTGGACCGAGCCGCCATTTTCGAGGATCGAGTTCCAGACATTCGTGCTGTCCTTCGACTTTTCGATCAACAGCTTTTCGAGATAGGGATTTTTGATCGAGAAGCTGCCGGACAGCGTCTTGTGGGTATAGATGTTGGCCGGGATCGGCTCGATGCAGGCGCTGGTGCCGCCCGCGATGATGCTGATCGACGCGGTCGGCGCGATCGCCATCTTGCAACTGAACCGCTCCATCACGCCCTGGTCGGCGGCGTCGGGGCAGGGGCCGCGCTCAACCGCGAGCTGCATCGACGCTTCATCAACCTGAGCCTTGATGTGCTTGAAGATGCGCAGGTTCCAGCTCTTGGCCATCGCGCCTTCGAACGGGATATTGCGCGCCTGGAGGAAGCTGTGGAAGCCCATGACGCCCAGGCCCACCGAACGCTCGCGGCTGGCGCTATACTTGGCGCGTGCCATTTCCGGCGGCGCGCGGTCGATATAGTCCTGCAGCACATTGTCGAGGAAGCGCATGATATCCTCGGCGAACTTGGGATCATCCTTCCACTGGTCCCAGGTTTCCAGGTTCATCGACGACAGGCAGCAGACCGCCGTGCGATCGTTGCCCAAATGGTCGCGGCCGGTGGGGAGGGTGATTTCCGAACAGAGGTTCGACGTCGACACCTTCAGGCCCAGGTCGCGATGATGTTTGGGCATCATGCGGTTCACCGTATCGTTGAACACGATATAGGGCTCGCCCGTCGCCAGCCGCGTCTCGACCAGCTTCTGGAACAGTGACCGGGCGTCCACGGTGCCGCGCACCGATCCGTCCTTGGGGCTGCGCAGTTTGAATTCGCTGCCGTCGCGCACGGCTTCCATGAAGTCGTCGGTCAGCAGCACGCCATGATGCAGGTTCAGCGCCTTGCGGTTGAAATCGCCGCTCGGCTTCCGGATCTCCAGGAACTCCTCGATCTCGGGATGCGAGATGTCGAGATAGCAGGCGGCCGATCCCCGGCGCAGCGACCCCTGGCTGATCGCCAGCGTCAGGCTGTCCATCACCCGCACGAAGGGGATGATGCCGCTGGTCTTGCCGTTGAGGCCGACCGGCTCGCCGATACCGCGCACGCTGCCCCAATAGGTGCCGATGCCGCCGCCGCGCGAGGCCAGCCACACATTCTCGTTCCAGGTGTTGACGATGCCTTCCAGGCTGTCGTCCACCGAGTTCAGATAGCAGCTGATCGGCAGGCCCCGGCCGGTGCCGCCGTTCGACAGCACGGGGGTCGCGGGCATGAACCACAGCCTGGAGATATAGTCATAGACCCGCTGCGCGTGGTCCTGATCGTCGGCATAGGCCGATGCGACGCGGGCGAACAGATCCTGGTAGCTTTCGCCCGGCAGCAGATAGCGGTCGCGCAGCGTGTCCTTGCCGAACTCGGTCAACAGCGCATCGCGCGAAGCATCCGTCACGACGTCGAAGCGCCGCTCCGCGATGGACGAGGAAGATGGCGGCGGTGCCGGCGCCTTGGTCGCCGGCGCCTTAGCGGCTGGCGCGCGTTCCAGAACGGGTTCATCGATCAATGTTGTCACGTCGTCCGCACTCACCTGTTCGCTGTCTCGAAAATCCATGCGTGCCCCCGAATGTTCCCGTTCCGTTCGATTCGGTCAAGCAGGAGGCGGAGAGCCGCGCACCATAGCATGATTCGGACCGACGTGAGACCGGTAAGGGCAACCAACCGGATCGCAGAGACGAGAATCCCTTGGGCGCTGGAAACGCTCCAGCGCCTGCAATCACAATCTGTTGAGTTGCCCCCCGTGTCTCGACACAAGGGATAGTGCCACAGCACCAACGACGCGCAAGAGGGTAAATGGCTATTTAGGGACTCGGTTCGTCGCTTGCCAGATTCGTTTCGTCGATGAAGAAAGGCATTGCACCGCAGCGACGCACGGACTTTCCTGCCACCCGAAAAGCGCAAGAGGCGATCCGCGAAAATAAAATAAATCGCGCTTGCCACGCAATTCGGCCGCTCTCCGATTCATCGGGCGCGAGCGTGAAATCCACCGGGCCACGCCGCCCTTAGACCTTCGTCGTATGGCTGTCCGACTTTGGTCGGACCGAAGCCCGATCGTCTCGTCCAGCGCGAATCACAAGACTCTGATGGCCGACGACGTGCGCGCGGGCCGCACCGTTTGCCGGCGGCGCCAACGGTCGATATGATCTCGTCGTGGACACTGGAAAGACCGGAATGGAACTTTATTACCACCCCCTCTCCTCCTATTGCTGGAAGGCGCTGATCGCGTTGTACGAGAATGCGACGCCGTTCGAACCCAGGATGCTGGAGGACCCCGCCGTCGCGGGCGAATGGATGGCGCTCTGGCCAATCGGGCGATTCCCTGTCCTGCGCGATGGTGACCGGGTGATCGCGGAGACCAGCGTCATCATCGAATATCTGGGGCAGCGCCATCCCGGCCCGTTCGTGCCGATCCCGGCCGATCCGGACTTCGCGATCGAGGTGCGGCTGATGGACCGGCTGTTCGACAATTATGTCATGGGATCGCTCCAGACCGTCGTGTTCGAGAAGGTCCGGCCGGAAGGCGCGAACCGTGATCCCTACGGGGTGGAACAGGCCCGGCTGTTCCTGGCCAAAAGCTATGACCTGATCGAGGCCCGGATCGCTGGCCGGGCATGGGCGGCAGGGGAGGATTTCAGCCTGGCCGACTGCGCTGCTTTGCCCGCGCTCTATTATTGCGATTATATCGTTCCGTTCCGGGCGACCCACCCCAACCTCGGCGCCTATATCGCCAGGCTGGAAGCACGACCGAGCGTGGCGCGGGTGCTCGCGGAAATGCGGCCCTGGTTCCACCATTTCCCGTTCGCCGACGCCAAGGCCGACATCTGACCGCGCCCGCCATCGGCTGGCGGGACGTGACCTGCCTCTACGGCGGCACCCTTGCGGTCGATGCCGTCACCATGGACATCGCGGCCGGCAGCTTCGTCGCGCTGGTCGGCAGTTCGGGGTCGGGCAAATCCACCCTGCTCAAGACCGTCAACCGGCTGGTCGAACCGAGCGCGGGTGAGGTGCGGGTGGCGGGGCGCCCCGTGCAAGCCGTGCCCGCGACCGTTCTGCGCCGGTCGGTCGGCTATGTGTTCCAGAATGTCGGCCTGTTTCCGCATATGTCGGTGGGCGACAATGTCGGCATCGGATTGCGCATCGCGGGTGTGAAGGACCGCGCCGCGCGGGTGGCGGAGATGCTGGCGCTGGTGGACTTGCCCGCCGACGTCGCGACGCGGATGCCCGATCAGCTGTCTGGCGGCCAGCGCCAGCGCATCGGCGTGGCGCGGGCGCTGGCCACGGCACCCGCGCTGCTGCTGATGGACGAGCCGTTCGGCGCGCTCGATCCCGTCACGCGCGCCGGGCTTGGAGCGAAGCTGCGCGAACTGCATGACCGGCTCGGCCTGACGACCATTATGGTGACGCACGACATGACCGAGGCGCTGCTGCTGGCGGACCGGCTATTGGTGATGGCGAAAGGCAGGATCGTCGCCGATGCCACGCCGGCCGCGGTGTTGACGGGGAGGGCGGGTTCCGATGCCGACGCCCTGGTCGCCGTGCCGCGCGACCAGGCGCGGCGGATCGCAGAGCTGTCGCGTGACTGACCTTCTCGCCCCCCTCGCATCCCATATCCTGCTTTCCGGCGCGGCGCTGGCGCTCGGGCTTGCCATCGCCCTCCCGCTCGTCCTCTGGTCCGCCCGCAACGCCGCCGTCGCGCGGATCGCGCTGGGTCTTGCCGGATTGATCCAGACCGTGCCGGCGCTCGCGCTGCTGGCGCTCTTCTACCCCGTCCTGCTGTGGCTCTCCGCGCTGGCGGGCGGCGGCATTCCGGCGCTCGGCTTCCTGCCCGCGTTCCTGGCGCTGGCGCTTTATGCGGTGCTGCCGATCCTGCGCAATGGTGTTGCAGGCCTTGCCGGCATCGACCCGGCCGTACGGCAGGCGGCGGACGGGGTCGGCATGACCGCGCGCCAGAAACTGTGGCTGGTCGAGGCGCCGTTGGTTGCGCCCGTTCTGATGGCGGGCATCCGCACGGCGGCGGTGTGGACGATCGGCGCGGCCACCCTGTCGACCACCGTCGGCCAGCCGAGCCTGGGGGATCCGATCTTTGCTGGCCTACAGACGCAGAACTGGGCGCTGGTTCTGAAAGGCTGCGCCGCGGCGGCGGGCCTGGCGCTGGTGGCTGACGCGCTGCTGGGCCTGATAGAGCGCGGCGTTGCGGGGCGCAGGCGCTGGCGGATAGGCGCGGGGCTGGTCGGCATCCTGTTCGGGCTTGCGCTGGCGACGGCGCCGATGCTGCGGCCGGCCGGCGGCCGGGTCGTGACCGTCGGCGCCAAGAATTTCTCCGAACAGTTCATTCTCGCCCGCCTGATCGGCGCCCGGCTGGCAGCGGCGGGCTACACGGTGCACTATCGCGAGGGGCTGGGGTCGGCGGTGATCTTCCGTGCGCTGGAGAGAGGCGACATCGACATCTATGTCGACTATGCCGGCACGCTCTGGACCAACGAGATGAAGCGCAAAGACGTGCCCGACCGCAAGGCGATGATCGCTGCGATCGGGGCGTGGACGCAGCGATCTGGCGACGCGCGGCTGGTCGGCCCGCTAGGTTTCGAAAATGCCTATGCCTTCGCGATGCGGGGCGCCGCGGCGAAGGCTCGGGGCATCGCGACCCTCGACGATCTGGCGCGGGCGTCGCCGGAGCTGAAGCTGGGATCGGACCTTGAATTTCTCGAACGACCCGAATGGGCTGCGGTCAAGGCCGCCTATCCGATGCGCTTCGCCGTCGTGCGCGCCTATAGCCCAAGTTTCATGTACCGTGCGCTCGGCGACGGCACGGTCGATGTCATCTCCGCCTTCTCGTCGGACGGCCGCATCGCAGCCGACGGCCTGACGGTGCTGCGAGACAGCAGGGGCGCGATCCCCGGCTACGATGCACTGCTGCTCGTAAACGCGGGAAGGCTGCGGGATAGGCGATTGATGGACGCGCTGCGGCCGCTGGTCGGGCGGATCGGCGTGGAGCCGATGCGCGCGGCTAACTATCGCGTGGATCGGGACGAGGCGAAGCAGACCCCGGAAGCGGCGGCGCAATGGCTGGCGGCGCAGGTGGCGAATTGAGGGTGAGCCGACCTGGCCATCGCCTCATTGCTCGTCCGCCGACTCATCCCTGCGCTCGTTCGCAGCCGGTTTGAGCGGCGCCATGATCCAGAAGGTTAGCAGCACGAACAGCGTCAGCACGACGGCCACATCATAGCTGCCAAGCCCCGACGCAACCCCGACCGCGCCGGTTGCCCACAGGCTGGCGGCCGTCGCCGTCCCCTTGACCGAATGCTTCTGCTGCAGGATCGCGCCGCCGCCCAGGAAGCCGATGCCCGCGATCACGCCTTCCAGCACGCGGGCGATGGCGGCCACGTCATGCGCCATCATCGTCTCGACCGCCTGGACGAAGCCACAGCTCGCAACGGCGACAAGGGGGAAGGTGCGCAGGCCGGCGCTCCTTTCCTCCCGCTCGCGATTCCAGCCGATCGGCACCGCGAGCAGATACGCGACCGCCAGGGCGATCACATGCGGCAGGACAGCGGATATATTGGTCATGCTGTCGGTAACGCGTGGTTCTGCAATCGGATGCGAAATGACCGGATGGCGGCAATCCTAACTTCGCCAGGCTTCCATCGCCCGATTGTAACGGGCACGGGCCTCGTCACGTTTCTTAGCCAGGCGGGCCACGTCGTCCATATGGCGCTTGTCCATGGCGGCCTTTTCGCGCTTCAGCCGCGCCTCCTTGTCCGCCAGCGCGCGCCGTTCGGAATCCTGGACGCGTTCCGCTTCCGCCAGCGCATCCTCCGCCATGTCCAATGCCGTCCGGCTGGGACGCGGCGGCGGCTTCGCCGCACTGCGCGGCGTGGCGGCCTTGTCGCCTTTCGCCTCTCGCCGGGGGGATGGCTGGGGCAGAGCGGCGAGATGCTCCGCCATGCTGCCCCGCGTCCGCTTGATGACCGTGCCGGGACTGGCGAGCGCTTCCTCCATCAGCTTGGGGTCGGTCACCGCCTCCGCCTGGCCGCGCGCGAACAGATTGGCGTCGGCACCCCAGGCCTTGAGCGCGGCCTTCATGCTGGGCGCCGCGACATAGGCGTCATGGAAGCCGATCGCCGTGCGGAAGACTTTGAGTGGACGGGCCATTGCCGCAGAACGCGCGGGAGCCGGCAGCGCTCCCGCTGGACAGATCCGCCCAAAACCGTATAGCCCGAACCGAACGCACCCGCAGCAAAGCGGGGCACATTATGGGAATAGGGCAAGATGACGCTCATCAAGACCGCCGACCTCATCGAGAGCGTCGCCGACGCGCTCCAGTTCATCAGCTATTATCACCCGATGGATTATATCCGCGCGCTGGGCAAAGCCTATGAAGCGGAGGCCAATCCGGCGGCCAAGGACGCCATCGCCCAGATCCTGACCAACAGCCGCATGTGCGCGGAGGGGCATCGCCCGATCTGCCAGGACACCGGCATCGTCAACGTCTTCATCAAGTGGGGCATGGACTGCCGCCTGGACGACAATAGTCGCTCGATGCAGGACGTGGTCGATGAAGGGGTGCGCAAGGCCTATCTCAACCCCGAGAACCGGCTGCGCGCCTCGATCCTGCGCGATCCGGCCTTCGGGCGGCAGAATACCAAGGACAACACGCCCTGTGTGCTCAGCGTCGAGATGGTGCCGGGCAGCAAGGTGACGGTGGACGTCGCGGCCAAGGGCGGCGGGTCCGAGAACAAGACCAAGTTCAAGATGATGAACCCGTCCGAGAATATCGTCGACTGGGTGCTCGACATGATCCCGCAGATGGGCGCGGGCTGGTGCCCGCCCGGCATGCTGGGCATCGGCATCGGCGGCACCGCGGAAAAGGCGGTGGCGCTGGCCAAGGAAAGCCTGATGGAGCCCATCGACATGGGCGAATTGAAGCTGCGCGGCCCCCAGACCGACATCGAGCAGATGCGGATCGAGATTTTCGACAAGGTCAACGCGCTCGGCATCGGCGCGCAGGGCTTGGGCGGCCTCTCCACCATCCTCGACGTGAAGATTTACGACTATCCCTGCCACGCGGCGGGCAAGCCGGTGGCGATGATTCCCAATTGCGCCGCCACCCGCCACGCCCATTTCACGCTCGACGGCTCCGGCCCCGCCTATCTGGAGGCGCCGAAGCTGTCGGAATGGCCCGATGTCGACTGGAAGCCAAGCAAGGAAGCGATCCCCGTCGACCTCAACAACCTGACGCCGGACATCGTCCAGAGCTGGAAGCATGGCGACCGGCTGCTGCTCAACGGCAAGATGCTGACTGGCCGCGACGCCGCGCACAAGCGGATCAAGGACATGCTGGCGAAAGGCGAGGAACTGCCCGTCGATTTCAGGGGCCGGGTCATCTATTATGTGGGTCCCGTCGATCCGGTCCGCGACGAGGTGGTCGGCCCGGCCGGGCCCACCACCGCGACCCGCATGGACAGCTTCATGGACATGATGCTGGAACAGGGCCTGGCCGCCTGCGTCGGCAAGGCCGAGCGCGGCCCGGCCGCGACGCAGAGCATCGCCAACCACAAGAGCGCCTATCTGATGGCCGTCGGCGGCGCCGCCTATCTGGTCGCCCGCGCGATCAAGGGCGCCAAGGTCGTGGGCTTTGCCGATCTGGGCATGGAGGCGATCTACGAATTTGACGTGGCCGACATGCCGGTGACGGTGGCGGTCGACAGCGAGGGGCAGAATGTCCACCGCCTGGCGCCCCTGGTGTGGCAGGAGAAAATCAAGCGGGAGGGCCTGCTAGAGGGAGTGTGATGATCAAACCGCGTACCATCATCGTCAGCCTTTTATCCGGCTGCCTGGCGTTCGCACCGGCTGTCGCCAATGCGCAGAAGGACAGTATGGCATCACTGATGCAAGCGCTTGGCATGAATGGGCTCAGCCGCGAAGAACTGGAAAAGGCCATCAGGAATGCTGATGCGCATCCTCTGGGGTCCGACAAGAATCCCGTGCGCGTCAGCAGCCCAGCCGGGGAACGAGCCTATTTATCGCGCCTGATTTGCGCCGATGGGCGGCATCCCGGATTCGAGCGGGGCGGCAGCACGGGAATGGGACCATTCGGTACAATATTGGACGTCTACGCGGTCGATTGCGCCAATGCGCCGACCGTCAGTGTCTATATGGACATGTATCATAGCGACTATGTAGAAGTACGCGCTGTACCCGGCTTCACCATCAAGCCTTGAGCAGGCCCTCGATCGGGGCGGCGTTGCTGGGGTTGAATGGGTTGGCGATACGCAACCCTGCAATCTCCATCCCGTCCGCCATGTCTTCGCTCAGCAGCAGCGTCGCGCCGACACGGCGGGATACGGCGCAGATCAAGGCGTCGAAATACGCCAGCTGATAGCGCGCGGCGATGGCAGCGCCGGCAAGCAAATCATCGGCCGTCGTAACAGGCGTATCGAACACCTCCATGTAGCAGCTTGCCCGCATGGCGGCCGTCTGCGCCGACAAGATGGATTTGCGGCGGCAGACATTCAGGAATTCGGCAAGCACCTGCATCGGCACGATCCCCCCCGCCGCGTCAAGCCGCGACACCAGTGCGCGCGCGGCAACGTGACGATCGCCTCTGTCCTCCGTCGCCTCGACATAGATGAGGATGTTCGTATCGAGCGCGATCAACGCCCGGTCCGCTCCTCGTAAGTCGCGGGACCAGACAGGCCGGGCACGCCTGTTTCCAAACCATCCATGAATGCCTCCCATTTCTCGCGAAATGCCGGATCATGCATCCGGTTCATTCGCGGAGGACGAATTTCCGCGATTATCCTGCCATTGCGCGTGATCTCGATGGTCTCGCCAGACTCGATCTTGGCGAAGGCGGCGGAGATATTGGCGTTGAATTCGCGGATCGACATCACGCCCATCGCTCGGCCCCTATTGTTGCAACTGTTGCAACATATAGCAGCTGGCCGATTGCCTCAAGCCCCTCTCAGGGCCGCCAGCGCGCCCAGATCGCCGTCGGCAACAACAGGCCCCGCGCCTCTTCCCGCACCGTCAGTTCGCCCGCTTCCACCGTGCCGGGCAAATCCGCGAACGCCTGGGCCAGCAGTTCGCCGATCGCCAGCGCCGACATGCGCACCGCATAGACGGTCAGGAACAGGAAACGGCTGTCGGCGTCCAGCAGCGCGCGGCAACCGGCGATGAGCGCGGGAAGATCCTCTTCCAGCCGCCACACTTCCCCGTCCGGCCCGCGTCCATATTTGGGCGGGTCGAGTAATATGCCGTCATAGCGCCTGGCGCGGCGCACCTCACGCGCCACGAATTTGGCGGCATCGTCGACGATCCAGCGGACCGGCCTGTCCGCCATGCCCGACAGCGCGGCATTGTCGCGGGCCTGCGCAACCGACTTTTTCGACGCATCGACATGCACCATCTGCGCGCCGCTCGCCGCCATGGCGAGTGTGCCGACGCCGGTATAGCCGAACAGGTTCATCACGCTCGCGTCGGGCTTGTCGCTGCTGGCATCGCGCATGAAGTTCCACACCGGCGCCATGTCCGGAAAGAAGCCGAGATGACGAAAAGGGGTGCAGCTCGCCTGGAAAGTCACTTCCTTCCAGGAGAGCGGCCAGCCTTCTGCCGGGACCGGTTTGTCATAATACCAACGCCCGCCGCCCTCTTCGTCCGACCCTGGCACGAATTCGGCGTCGGCGGTCCAGTCCGCCTGGGCCGGGGCCCACATCGCCTGCGGTTCTGGACGGACGAAGCGATAGCGGCCGTAGCGCTCCAGCTTGCGCCCATTGCCGGAGTCGATCAGGCCATAGTCGGCCCAGGGCTCGCCGATGAGGGTTTGGAGATTCATCCTGCATCCGTTCGTTTAGAGCGAAGTCTAGAAACGCTTGCACATCCGCTTCTCGACTTCGCTCGAAACGAACGGATAGGTGACTAGCCCCGCGGTGTCGCGCGTTCCGCGACATAGTCGGTGATCGCGTCGAAGGTGCCGGGCAGCTTGGCGTAGGATTCCTCGCGCGCGAACAGGTCTCCCATGCGCGCGGGCAGGCCGGGGCGTACGCCCGTCGCCCTTTCCACGGCGTCGCGGAATTTCGCGGGATGCGCGGTCGCCAGCGTGACGATCGGAATGGCGGGGTCGAGATCGATCGTGCGCGCGGCGGCGAGGCCTACGGCCGTATGCGGGTCGATCACCTGACCCGCGCCGTCATAGGCCCAGCGCATCGCCATGGTCATCGCATCGGCATCGACGCGGGCGGAACGGAACAGATGGGCCGCACCGTCCCGCTGGCTGTTGGTGAGGCGCATTCCCCGGCTTGCTTCGAAGCCCCTCATCTGCTCGGCCAGCGCCAGCCCGTCGCGGCCGCCCGCGTCGAACAGCAGCCGTTCGAAATTGGAGCTGACCTGGATGTCCATGCTGGGCGTGGCGGTCGCCACCACCTGACCCTGGCTATAGTCGCCCTCGGACAGGGCGCGATGGAGGATGTCGTTGACATTGGTCGCGACCATCAGCTGCGCCACAGGCAGGCCCATCTTCGCCGCGACATAGCCAGCGAACACGTCGCCGAAATTGCCGGTGGGGACGGAGAAGGCGACGGGCCGCCCTGGCGCGCCCAGGCGGACGGCGGCGTAGAAATAATAGACGACCTGCGCCATCAGCCGCGCCCAGTTGATGCTGTTGACGGCGGACAGGTTGAAGCGGGTCTTGAAGGCAGGATCGTTGAACATCGCCTTCACCAGCGCCTGCGCATCGTCGAAGCTGCCGTCTATGGCGATATTATAGACATTGGGGGCCAGCACGGTGGTCATCTGCCGCCGCTGCACGTCCGAAACCCGGCCTTCGGGGTGGAGCATGAAGATGTCGATCTTCTCGCGCCCCGCGACGGCGTCGATCGCTGCCGATCCGGTATCGCCCGACGTGGCGCCAACGATGGTGATATGGTCGTCGCGGCGCGAAAGGAACCGCTCGAACAGCTGGCCGAGCAGCTGGAGGGCCACATCCTTGAAAGCCAGGGTCGGGCCATGGAACAGCTCCAGCAACCAATGCTGATGGTCGAGCTGGACAAGCGGCGTCACCGCGCCATGGCTGAAGCGTCCATAGGCAGCGGTGCACAGGTCGCGCAGTTCGACTTCGCTGAGCGAGCCGACGACGAACGGCGCCATGACGCGCACCGCGGTTTCGACATAGGACAGGCCCTGAAGGGCGCCGATCTGCTCCCCAGAAAAGGCGGGCCAGCGCTCCGGCAGATAGAGTCCACCGTCCGATGCGAGCCCGGCCAGGGTCACATCCTCGAAGCCGAGCGTCGCTGCGCTCCCGCGGGTGCTGACATAATGCATGGTGGGGGAGCGGGTTAGCGACGGGCGGCCCGGTGGGCAAGGGCTTTGCTGCCGTCGGCGAGTAGCGCGGCCGCTAGGTTCTGGCCTGACGCTTCCGCACCGCCAACAGGTAGATAGCGACTGCCACCGCGGCGAAGAAGAACCACTGGACCGCATAGGCGAGATGATTATTGGGCACGTCTTCGGTGCTGGGGGGCGCGACGGCCTTCAGCCCCGCCGGCGCGGACCGCGCGATCAGCATCGGGCGGAGCGGCGTCGCCTTGCCCATCAGGCGGGCGAGGAAGGGGCGGTGATCCGGCTCTTCGCTGATCCAGCCCGCAATCTGGCCGCCGGTCCAGCCAGGCTTCGCGTCGGGCTTCTGCGCGACGCCCAGCGCCACGAGCGCGCCTGGCCCTTCCGCCCCGGTCGCACATTCGGCAATGAAGCGATAGCCGACGGACCCGTCGGCGGCGCGACCCGCTTCGGTGCGCCAGCCAGCCACATGCAGGCAATGGATCGATGATGGCCGGAACAACATGGCCGGATCGACCGGTCCGAAGCGCGGAAAGGTGATGGCCGGGAGGGAAGGGTTGGCGGCGGCCCGTGCCAGCATCGCCTCCTTCTCGCCCTTGCGGTCGATTTGCCAGATGCCGAGTCCGATCATCACCAGCACGGCGGCGGCGACGATGATCGTAGGCATCAGTGGAAGGCGCAGCTTCATGAGCGCGGCTCCGGATCGGCGATCTGTCCCTCACGCGCGCGGTTGCGATATTCGAGGATGAGCAGGGCGCCCTTGGCGATGCGCAGGCTGGCGACGACCGCCAGGATCGTGACCGGGGTCCAGATGACCAGATGCAGCCATAGCGGCGGGTGCAGTTGAAATTCCAGCACCAGAGCCAGTACAACGATGATCGCGCCGATGATCAGGGTCAGGAAGGCGGCGGGACCGTCGCCGACGTTGAACTGGTCATAGTCGAGCGCGCACTTCGGGCAGGCAGCGGCGAAGCGCACCGGGCCGGCGAACAGGGTCGGCGCGCCGCACCGGGGGCATTCGCCCCGCGCCGACGCACGCAGCAGGTCGGCAATGTCAGGCATTGCAAAGGCACCAGGGACAGAGCCCGTGATCGACCGGCGGCGCGGCCCGGCCGAGCGCATCGACGAAGGGCTGGACCCGCGGGTCGCCTGCATGAGCGAACTGCGGGGCGATGTTGATCTGGGCGAGATGCCAGTCGCTTCCGCTCATGGCACCGTTCCCGATCAGCCGCCGTGGACCGGCGCGCCCCAGCCGCCCCAGACATAGATGGCGACAAAGAGAAACAGCCACACCACATCGACGAAGTGCCAGTACCAGGCGGCCGCTTCGAAGCCGAAATGCTGGCGCGGGGTGAAGTCGCCCTTATAGGCGCGGATCAGATTCACGATCAGGAAGATGGTGCCGACCGCAACGTGGAAGCCATGGAACCCTGTCGCCATGTAGAAGGCAGAGCTGTAAGGGCTGCCGCCGAACGGGAAGGGCGCGTGGGCATATTCATAGGCCTGGATCGCGGAGAAGAGCAGGCCCAGGATCACCGTGAGCCACAGGCCGGTCTTCAGCCCTTCGCGGTCGCCGTGGATCAGCGCGTGGTGCGCCCATGTGACGGTTGTGCCCGAGCAGAGCAGGATCAGCGTGTTAAGCAGCGGGAGCTCGAACGCGTTCATCACCTCTATACCCTTTGAGGGGAACATGCCCTCGATCGGGGCGAGCGCGCTGGGGAAAAGCGAGAAGTCAAAAAAGGCCCAGAACCAGCCGACGAAGAACATCACTTCCGATGCGATGAACAGGATCATGCCGTAGCGCAGGTGGAGCTGGACGACCGGGGTATGGTCGCCCGCATGGGCTTCGGCGATAACCTGCGCCCACCAGCTGTAAAAGGTGAAGAGCACACCGGCGAGACCGATGAAGAACACCCATCCGCCATGCGCCGGCAGCGCGTCAGGATGCATCCACATGATCGCGCCGAACGCCATCACCAGCGACGACATCGATCCGAACAGCGGCCAGATGCTGGGCGGGAGGATATGGTAATCATGGTTCTTGGCGCCGGACATGTCTTGCTCTTCCCTGTTCGCGTTTGCGCGGTCTTTATGGTGCCTTAGCTTGGCTTGCCGCCCTGCTCAACAGGGTAGAAGGTGTAGCTTAGCGTAATTTCCTGCGTGTCCCGGTTGTCCGGATCGTCGAGGATTTTCGGATCGACATAGTAGATCACCGGCATCCGCACTTCCTCGCCGGGCTTCAGTGTCTGGCGCGTGAAGCAGAAGCACTGGATCTTGGTGAAATAGGCGCCCGCCTGGGTCGGGGTGACGTTGAAGGCGGCGGTACCGGTGACCGGCTTGTCCGACATGTTCTTCGCCAGGAATATCGCCATCCGCTTTTCGCCGATGGTGATCGTCTGGGTCGGGTGCTCGGGCCGGAAATGCCAGGGCATCCCCGGCTGCACGTTGGAATCGAAGCGCACGGACAGCGTATGCCCGGTCGCGACCCGGACACCGGCATTGTCATAGGCGCGCTGCGGCGTGCCGCCAAAGCCGGTGACCTGGCAGAAGATGCGATAAAGCGGCACCGACGCGAAGCCGAGCGCCAGCATTGCCAGGCCGATGCCCGCCATCGCGATGAGCGTACGGCGATTGCGCCGGTTCCGGTCGAACGGCGAGGGGGGCAGGGCGGCGATCATGAGGCTCCGCTGATCTTCACTATGGTGATGAGGTAGAAGAGTATCACGAGTCCAGCGAGGATCACGCCTGTGACGATGGCGCGCGAGCGCTGACGTGCGCGGACGATCCGATCTTCCTCGGGCGTCATGCCGCGACCCAACGGTCGACCACGACCGCGCCGAACAGCAGGAACAGATAGAGGATGGAATAGCTGAACAGCCGCCTCTCGGGCTTCATGCGGGCGACATCGCTCTCGCGCCGGCGATAGACGTCGAAGGCGAGCAGAGCGAAGATGCCGGTTCCGACCAGTGCGGTCACGCCGTAGATGAGCCCGGTCAGCCCAAGCAGCACGGGCGCCATCGCGGCCACCGCCATGATCGCTGTGTAGAGCCAGATTTGGCGGCGGGTCGCGACCTCGCCCGACACGACGGGCAGCATCGGAATGCCTGCCGCGGCATAATCGGGACGGACGAACAGTGCGAGCGACCAGAAATGCGGAGGCGTCCAGAAGAATGTGAGCATGAACAGCGCAACGGGTAGTGCGCCGACATCTCCCGTTACCGCCGCCCAGCCGATCACTGGCGGGAAGGCTCCGGCTGCGCCGCCGATGACGATATTCTGTGCCGTGCGGGGCTTGAGCCAGATCGTGTAGACGAAAACGTAGAAGAGGATCGAAACGGTCAGGATCGCGGCGGCGAGCCAGTTGGTGGCAAGCCCCATGATGACGACCGAGGCGACCGCCATGCCGACGCCGAAATGCAGCGCCGCCTGACGATCCATGCGGCCGGCCGGCAGCGGGCGGCTGGCCGTCCGCTTCATCTTTGCGTCGATGTCTGCTTCCCACCACTGGTTGAGCGCGGCCGCCGCGCCCGCGCCGAGCGCGATGCACAGGATAGCGGTGAAGGCGAGCACCGGATGAATATGACCGGGCGCCGCCAGCAGCCCGCACAGGCCGGTGAAGACGACGAGCGTCATCACCCGCGGCTTGGTCAGCGCGACGAAATCGCGCCAGTCGGCGGGCATGGATGCGGCGGCGTAGGTTGCAGTCGTCATGTCAATTCCGGCTCCCGCAGACGGGAGCTAAATGCCTGGAGGGGCGGGCATCATCCCCGCCCCTTCGTGAAGTTCACACCGTCAATGGTGCGCGCTGTCGTCGATCACCGGCAGGGTTTCGAACTGGTGGTAAGGCGGCGGGCTGGACAGGGTCCATTCCAGCGTCGTCGCGCCTTCGCCCCAGGGATTGCCAATGGCCTTCTTGCCGGCCGCGAGCGACCAGATGAGGTTGATGAAGAAGACCACCATACCGGCCGCCATGATCTCATAACCGTGGCTGGCGATCTTGTTCCAATAGGCGAAGGCTTCGGGATAGTCGGGGTAGCGACGCGGCATACCGCTGAGGCCCAGGAAGTGCATCGGGAAGAACAGCACGTTCACGCCGATGAAGAACACCCAGAAATGAAGGTGGCCCAGGAACTCGTTGTACATCTTGCCCGACATTTTCGGGAACCAGTAGTAGAAGCCGGCGAACAGACCGAAGACTGCACCCAGCGACAGGACGTAGTGGAAGTGCGCGACGACATAATAGGTGTCGTGCAGCACGTCGTCCACGCCGCCGTTCGCCAGCACGACGCCGGTGACGCCGCCCACGGTGAACAGGAAGATGAAGCCCAGCGACCACATCATCGGCGTTTTGTAGGTGATGGAGCCGCCCCAGATTGTCGCGATCCAGGAGAA
>JBEVME010000067.1:0-38668 GCA_040508785.1 Sphingobium sp.
AGGTGCCGAACGCCTCGCAAGCCGCTCCGGGCTCGTCCGATGCCAGCGTGACGGTCAGTCCATATTTGTCGGCGAACTTCTTGAGCTTCGCGGGCTTGTCCTTGGATATCGCCACCACCGGCACGCCAAGCGCCGCGAAGTCGGGTCCTAGCACCGTGAAATCCTTGGCCTCGTTGGTACAGCCTGGCGTATCGGCCTTTGGATAGAAATATACGACCAGCGGCACGCCCTGATAGCGCGCGAGCGAAAATTCCTGTCCTTCCGCATCCTTCAGCGCGACGTTGGGCAGAGTGTCACCTGTCGTCAGCATCGTCCGTCTCCCCATAGGCTGTGGCGATCGCCGCCCAGGCCTCTCCCACGCTTTGCCGGGCGCGTGCATAGCATTCAAGCAGCGCCTCCCAATTTTGCGCCCCGCAGGCGCGTGCGACCAGCGCCTGGGTGGGCGAGGGTGGTTCGGTCGACTTGGGCGACACCAGCCGCGACACGATCAGAAAGCGGGTCAGAAGGTCATGCGCGGGCAGCAGCTCCGCTGGAAGATGGCCGGCATCGACCAGCGCAGCCAGCGCCGCGTGCAGGTTGGGGTCGAACGCGGTGCCATATCGGAACTGGGTCACATGGACCAGAAATTCCAGGTCGACGAGACCTCCGGGCACCAATTTCACGTCCATCGCGCCGGCGGGCGGCTTGTGGCGCGCGATATCGCCCCGCATTTTCACCGCATGTCGCGCCAGCGCGTCAAAATCGCGTGCCTTTGCAAGGGTTTGGGCAAGGATAGCGTCGAGTGCCGCGCGCGCCCGGGGAGATCCGAAGACGGGCCTGGCGCGGGTCAGCGCCAGATGCTCCCAATCCCACGCCTCCTCCCGCTGATAGCGGGCGAAGCTGTCCAGACTGACCGAGAGCAGCCCCTGCGCCCCGGACGGACGCAGCCGCGTATCGACTTCGTAAAGCGGGCCGGCGGCCGTGGGCACCGACAGGGCGTTCGTGATCCGCTGTGCCAGCCGGTTGAAATATTGGGTCGCGCCCAGCGGCTTGGCGCCGTCGGATTCAGACTGGAAGTCGCCGGTGAACAGATAGACAAGGTCGAGGTCCGACGCATGGGTCAGAACGCCGCCGCCCAGCCGGCCGAGTGCCAGGATGATCATCTCCCCGTCCGGAACGCGTCCGTGGACAGCTTCAAACTCGGCGACCGCCGCATGTCCCAGTGCTTCGATCGCCGCCTCCGCCACCTGGCAATAGCCGCGCCCTGCCTCGAGCGGATCGCCACCGCGAATGATCTGCGCGCCAAGCGCGAACCGGCGATCGCCCACCCGCTGGCGCACGCGGTCGAGCAAAGCCTGATAGTCCTCGCCCGGCTCTAGCGCCGCGAACTGGCGCGCCAGCGCCGGAACCGCCGGCGGCGGATCGAAGGCGGATGCGTCGATCAGCCCGTCGAGCAACTCGGCCCGGCGCCCGAGCGCATCGGCCAGCGCGGGGGCATGGCTCAATATCTCCGCCAGCAGCGCAACGAGGCCAGGGCGAGCCGCTAGCAACTTGAAGAAATTGATCGCGCTTGGCAGCCGTTCGATCATGCCGTCCAGCCGGTTAAGCGCGCGCGCCGGATCGGGCGCCTGGGCCAGCGCCCGCATCAGCCCCGGCATAAGCTGCTCCAGCGCCTCGCGCGCGGCCGCGTTGCGCAGCGAGCGCACAGTGCCGCCGCGCCAATGCGCGATCCGGGCGACCGGTACGTCGGTTTCGGCAAAGCCCATTTCGGCAAGCTGCGCCTTCAGCCTGTCCTCGTCGTGCGACAGCCCCTCATGCGGCCGGTCGGGCGTCAACCTGTCATAATTGGCGCCGACCCACTCGACATCGGGCCGCAGCAACCCGATCAGCGCTTCGCCGTCCGCCAGTCCGTGCAAGCGCGCGACATTGTCGATCGCGGCGGGGGATTTGGGCAGCTGGTGAGTCTGCAAATCCTCGACCATCTGGAGCCGGTGCTCGATCGTGCGCAGGATGACATAGCTGCGATCCAGATGGTCGGCCACGTCGGGTTGGATCACCCCCGCCGCCGCCAGCGCCGCCAGCGCCTCGCGCGTGTTGCCCGAACGCAAAGCGGGGTCGCGCCCGCCATGGATCAGCTGGTGGACCTGCGCGAAAAATTCGACCTCCCGGATGCCGCCGCGCCCGCGCTTCAAGTCATAGCCCGGCCCGAATGCCTGACCCTGCGCATAATGGTCGCGGATGCGGCGCGATATGTCGGTGATGGCGTCGATCGCGCCGAAATCCAGGTTGCGCCGCCAGACGAACGGCCGGATCGAACGCAGGAAATAGTCCGCCATGTCCCGGTCGCCCGCCGCCGCCCGCGCGCGAATGAACGCTGCCTGCTCCCAGCCGAGCGCCGTCGTCTCATAATAGGCGATCGCGGCCTCTACCGGCATGGCGATCGGAGTTGCCTCGGGCGATGGGCGCAACCGCAGATCGACGCGAAAGACATAGCCGTCCACATCGGGCGCGCTCAGCAGCTCACTGACCCTTCGGCCGATGCGCACCGCAGCCTCCGCCGGCTCTTCCCGCTCGCGATGGGGTAGCGTCGCGGGATCGTAGAGCAGGATCGGGTCGATATCCGAGGAATAGTTGAGTTCGCGACTGCCATGCTTGCCGAGCGCCAGTACGGCGAAGCCGCGCGGCTGGGTGCCGGGATAGCGTTCGGCAAAGGCGGCGGCGATGGCCGTTTCCAGCGCCTCGTCCGCGAAATCGGATAATGTGCGGCTGACCTGATCCAGATCCCACACGCCCGCAAGGTCGGCAGCGGCCGTCACGAGCGCCAAAGCGCTCCTGCGGCGGCGCAGGGCGCCGGCCACGCTCGCGTCGGGCCGCGCCACCGCCCGCGTGGCGACCAGCGCACCGTCAAGATCGCCCGCCTCCAGCATGGCTGCGATGGGGGCGAAACGATCCATCATCCGCGACAGAAACGGCGCATGTCGCCGCATACGGTCAAGTGCGCCG
This sequence comes from Sphingobium sp., assembly GCA_040508785.1. Classification (GTDB taxonomy): domain Bacteria; phylum Pseudomonadota; class Alphaproteobacteria; order Sphingomonadales; family Sphingomonadaceae; genus Sphingobium. The sequence goes on from JBEVME010000067.1 coordinate 2,983, forward strand.
GGCCAGTCTGTCACTTCGCGTCCCTCCTGCGATCAGCGGCTATCGCGTCCGAATGCGACGAATGCCAGAAACTTTTGCCGCTCCCCACCGTTGGAACGACATGGAAACGCCGCGGAAATACAGGGCTGGATCGAGCGATGAAGGCGCGCAGGGGCGCTTCATGACGATCGGGCTGCCAATGCCTCATGAAGGGGTGGGCAATGCCTTGCGTACGACCTTCCGTCCCGTGCGTGACACTCTGCCGGACGACATGCTCGCATTGCTGGCCAGGCTGGACCGCCACTGAAGCGCAGCAAATTATTTACCCCGACGGTTTATCGCGACCCTTCCCAGAGTCGGAGTCGCGCTCCATGTGGTACAAGGTTTTTGCTGCTGCCGTTCTGGTGGGCGCACCGCTGGTCGTGCTCGCCGTGCAGAATATCGTTCCCCCTCAGCCATCATCCTCGCCCATGCCGACGGAGCAGGTTGTCGTCATGCCGCAGGCGCAGCCCGAGCCGCCAATAGTCATGCCGCCGCCGTCCGTGCCGATGCCATCGGCGCCTGCCGTCGCGTTCGACCAGCCGCTCCCCGACGCCGGCAAGCCGATGCTGGCGCCCGGCATGGGGCTTCCGCTCGATCCCGCGCCCACCGGAACGCCCGCCGATCAGCCGCCAGCGCCGCCGGTCAATCCGATCCTGACCGACCGATACCGCTAAGGCGGTCAGGCGCCGCCCGCGAACGTGTCGCAGCGCGCGGGATCACCGGAATCGAGGCCCTTGCGCAGCCAGACCATTCGCTGTTCGCTGGTTCCATGGGTGAAGCTTTCGGGCACTGGCCGGCGGCCCGCCGACTTCTGGAGCGTATCATCGCCGATCGCCTGGGCGGCAGTCATGCCCTCCTCCAGATCGCCCGCTTCCATCAGGCCCGTTCGCTTGGCCCATACCCCGGCATAACAGTCGGCCTGCAGTTCCACCTTCACCTGCAGCGCATTCCCCTCCTCCTCGCTGACCGCGCGCTGGCGCTCGTTCACCTGCCCCAACGTACCCTCCAGGTCCTGGACATGATGGCCGACCTCATGCGCGATGACATAGGCCTGGGCGAAATCGCCCGGCGCGCCGAACCGCTGCTGCAACTCGGTGAAAAAATCGGTATCGAGATAGACCTTCTGGTCGTTGGGGCAATAAAATGGCCCCATCGCGCTCTGCGCCGCGCCGCAGCCGGACGTGCCGCTCTGGGCGTAGAATGACAGGATCGTCGGCTGATAGGTCTCGCCGGCTTCCTTGAAGATCGCGCCCCATACCCGCTCGGTCGACCCAAGCACGCGCAACGACCAGTGCTGGATGTCGCTGAGCTGCTTGGGATCGCCGGCTGGCGCGCTCCGTTCGGTCGGCGCCACGCCGCTGCCTCCATCGCCCAGCCCGCCCAGCCCGCCGAAGACCGCCAGCACGATCAGCGCAATGGCAATGCCGCCGCAACCGAAGCGGCTGCCGATCAGTGGCAGGAGCATCCCCAGGCCGCCGCCCAGCCCCCCACCGCCGAAGCCGCCGCCGCGGCCGTCCTGCACTTCGAAATTGCTGCTTTCCTGTTCGTCGTCGAGCCGCATCGCACCCTCTTCGTTTCGCGTTCGCCACTGCCTACGCCAATTGGTTCGCCGTTGAAACGGTCTGCGGCCATGCTTGTTGCGTCGGCGACATTCCGGTTGGAATGCGCCGGCTCTGCCCTATATTGCACCGCGACATGAACGATATCCCCAAGCCGCGCCGCCGCGCGGCCCCGCCTCTCCCCCTTCCGCGCGAGGTCGCCCTTCTGTTCCAGGGCGGCGGAGCGCTGGGCTCGTTCCAGGCAGGAGCCTATGAGCGGCTCGGGCAACTCGGCGTCGACGTCACCTGGGTCTCCGGCATTTCCATCGGCGCGGTCAACGCCGCCATTATCGCCGGCAATCCGCCGCACAAGCGCATAGGGCGCCTCAAGAAGTTCTGGAATACCGTGTCAGGCGGTATGCCCAACATAATCCTGCCTGAAATAGACCGCATCAGGGAGGCCGCGCATCTGGCTGCGGCAGGCACTGTCGCCACCTTCGGCGTGCCCGGCATGTTCCGGCCGCGCCTGTGGCCCGCTATGTTCATGCCCGCGGGCAGCGCCGGCGCAATCAGCATGTATGACAGCGATCCGCTGCGCGACACGCTGAACGAACTGATCGACTGGGACTTGCTTAACGACGGTCCGGTGCGGCTGGCGGTGGGCGCGGTCGATGTGGAATCCGGCAATTTCGCCTATTGGGACACGCGCGGCCCGGGCGGAAACACGCGGATCGACGCGCGTCACATCATGGCGTCGGGCGCGCTGCCGCCCGGCCTGCCGCCGGTAGAGATTGACGGGCGCTGGTACTGGGATGGCGGCCTCGTCTCCAATACGCCGCTCGCGCATGTGCTGGATCATCAGACCGAGGACATGCTGATATTCCAGGTGGACCTGTTCCCGGCCGAGGGACCGATGCCGCGCCAGATAATGGACGTATATTCGCGGACCAAGGACATTCAATATTCCAGCCGCACGCGACAGGTGACAGACATTTATCTGCGTATGCGCGGCGAGCATGAGGCGATACGCAAGCTGCTCGACAAGCTGCCCCCGGATTTGCGCGAAGGCGAGGAAGCGCGGCGGCTGCGGCAGTATCTCGATCGCGGATCGGTGAACATCGTCCACCTGATCTACCGCAGCCGCAACTGGGAAAGCGGCGCCAAGGATTTCGAATTTTCGCGCGCGACCATGCTCGATCACTGGACGCAGGGACGCGAGGCGGTGGGCGAGGTCATGCATCAGGGAGACCTGATCGCCCGCAATATCATGGACGGCAACAGCGCGACCTTCGACCTCGACGCGCGCGACCATCTGAAGGAGAAAAAGGCATGAGCACATCCCTGGCCGGCAAGACCGCCCTCATCACCGGCTCCACCTCGGGCATCGGGCTCGCCTATGCCAAGTTATTGGCAGCCGAAGGCGCGAACATTGTCATCAACGGCTTCGGCGATGCCGCCGCGATCGAGGCGGAGCGTGTTGCACTGGAAGCCGCGAGCGGCGCCAAGGCGATCTATTCAGGGCATGACCTTACCAAGGTCGCCGAGATCGAGGCGATGATGACGGAAGCGGCAGGCGCCTTTGGCGGGGTCGATATCCTTATCAACAATGCGGGAATGCAGCATGTCGCGCCGGTGGAGGAATTTCCGCTCGAGAAGTGGGATCTTATCATCGCGCTCAATCTCAACAGCGCGTTCCACACCACGCGCCTCGCCGTGCCCTATATGAAATCGAAGAAATGGGGCCGCATCATCCAGACCGCAAGCGCTCATTCGCTGACCGCCTCGCCCTTCAAGAGCGCCTATGTCACCGCCAAGCACGGTCTCGCCGGCTTCACCAAGACGGTGGCGCTCGAACTGGCGACCTTTGGCATCACCGCCAACTGCATATCACCCGGTTATGTCTGGACGCCACTGGTGGAAAAGCAGATTCCCGACACGATGAAGGCGCGCGGCATGACGCGCGAGCAGGTGATGCACGACGTCCTGCTCGCCGGCCAGCCGACCAAGCAGTTCGTGACCGCGGAGGATTGCGCGGCGATGGCGCTGTTCCTGTGCGGCGACGCGGCCGCCAACATCACCGGGTCGAACATCACGATCGACGGCGGCTGGACGGCGCAATAGTCAGGCGACCAGGTCGACCCTGCGCTTCACGCCGATCGCGGCAAGAAAGGCGGGGTCGTGGCTGACGACGATCAACGCTCCGTCATAGGCCAGCAACGCCGTTTCCAGCAGGGCCACCGTATCGATGTCGAGATGATTGGTTGGCTCATCTAGCAGCAGCAGCCAAGGTGGCTGTTCGCCAGACAGCGCGCAGACCAGGCTCGCGCGCAGCCGTTCCCCGCCCGACAGCAGAGAAGCCGGTTTCAGTGCGTCGCGGTTGCGGAAGGCGAAGCGCGCGCAGGCGGCATGGGCCGCCTCTGCCGTCAGTCCGGGGTGGGTACGCCGGACATTATCGAGAACGGTCCGTTCGTCGTCGAGTGCGGCGCCATGCTGTTCGAGCATCGCGATATGGCCCTCGGCCCGCCTTACGGTGCCGCTCGCGTGCTGCGCGGTCCCCGCCGCGATGCGGAGCAGGCTGCTCTTGCCCACGCCGTTCGGCCCGGTGATCGCGATCCGCTCCGGCCCCCTGATCCGCAGCGTCCACGGCCCGAGCATCCGGGCGCCGGCCATCGCCGTCACCGCCTCCATGGCCAGCAGGTCGGCATTGGCCGGCAACCCCGTCGGCGGCATGTCGATGCGGAGTGGCGTCGATATCTCCACGAGCCCGCGAGCGGCATCTCGCTGCCCTTGCGCGTCCGCAACCTCCCGCTCGCCCAGCCGGTGCAGTCGTGCGCCGCTGCTTTCGGCGCGTTCCGCCATACGCCCTAGCAATATCTTCGGCGCCGAGCCACTCCCGGCGAAGCGCTTGCCTGCCCTGTCCCGACGCTCCTTGGCTTCGCGCTGCGCCTGCGCCGCCTTGCGGCTGGCGCGCAGGTCCGCCTCGGCGCGATCCAGCGCCTCTGCCGTCCGGGCTCTTTCAGCGTCGCGCGCCGCGGCAAAGGCGCGCCAGCCGCCGCCGACGATGGTGACGCCCACCGGGCTGAGCTCAAGGATCCGGTCCATAGTTTCCAGCAGAATCCGGTCGTGGCTTGCGACGATGACCCCGCCGCGCCAACGGCGCACCAGCTGGTCGATCGCCGCGCGCCCGGCTGAGTCCAGATTGTTGGTCGGTTCGTCGAGCAGCAGCAGGTCAGGCGCTTCCACCAGCAGCCGGGCGATGCCGACGCGAGTGCGCTCGCCGCCGCTCAGGCTACCCATCCGTCGATACGGTGGCAGGCCGGGCAGGCCGACTTCGACCAGCGCGTCGGCGATCCGCGCCTGCAGCGTCCAGTCGGCCACGGCGAAGTCCGCCTCGGTCCCCTGCCCTGCCTCTATCCGTGCCAGGCGCGCGCGGCTGTCGGCTATGCCAAGCGCGTCATCGACCGCCTGGTCCGCCGGCCAGGACTGAACGAGTGTACCGATCGAGCCGGTACGCGACACGCTGCCGCTCACGGCGGCCAGGCGCCCTTCCAATATGGCCAGCAAGGTCGACTTGCCCGACCCGTTGCGCCCGACGATGCCGACGCGCTCGCGGCCGACGGCCAGCGTCAGTCCTGAAAAAAGAAGCCGGCCGTCAGTCGTGGCGGCGGAGAGGGAATCGATCGTGACGAAAGCAGACATGAGACACCGTGACGGAGGGAACAGCAGGGCAGATTGCGTCTTTCGTCCGAACGTCCACGGCCTTGTTCCTTCTTCAGGTGAGGCAGTGCACGTAATCCCCCGCCTTCCCGGGTTCAAGGCCTTAACAGCAACGCAATTGCAGCTATGGTCGGGCCGATCACTGGAGATAATCATGCGCTTTGCTTCTGCCGTCCTGTTCGCCGCCAGCTGCCTTTCGCCGGCGTTCGCTCAGACCGCGCCAGTCACCCCTGCCGAACCGGTGGCGCCGGCGGCGCCGCAAAACGCGATCGCCGCGACGATCGCTGCGGACATGGACGGTCTGATGGCGCTCTACCGTGACCTGCACGCGAACCCGGAGCTTTCGCTGCAAGAGGTGAATACTGCCGCGAAACTGGCGAAGCGCCTCAAGGCATTGAAATATGACGTGACCGAAAATGTGGGTGGCACCGGCGTTGTCGCCGTGATGAAGAACGGAACGGGTCCCACGCTGATGATCCGCGCCGACATGGACGGCCTGCCGGTCACCGAGCAGACCGGGCTGGATTACGCATCCAAGGTTCGCACACGCACGGCGGACGGGGTGGAAACGGGCGTCATGCACGCCTGCGGCCACGACACCCATATGACCGCCTTCATCGAGACCGCCAAGCTCCTCGCCACGGCGAAGGACAAGTGGAAGGGAACGCTCGTGATGGTCCTCCAGCCCGCAGAGGAGGTCGGCAAGGGTGCGCGTGCGATGCTGGAGGATGGCCTTTGGACCCGCTTTCCCCGCCCCACCCATGTCCTCGCCTTCCATGACGCGGCCAATCTGGCAGCGGGCAAGATCGGCTATACCGCCGGCTACGCGCTCGCCAACGTGGACAGCGTCGACGTGGCCGTAAGGGGTGTGGGCGGTCACGGCGCCTACCCGCAGGCGACCAAGGATCCGATCGTGCTGGGTGCCCGGATCGTGACGACGCTGCAGACGCTGGTCGCGCGGGAACAGGACCCGATCGACCCGGCGGTGGTGACCGTGGGCAGCTTTCAGGGCGGGACAAAGCATAATGTCATCCCGGACGAGGCAAAGCTGTTGCTGACCGTGCGCAGCTATTCGGACGCTACGCGCGAGAAGCTGATCAAGGGGATCGAGCGCATCGCCAGGGGGGAGGCGATCGCGGCCGGCGTACCCGACGACCGGATGCCGGTCGTGAAGGTGCAGGACGAATTCACCCCCTCCACCTACAACCCGCCCGAATTCGCGACCCTCATGGGCGACCGGCTGCGCGCGCATTTCGGTGCCGAGCGCGTGGTCCTCACCCCGCCATCGCTCGCGGGTGAGGATTTTGGCCGCTATTATCGCGCGGACAAGAGCATCAGCAGCCTGATCTTCTGGGTCGGCGGCGTGCCCCTCGAGAAAATGGCGCAGTCGGAAAAGGGCGAGATCACCCTGCCGTCGCTCCATAGCCCCCATTGGGCCCCGCAGGCAGACGTTGTGATCGCCACCGCGAGCGAGGCTCTGACGGTGCTGGCACTGGACATATTGAAGCGGGAGTGACCGGCAGCGGTCAAACGGGCCGATGCCCCTTGCGCCATTTGGTCCACAAATGCCGCGCCAGCATCATCGGCGGCATTCGCAACCAGTGCGACCGCAGGTAAAAGGCGAAGCGCAGCAGCTTGCGCGTCTCGCGCCCCCACTCGTCGCGGGCGAGCAGGCGAGCGCTGACCAGCCGGTCGACCAGGGTCAATTTCTGCGCGTCGAGCCCGTAGAGCCCCCCCGCGATCCTGCGCGCCTGCCTGACGTGGCGCAGCAGGCCGTGATGCCTGGCGCGCGCCTCCAGCGCCTGCGGCTCGACATCCGCCATCAGACAATGGATGTCCCACAGATTGCGCAATCCGCCCGCCAGATCGCCATCGGCCAACATATGCGCTGCCGCATGACAGACGCGGTCCTCGGGCGCGAGGAGCAGAAAGCCGTCCTTGGTCGGCACGGCATCGGCAATCATCGCGCTGGCGTCCGGCGTCTGCCGCGCGGTCAGCGGCAATATCGTATGATGTACGTCGATCATCCGGTCGCGTGTCCGGTGGATCATCGGCGGCAGTTCGTGCATCCATTGCCGATAATAGTCGTCGTCATAGGGATCGGGCTTTACCCATTCCCAGCCGGCCGCGAACAGCGCCGCCTCGACCTCATCAAGCCGGTCGCGCGGCACCAGGATGTCGAGATCGCCGATGAAGCGCCCCTCCCCGGCGCGCAGGCTCGCCGCCGCATAGGCGGTCCCCTTCAGCAGTACGGCCCGCGCGCCGAGCCCAGCCAGCGCCGCGCGCATCCGATCCGCTTCCCACAACGCCCCGCGTGCCTCTCGATCGGCGTCGAGCCGCGCATCGGCCAGGATCGGGCACACCGCATCGGGCACCGGCATATCTTCCAGTCGCATCGCCAGCGTGCCGATCAGCCGCTCCGCTCGCGCCGCCGCGATCAGCGCGTTCCAGCGGCGCGCATCCAAACCCGCAACGGACGCAGGGTCGCGCAAGACCCCGACCAGCAGCCGCGCGCTCATGCCAGTTCCGCCCACAGCCGATCGACCAGTGCGATCGCCGCCTCGCCCGAATCGAAGTCGATCGCGCGCGCGGGGACATCGCCCACGAAGCGCGACAGTGCCTGGAATCCCGGTTCCCCCAGCGCGACATAGTTGGTCGATGCCTGGGTCAGCCGCATGAAGACTTCGCCCTGCCCCACCGGACGGACGTCGACCGCTTCCCCGAAACGCGGGAACAGCAGCAGCGCGGGTATCGCCGGCCGGTCCATCGCCGCGACCGCGTCGGCGCGCGGCACGAGATGCCGGATGTCGCCCTTGGCCGTCGCTGCCAGCAGCGGCCCCATGCGCCCCTCGCCCACCTCCGCCTGGATCACGTCGATCGCCCGGTTCTTCAGGGAGACGAGGCGCGGAAAGGGCAGCAGTTCGCCCGTCGCCAGATCGAGCAGCGCGAACTCATCCCCCATCAGCCGCCATCCGCGTTCGCCCAGCTGCGCCGCCAGTGTCGATTTGCCCGACCCCGACTCGCCGGTCATCACCAGCGCGCGCCCGTCCTTCTCCACGCTCGAGGCATGGAGGAGCAGGTGCCGCCGCCAACCGAGCGCCATCTGCAGGTTCATCCCCATCTCCGCCGCCAGCAGCCCATGCGCCAGGCTCATCGGTGCTGCGTCCGCCAGCCCATGATCGCCGGTGATGAAGATGGACGGCCGGACCCAGCGACGCAGCGCGTTCGTCGGCTCCAGCCGCACACTAAAATCGGCAACCGCATCAGCAGGTCGTGGATAGGGCGTGTAGAGCCTGGCGAGCGAATCGATCGGCGCGCGCCAGGCGGACCCGACGCGAAAAGTCGCCGGCCCTATGCGCAGGGTCAGCCTATGCCTCACGCACGAGCCCCAGGGCTGAGAGCTCCTCCAGCTGCCGCGAGAGGGCCGGGACCGCTTCTTGCGGCGCCCCAAGATCGAAGGCGCGCGCCAGCAGCGCTCGCAAGGTCTCGGCCGATGCCCCTCCTGCTTCGCGCAGGGCCGCCAATATCTCGGGCACCGGGCTGATCACCAGATGGGTCTGCCCGGCCGGACGGTGATAGATGAGCGTCAGATCGCCAAGCGCCCGCACAATCAGCGCGTCATCGGGCTCCGCACGATATTGCTGTTGCGCTGTCATGCCTGCCGCCACCCCAAATCACGCCCCAAAGGGTAGCGTCAAAGGATTAACGCGCAATCCTCAACGGGGCATCTGCAGCGACGCGTAGCAGGTGAAGCCGCTCGTGCCCGACTGCAACCGGCGGATATAGTTGAGATAGGCCTGGTTCTGGTCATAGGCCGTACCGGGCAAGGGCCGCCCGCGCAGCGCCTGCTTCACCTGCTCGCCGGTGAAGCTGCGCCCGGTGCCGGGGAAGGAGCCGGGCGTCCCCGCAGGTACGACCTGTCCATTGGGCGCGATCGCGCTACCTGCGCGCCCGGCATCGGGTACGGGAATAGTGCAGTTGAGCACGGATGCTGCGGTATTGGCGAGTGCGGGCCGGACGGACACGATCGCGGAGGCGGCCAGCGCGCCGCCCATCAGCAGCTTGCGGCGCGTGGGCGCTTCCCATTCACCTGTCGCCTGCAGGGGCGGTGCTTCTTCCTGGCCATGCTGATCGGGCAATTGCTCGCTCATGTCACATTTAACCGCTAAGGGGCTTCGCGATGAAGCCGTTTCACCCTTTGCCATCGCAGCAAATTGCCGAATAATCCAGCACGGTAACCATGAATAACCTCAGCCCATCGCAGATCATCGCTTCGCTCGGCCTGCTGTCGCTGGGCACTGGCGGCGCGCTGCTGCTGGGCGCGACGCCGCTCTCGATCGCGCTGCCGCTGGCTGCCGGCCTCGGCATATTGGGCGTCATGATGGCCATCGGGTCGCTGGAGGCGCCTCCTGCGGCGAAGACGGACGAACAGAGCGAACTGATAGAGCATCCCGATTTCGGCATCATCTTCGACGGCCTGTCGGACCCGCTGATGATCGTGGAAAACGGTCGCATCCGCCAGGCGAACCGCGCCGCACGGTCGCTGCTGGGCGCGCACATCGCGGGCGAGGACGCACGCATCGCCATCCGCCATCCCGCCGCTGCGGAAAGGCTGGCGAGCAGCGCCCCAATGACCGCGCCCGTCGAAGTCGATCTGGCGGGCATCGGCACCCGCGACCAGCGGTGGCAGATGCGGATCGCGCCGGTGCCGGGCGACGGGGGTACCAGGCGCATCGTCCATCTGGTGGATCGCAGCGTCGCCCATGCGGCGGAAAAGGTGCGGGTCGATTTCGTCGCCAATGCCAGCCACGAGCTGCGCACGCCGCTCGCCGGCATATTGGGCTTCATCGAAACGCTGGCTGACCCTGAACTGGGCAAGGACGAAGCAACGCGCCAGCGCTTTCTCAAGATCATGGACGGCGAAGCGCGGCGGATGCAGCGGCTGGTCGACGACCTCATGTCCCTGTCGCGGATCGAGGCTGACAAATATCGCGCGCCCCAGACTGCCGTCGACCTGCAGGACCTGACGGCCGAAGTGGTCGGCGTTTTCCGCACCAGCCATGGCGATCGCGGGCGGGATGTCGTCATGGCGCCTTCGGCCGGCCTGCCGCCGGTGCAGGGGGACCGCGTCCAATTGTCACAGCTGCTGCATAATCTGATTGGCAATGCCGCCAAATATGGTCGCGCCTCGACGCCGATCGCCGTCTCGCTGTCGGGCGGCCCCGGCGGCATGGTGAGGCTGACTGTCGCGGACGAGGGCGACGGCATCGGCCCGGAGCATCTGCCGCGCCTTACCGAGCGCTTCTATCGTGTCGATTCGGGGCGCAGTCGCGCGGTCGGTGGCACGGGACTCGGCCTAGCCATCGTCAAGCATATCGTGGAACGCCATCGCGGCCGGATGGATATCGCCAGCATCGTCGGCACGGGCACAACAATCACGGTGCTGATCCCCGCCGCAATCGAACAAAACTGAATTCCTGTGACGCACCCGGGCTGTTGTCATCAAACTGCAACGCAAGTGTCACAGATGCGCGTCCTGAGCCCGCTACTGCCGCGTCACAGGTGACCGGCACGGGTCATGTCAGGGAGGTTCCTTTGAAGCCATTGCTCCTCATCGCCGTATCGGCCATCGGCCTGTCCGCGCTGTCTGCCTGCGGCGATCAGGCCGGCGGATCGGCCACGCGCGACCAGATCCGCGCCGTCGGCTCGTCCACCGTCTATCCCTTCGCGACCGCCGTCGCCGAATTGTTCGTGCAAGCTAATCCCGGCATGAAGTCGCCTATCGTCGAATCGACCGGCACCGGCGCCGGCATGAAGCTGTTCTGCGCCGGTGTCGGCGCCCAGCACCCGGACATCGAAAACGCGTCGCGCCGGATGAAGAAGTCCGAGTTCGAACAATGCGTCGCGAACGGCGTCAAGGACATTATCGAGGTGCAGATCGGCGTGGACGGCCTCGCCTTCGCTGAATCGAAGGACGGTCCCGGCCTCAAGCTGACCCCGGAGATCGTCTACAAGGCGCTGGCTGCCAATCCGTTCGGCAAGGGGCCGAACAAGGCCGAAACCTGGAAGGACGTCGACGCGTCGCTGCCCGCGACCCCGATCTCCGTCTTCGGCCCGCCGTCCACCAGCGGCACTCGCGATTCGCTGGCCGAACTGATCCTGACCACGGGTTGCGAGACCGACCCGGCGATGAAGGACCTCAAGAAAAAGAATGAGGACGAGTTCAAGGCCACCTGCACACGCATCCGCGAGGACGGCAAATATGTGGACTCGGGCGAGAACGACAATCTGATCGTCCAGAAGCTGGCCGCCAATCCGACCGCCGTCGGCATCTTCGGCTTCAGCTTCCTTGAGGAGAATATGGACAGTCTGAAGGACGTGCCGATCAACGGCGTCCAGGCGACCTATGCGACCGTGTCCACCGGCGAATATCCCGGCGCCCGGCCGCTCTACATCTACGCCAAGAAGGCGCATCTGACCGCCATTCCGGGGCTGCAGGGCTATCTGAATGCCTACGCCGCCAACTGGAACCCCGGAGGCGCGCTCACCAAGCGCGGCATGGTCGCGGCACCGGATGATGTGCGCAAGGCGAGTGCCGAGACGGTCAAGTCGCTCGCCGTGCTCGACGGCTCGGCACTGAAGTGATCGCACGCCGATGACCGGAATCGCCGTCTTCCTGTTGCTCGCCGGCCTGGGCGCTATCGCCTGGGTCGTCGCCCGCACGCGCGCGCTGGGAATGCAGACAGCGGCGCGCGCGTCGGGCCGGCGCGGCGCCATGCACAGCCTGCCGGGCCATCATGGCTGGTATGTCGCGCTGTGGACGCTGGTGCCGGCCATTCTGTTCTTGACCATCTGGGCCAATGTCTCGCCCAGCCTGGTGACGCAATCCGTGCTGAGCAGCCCGGCCGCCGCCTCGCTGCCCGCCGACAGCTTCTCGCGCGCGACGATCCTGAGCGAAGCGCGCGCCATCGCGACCGGCGCGCAGGCGGGCGGCTTCAATGCCGGATCGCAGTTGTTGGTTGAACCCTACAGGCAGGCAACGCAGCGCTATGGCATGGGCGGCGCCGCGCTCGCGCTGCTGCTCGCCTTCGCCGGCGGCGCCTACGCCTTCACGCATGTTCGCCCGGATTTCCGTGCCCGCACACGGGTCGAGCGGCTGGTGATGTCGATATTGCTCGGCGCGTCGCTGCTGGCGATCGTCACTACGGTCGGCATCGTCGCGTCGCTGCTGTGGGAAAGCTTCCGCTTCTTTTCCATGGTCAATCCCATCGACTTCCTGTTCGGCACCAAATGGAGCCCCCAGTCGGCCGCGCTGGGCTACGGCAATGACGATGCTTTCGGCGCAGTGCCGCTTTTCTGGGGCACCATCTTCATCGGCGCGATCATCGCCATGATCGTCGCGATCCCGCTCGGCCTGATGAGCGCGATATACCTCACCCAATATGCGCGCCCCACCGTCCGCAAATGGATGAAGCCGCTGCTGGAAGTGCTCGCGGGCGTGCCGACCGTCGTCTACGGCTATTTCGCCGCGCTGACGATCGCACCGGCGCTGCGCGACTTCGCGGTCGCCATCGGCATCCATGGCGCCAGCTCAGAAAGCGCGCTGGCCGCCGGCCTTGTCATGGGCGTGATGATCATCCCCTTCGTTTCCTCCATGGCCGACGACAGCATCACAGCCGTTCCGCAGGCGATGCGCGACGGTAGCCTGGCGCTGGGCGCCACCACCAGCGAGACGATCCGCCGCGTACTGATCCCGGCGGCCCTGCCTGGCGTCGTCGGCGGCGTCCTCCTGGCCGTCAGCCGCGCGATCGGCGAAACGATGATCGTGGTGATGGCGGCGGGCCTTGCCGCCAATCTTACGCTCAATCCCTTCGCCAGCGTGACCACGGTGACGACCCAGATCGTCCAGTTGCTGACCGGCGACCAGGAATTTGACAGCGCCAAGACGCTCGCCGCCTTCGCGCTCGGCCTGGTGCTCTTCATCGTCACCCTGCTGCTCAACATCGTGGCCCTGCGGGTCGTGAAAAAATATCGCGAGGCTTACGAATGAGCGCGCCGACCTTGCCCAAAAGGCTACCCACGGACTGGAAGTCGGATGTGATGCGAAGGCGCATCGCGCGCCGCTACGCCTCGGAACGCCGCTTCAAGCTGCTCGGCCTCGCCGCCGTCGCACTCAGCGCGGCGTTCCTGGCCTTCCTGCTGTTCACGATGCTGGGCAACGGCATCAAAGGCTTCACCCGCACCGAAATCGCGCTGAAGATCGACTTTCCCGCCTCGCCGCTGCTGCTCGATCCAGCCGCCATCACCGATCAGGCGCTGGCCAATGCCAACCTGCCGATGGTAACCGACATGGTCGGGGTGAAGGTGCTGGGCAAGGACGCCGACAAGCTGCTGTCACCGACAGCCTGGATTACGGTGAGCAACGCGATCAAGGCTGATCCGGCCATCCTTGGCAAGACGGTGACGATCGACGTGCCGGCGTCGACCGGCCTCGATCTCGCGGCCAAAAGCGACGGCGCGCCGGAATTTGAATCCGCCTATGATCGGCTCGACCGCCAGGGCATCGTCCACACGGGATTCAACATCGATTTCCTGACCGCGAGCGACGGCACCGATCCGACCCAGGTAGGCATCTGGGGGGCGCTCAAGGGCTCGCTGCTGACGATGGTGATCACATTGCTGCTCAGCTTTCCGATCGGCGTCGCGACGGCGCTCTATCTTGAGGAATATGCGCGCAAGAACTGGCTCACCGACATCATCGAAGTCTCGATCAATAATCTCGCTGCCGTGCCTTCCATCATCTTTGGCCTGCTCGGCCTGTCGATCTTCCTGAGCTTCCTGCACCTGCCGCGCTCCGCCGCGATCGTCGGTGGGCTGACGCTGGCGCTGATGACCATGCCGGTCATCGTCATCGCCGGGCGCAACGCGGTGAAGGCCGTGCCGCCCAGCATTCGGGACGCGGCCCTTGGCATCGGCGCGTCGCCCGTCCAGGTCGTGTTCCATCACGTTCTGCCGCTCGCGTTGCCCGGCATCCTCACCGGCACGATCATCGGCATGGCACGCGCGCTCGGCGAGACCGCGCCGCTGCTGATGATCGGAATGCGCGCGTTCATCGCAACCCCGCCGGGCGGTTTCACCGATCCTGCAACAGTGCTGCCGGTGCAGATTTTCCTGTGGTCAGATGAAGTCTCCAGGGGCTTTGTCGAAAAGACCTCTGCCGCGATCATCGTGCTGCTCATATTCCTGCTTACGATGAACGGCTTCGCCATTTACCTGCGCAACAAGTTTGAAAAACGGTGGTAGAAAATTCCATGACAGAAGAGCAGCAGGCGCTGACGCCTGCCGATCCCAAGATGACCGCGCGCGACGTCAACGTCTTCTATGGCACCAAACAGGCGATCAAGAGCGTGTCGATCGACGTCGACATGGATCATGTCACCGCCTTCATCGGCCCGTCAGGTTGCGGCAAGTCGACCTTCCTGCGGACGCTCAACCGCATGAACGACACGGTCGCGAGCGCCAGGGTCGAAGGGGAGATCACGCTGGACGGTGAGGACATCTATGCGTCCGGCATGGATGTGGTTCAACTGCGCGCGCGCGTCGGCATGGTGTTCCAGAAGCCCAATCCCTTCCCCAAGTCGATCTACGAAAATATCGCCTACGGCCCTCGCATCCACGGGCTGGCGACCGCCAAGGCGGATCTCGACGTCATCGTCGAAAAGTCGCTCCGCCGCGCAGGGCTGTGGGAGGAAGTGAAGGACCGGCTGCAGGACAGCGGTACGGCGCTCTCGGGCGGCCAGCAGCAGCGCCTGTGCATCGGCCGCGCCATCGCGGTCGAGCCCGAAGTCATTCTGATGGACGAGCCCTGCTCGGCGCTGGACCCGATCGCGACTGCCAAGATCGAGGAACTGATCCACGAGTTGCGCGGCCGCTACGCGATCGTCATCGTCACGCACAATATGCAGCAGGCGGCGCGCGTGTCGCAGCGGACCGCCTTTTTCCACCTCGGCGAACTGGTCGAATATGGTGTGACGTCGGACATTTTCACCAATCCGCGCATGGAGCGGACCAAGGATTACATCACCGGTCGCTACGGCTGAACCCTAGCGCAATTCCGGGCGGAGACACGACATGGCTGAACATACGATCAAGGCCTTCGATCAGGAAATCGACCAACTGCGCGGCCTGATCGCAGAAATGGGCGGGCGTGCCGAAGCGGCACTGGAAAGCGCGATGCTGGCGCTTCAGCGGCAGGACCTGACGCTGGCTGCGCAGGTCATCGCCGACGACAAGCGCATCGACGCGATCGAGGCGGACGTCGAAAAGCTGGCGGTACAGATCATCGCGCTCCGCGCGCCGATGGCCAACGACCTGCGCGACGTCATCGCCGCGCTCAAGATCGTCGGCGTGCTGGAACGTATCGGCGACTATTCGAAGAATATCGCCAAGCGGGTGAGCCTCGTCACTCCCAAGGACCGGCGGCTCGAACCCGTATCGCTGCTCCAGTCGATGGGCCAGGTCGCCGGGGAAATGGTCAACAAGGCGCTCGATGCCTTCGCCAAACGGGACAGCGCTCTGGCGCTCGGCGTGATCGAACAGGACGTCACACTCGACGATCTCTACGACAGCGTGTTCCGTACGCTCGTCACCTACATGGTCGAAAACCCCAAGACGATCAGCGAGTGCGCGCACCTGCTGTTCATCGCCAAGAATATCGAGCGCATTGGCGACCACGCCACCAATGTTGCGGAAATGGTCTATTTCGCCGCCACCGGCAGTTCCCCGCCGGATCGCGAGCGCGGCGGCGCGCAGGCGGAGATTTAGGCATGGCGCGTGCGAAGATGCTGCTGGTCGAGGACGATGCCGCCCTCGCCGAACTGCTGGTCTGGCATTTCAAGCGTGAGGATTTCGAAGTCACGCACACCGTCGATGGCGAGGAAGCGCTGCTGCTCGCGCAGGAATCGACGCCCGACATCGTCCTGCTCGACTGGATGGTCGAAAGCCTGTCGGGTATCGAGGTCTGCCGTCGTCTGCGCCGCATGAACGGCACCGCCAATGTGCCCATCATCATGCTGACCGCGCGCGGCGAGGAAGAGGACCGTGTCCGGGGCCTGGAAACCGGCGCCGACGATTATGTGACCAAGCCCTTTTCCCCGCGCGAACTGGTCGCGCGTGTCGGTGCCGTGCTTCGGCGTGTGCGCCCCGCGCTCGCTGGCGAGACCTTGACCTTTGCCGATGTAGAAATGGACACGGTGGGCCACAAGGTTCGCCGGGGCGGCCTGCCGATAGCGCTCGGGCCTACCGAATTCCGTCTGCTCAGGCATTTCCTGGAGCATCCCGGCTGGGTGTTTTCCCGCGAACGGCTGCTCGACAGCGTCTGGGGCCAGGATAGCGATATCGAATTGCGCACGGTCGACGTTCATATTCGCCGCCTGCGCAAGGCGATCAACGCCAATGGTGGCGCCGACATCATCCGCACGGTGCGTTCGGCTGGCTATGCGCTCGACACCGGGGGCTAGGGACCGGTCGCTGAACCCCTATCGGTTCGTTTCGACGCCCTGGAACGCCGATGGCGGCGACAGGCGCGGTGGCTGCGTGCCGCCGACAAGCCATTGATAAACCGTTCCGACCACCGGAGTCCGCTTGATGATCGCGCGCCGGATCAAGGGCTGCAGGTCGGAAAGCCGGGCGCCATGGGCGCGACCCTCGGCCGACCGGCTGAGCTGCTTCATGATGCTGACCTTGGTCTTGCCCTCGTCCATCCGTCGCAGGTAGAAGCGCAGGCCCTCGGGATCGGCCGGCCGCCCCAGCAGAGTGATATAGGCCCAGCGCACGAACTGCTCGCCATCGGCGCGCATCAGTTCCTTGGCCGACCGCGCGGGACCCGAAAACATATTATGTGCTTGGCTGCGACTCGTCATGGCACCCCTCCATTGAAGGGGAGATTATGCCAACTGGACCGATACTCAAGCCGCCTTGCGCGCCTTGGTGAGCTTTTTCATCAACATGTCGCGTTTCAGGCGTGACAGCCGGTCGACGAACAGCACACCCTGCAGATGATCCATCTCATGCTGCAGGCAGGTCGCGAGCAGACCCTCGATCCGTTCCTCGTGGATCCGCCCGTCAATATCCATCCAGCTCGCCCGGACCGACGCCGGCCGCTCTACCTCGGCATATTGTTCGGGCACCGACAGGCAGCCCTCATTATAGACCGAAAGCTCTTCAGATCCTTCGAGAATTTCGGGGTTGATGAACACCAGCGGCCGCTTGACCGAAGGCGCGTCCTCCGCGTCGGACTCCGGTTCCTGCAGATCGATCACCAGTACGCGTTTAGGAACGCCGACCTGGATCGCCGCCAGCCCTATGCCCGGCGCGTCGTACATCGTCTCGAACATGTCGTCGATCAGCTGCCGCAAATCGTCGTCGATCGACTCTACCGGGGTCGAGATGGTGCGCAGCAGGGGATCGGGCGCTTCGAGGATGGGACGGATGGCCATGCACGCGAAATAGGCGAAAACAGCCGAAAATTCAAGCGCGATAGCGGGCGCGAGCCCGTCCGCCGCCTCAGGCGGCCGGAGGCGGAGCGGTGTTGACGGCCAGTTGCGCGGCGAATGCCCGCTCATAGGCAGGCCTCGCTTCGCCGCGGGAGACGTAGGCGGCCAGGTTCGCAAATTCGTCCAATATCCCTGAGGCCCTGAGCCGCAGCAGCACGGACACCATCATCAGGTCGCCCGCGCTGAACGCGCCATCCAGCCATTGGGCATCGCCGAGCCGTGCGGACAGGGGTTTCAGCCGGTCCCGCACGCGATCCTCGACCAGCTGCATGCGTTCCCTGCCCCAGGGCTTGTCGCCCTCCAGCAATCGGGCATTAGCCATTTCGAGGATGGGTGGTTCAACGGAATTGATCGCGGCGAATATCCACATGATCGCTCGTGCGCGCGCATCAGCATCAGCCGGCAGCAGCCCGCCATGGCGCTGGGCGATATGGAGCAGGATGGCTCCGGTTTCGAACAGCACGAGATCGCCTTCTTCATAGGTCGGTATCTGCCCGAACGGATGGATCGCCAGATGCGCCGGCTCCTTCATCGCCTTGAACGACACGAGGCGGACGGCATAGGGCTGGCCGGCTTCCTCCAGCGCCCAGCGGATGCGGGTATCGCGCGCCAGTCCCTTGCCGCCGTCGGGCGATCGTTCGAAGGCCGTTATGGTGATCGTCATCGCCTGCTCTCCCGGCAAAAATCATCCGACCGGACGGCGCGCCCGTAGCGCCTGCGCCAGCGTACCCTCGTCCAGATAGTCCAGTTCCCCGCCCACCGGCACCCCATGCGCCAACTGGGTCAGGCGGATCGGGAAGCGTTCCAACCGGTCAGCCAGATAATGCGCCGTGGTCTGGCCTTCGAGCGTTGCGTTCATCGCCAGTACGACCTCGTCGATCCCGCCTGCCTCCAGCCGCGTCACCAGCGCATCTATGCTAAGATCCTCGGGCCGTACTCCCTCCAGCGCGGAGAGGCGGCCACCCAGCACATGAAAACGGCCGGGAAACAGCCGCGATTTGTCGAGCGCCCACAGGTCCGCTACGTCCTCCACCACGCAGAGCGCGCGCGCGTCTCGCCGCTGGTCTGTGCAGATGCCGCAGGGATCGACAGTATCGACATTGCCGCAGATGCCGCAGGTCACCAGCCGCTCATTCACAGCTTCGAGCGCGCGAAGCAGCGGCTCCATCGCCCCTTCGCGCCGTTTCAGCAGATGCAGCACCGCGCGGCGTGCCGAACGCGGCCCAAGACCGGGCAGTCGCGCCAGCGCCTGCGTCAGCGCATCGATCTCGGGAGAAGCCATGCCCGGCAGATAAGGGCTTGCAACTCCCCGAGACAAGGGGTTTGAGAATTCGCCATGCGCATCGTCTATATGGGAACCCCGGATTTCGCCGTGCCCGCGCTCAAGGCGCTGGCTGACGCGGGTCACGAAATCCTTGCCGTCTACAGCCAGCCACCGCGCCCCGCCGGCCGCGGCAAGGCGTTGCGGCCGTCGCCGGTGCAGGCACAGGCCGAGGCCATGGGCGTAGACGTCCGCACGCCCGCGTCACTGAAGGAACCGGAAGCCCAGGCGGCCTTCGCGGCGCTTCACGCCGATATAGCCGTCGTCGCCGCCTACGGGCTCATCCTGCCGCGCCCTATCCTGGACGCGCCCGCCCAGGGATGCGTCAATATCCATGCCTCGCTGCTTCCGCGCTGGCGCGGCGCCGCGCCCATCCAGCGCGCGATCCTGGCGGGCGACAATGTCACCGGCGTCACCATCATGGACATGGAAGCGGGGCTGGACACCGGGCCGATGCGAGCAAAGGCGGTCACGCCGATCGAGGTCAAGACCGCTGGCGCGCTTACGACCGAACTCGCGCTGGCTGGCGCGGCTCTGATCGTCGAGGTGCTGGATGACTTCTCGCTCCACCCGCCCATGCCGCAGCCCGAGGACGGCATTACCTACGCCGCCAAGATCGACAAGGCCGAGGCGTTGATCGACTTTGCCGTCGACGCGCATCAGGTCGAGCGGCAGGTGCGCGCGTTCAATCCGGCGCCCGGCGCCTGGTTCGGCTATGCCGGCGAGCGGTTCCGCGTCCTCGCAGCGCATGTAGAGCATGGCCAGGGCGAGCCCGGCACACTGCTCGACGACAGCCTGCTCATCGCCTGCGGCCATGGCGCCCTCCGCCCCAGCCTGATCCAGCGCGCCGGTAAGGCGGCGATGCAGCCAGGCGAACTGCTGCGTGGCTTCGACATGCCCGCAGGCCGCCGCGTGGATCCGCCAGCGGCGTGACCCGCTTCGCCTTCACGGTAGAGTTTGACGGCCGCCCCTTCATGGGGTGGCAGCGGCAGGCACACGGACCGAGCGTACAGCAGGCGATCGAGGACGCGATCGCGCGCGTCACTGGCGAAGCGGTTGCGGTCCATGCCGCGGGGCGCACTGATGCCGGCGTCCATGGCCTGGCCATGCGCGCCCATGCAGACATCGACCGGCCGATCACGCCTTTCCGGCTCATGGAGGCATTGAACGCACGGCTGCGCCCGCATCCGGTCGCGATCCTCGCCTGCGACATCGTACCGGCGGACTGGCACGCGCGCTTTTCCTGCACCGGGCGCGCCTATGTCTATCGCATCGCCAACCGCCGTGCGCCGCTGACCCTGGAGACCGGTCAGCTGTGGCGGATCGGGCAGGCGCTGGACGAAGGCGCGATGGCGAAGGCGGCAACGATCCTCGTCGGCCTTCACGACTTCACCACCTTTCGCTCGGCCCATTGTCAGGCGCAGAGCCCGGTCAAGACGCTCGACCGCCTGGAGGTCGAACGGCACGGCGACCGCATCGTCGTCCATGCGGAGGCCCGGTCGTTCCTGCATCATCAGGTGCGATCGATGGTGGGCTGCCTCGCGCTGGTGGGCATGGGGCGGTGGAGCGCCGATGATCTGGCCGGCGCGCTGGCCGCGAAGGATCGCGCATGTCTCGGTCTCAACGCACCACCGGACGGGCTCTATTTCGTCCGGGCGAACTATCCGGACAGCGACCTTAGCCGATCATGATCTGATTCTTGCCCGCGCGCTTGGCCGCCAGCATGGCGCTGTCGGCGCGAGCGATCAGGCGATCTAGATCGAACGGCTCGGCCGCTTCCGCGATCACCTGCCCGAAGGAGCCGCTGACGGCATAGCCATCGGTAGCCAGTTTCGCCCGCAACGCCTCTGCGGCGAGCCGTGCAGCCTCTTCGTCGCGCGTCGCGGCAAGGATCAGAAATTCGTCGCCGCCGATCCGCGCGACCGTGGCCGTTCCGCCGGAATGGCTCTCCAGCAGGCGGGCGATCGCTACCAGACAGGCGTCGCCAGCGGCGTGGCCGTGATTGTCGTTGACCTGCTTGAAGCCGTCCAGGTCCAGGAACAGCAGGCTGATCACCCGCCCCGTTCTCTCCGCCTCTGCCACTACCTCGCGTGCACGGTCGCCAAGTCCCCGGCGGTTGAGTACGCCGGTCAGCGGATCATGCATCGCCTCGAAGCTGGCGCGTCGCAGTTCCGACAGGTCCTCGATGACAGATACATAGAATTCCGGGCGACCTGTCTCGTCGCGCACCATCGCAACGGTCATGTTGACCCACACCATCGATCCGTCGGCGCGGATATAGCGCTTCTCCATCGCATAGCGCGGGATTTCGCCCGCGCGCAGCCGCGCCAGCAACGCTTCGTCGCTATTGAGGTCGTCCAGGTGGGTAATCTGCTGAAAGCCGGTGCGGATCAGCGTGTCGGCATCATGCCCGCAAATGTCGCAGAACCGCGGATTGACCAAGAGAAAGGAGCCGTCAAGCGCGACATGGGCGATGCCCACAGGCGCGTGGAGGAAGGTAGCCTGAAACCGGCGCTGCGCCAGCGCAAGCGCCGCCGCGACGTCGCCGTCCAACAACTGGAGTGCAGCGTCGGCCGATGAGGCAAGGAATTGTCGATGCGACTGTCTGCTCATCGCACCCTCATGCAACGATGCGGTAAATATTGGATTTATCGCCCCCGCCGCGCGCGCGAAATCCGTTCCGCCGGGGTCATGCTGGGATGCCTACAGCGTCGCCTTGAACGGAGTGAAATCCGTGACCTCGTCATAGACGTCCAGCCCCTCGGCGCGCTTCAGGCCGTTGACGACGAGGTAGGTCACCGGTGTCAGAAACGCTTCCCACGCAACCTTGAGTGCCCAATTCGTGACCATCACTGTCAGCACCTGCGCGTTACTCCATTCGCCCCAGAAGGCGAGCGGATAGAAGATGAGGCTGTCCACGCCCTGCCCGACGATTGTCGATCCGATTGTGCGGCTCCACAGATGCTTGCCGCTGGTCAGTATCTTCATCTTTGCCAGCACGAAACTGTTGGCGAACTCGCCCGCCCAGAAGGCGCATAGCGACGCGAACACGATACGCCAGGTGTTGCCGAACACCGATTCATATGCCGCCTGGCCGGGCCAGCCCGCCGCCGGCGGCAGGGCGACGACCACCCAGCTCATCAGCGCCATGAACAGCATCGCGCCAAAGCCAGCCCAGACGCAGCGTCGCGCACGGGCATAGCCATAGACTTCGGTCAGCACGTCGCCGATCACATAGCCGAGCGGGAAGAACAATATGCCCGCGCCGAAGGTGAACCCCCACAGGCTCGACAGCTTGGCAGCGCCGATCAGATTGGACAGCAACAATATAGCGACGAACGCCGCCATGATGAAATCGAAATAGCGCAACGGCCGCGCACCCAGCGCCCCCGCCTCGATCCTGCGCACCCCCTGGTCCTGCATGACCCTTGCTTAGCCACTGGCGCCCATATTGCAATGGCCCGCGATTGCGCGCGGCGGGCGTCGCCGCTATCGGAACCGACGCGGCCCCGTAGCTCAACTGGATAGAGCACCCGCCTTCTAAGCGGGATGTTGCGTGTTCGAGTCACGCCGGGGTCACCATCAGCAGTTGACGAATTTCACCGCCAAGCCGATCAACATTATCAGCGGCGCAGAACAGAGAAAGGCCCAGTCGGCTGGTCGTGATCTCTGCTGGTGCGTTCAAGCCGTCAATATAGGCACATTGGCACTGAAAGGCCGCCCGTTACAGTTGGCAATAGGGCTTAAGAAAATTGGTTAGGTGCTTGTCCAGCATGGAACGCTGAACATCGGTCGGCACAAGTGGCGACGCGCCGTCTGCCGCAGCCAGTATCCCCCTCCACACATCTGCATATTCCTTGAACTGGATAAAACGCTCGGGCTGAATCTTTGCACGAACGGCCCGAAAATCATCTTCTGATCCGCAAGCGCGCAAAGTGGCGACATAGATCGCCTCTTCATAGGTCGGCAAATACGCTAGCAGATTGTCGAGTTTGATCATGGGATCAAGGATATTGGCGACGGCCGAATCCATGACATGCAGGCTGCCAACCACGCTGGCCTTGAATAACCGTCCATTCGGTGCAAAGCGATGCCCAACCCAATAAACCAGACCCTGCGCACTGTCTTTGTTAGGATAATAAACATCTTCTATGCCATCTTCGAATGTCACACGCACAGGTGTGGTCGAATCAGCGCCCGGAACGATAAGAACAATGTCCGTGCTGGAATAGTATATGAGTTCCGGCTTCAAATCAGCAAAGCGATGGTGAGTAACGAGATTGGTCAGCTCTTCATGAATATACTTAACGATCGACAAAATCTCTGGGGCTACTTCCCTGCGTTCGGGTAATGATTTGTACTGATCGAAACGCTTAACGTTGCTGAAACTGATCTCTCCCCGATCAGCCTTAGGATTGGTCCTTCGCCTAACCCATTCCTCTCGCGATTTCGTGTAATAATGATGCATGGTTGCATGACCGAACGTGGCATTTTCAATCTCGATCGGGATGACGTCCGACCAAAGGGGCTGTTCATACGCGCTCGTGAGATACTCGCCCTGAATAAGATCGCAGATGTGGGTCCGCATGCGCATGGCGTGACGAGGCGAAAAGAGTGACTTGATGGTCTTATCGACTTCGGCTTTGCAATTGGTGAAGCGTTCGATGACCAAGCCTGGCCTTTGTTCTTCCTGCCCATCCGCGCCGAAGATCAACCATGGTACGCCAAAGGCCTTCACATCGGGACGGGCCTTCATCCCCTGCAGGATGAAATCGCGAACGCTGGTATCGCAGACCAGAAATTCGTCCAAATCGCATATGAGTGCCCAATCGAATCGCCGACCATGATGAGCAATGAAATGTTCGTAGGCGGACCGTTGTGGCGGGATGTTAGCCAGTCGTGGCCAATGTTCGCGGTTGATTTCACCAACTTTATCCAGCGCCGCTAGCCATTCAGACGTGCCGTCGTCGCTGACATTGTCGTAGACGAATATCTCATCGAAGCCCAACGCCTTGTAATAAGCGATCCACTCGACAATGTAGGAAGCTTCATTCCGAGCGATGGCACATACTGCTAACTTCAAAATCAACCCCCCGCAAAATCTTGAGCTTGGAAATGATTGCCGCGCATCATTGGACTGAACGCAATGGATTGCTCGATAATTTCAACGCAGATTTATGACAACAAAAAAGCATCGAGTTTATGCCCTCACCTGTCCATTCGTTGCGGATTGCGTATCGGACGATCCTTTATTTTCATTGAGACAGTGATCAGAGGACCGACTGGCCGGTCTTTTCCCAGTCCGCAAGGAAGCCGGCGATGCCCTTGTCGGTCAGCACATGGTTGAACAGCGCCTTGATGACCGAGGGCGGGGCGGTCATCACCTCGGCGCCGATCCGCGCGCTTTCCAGCACATGGATCGGGTGGCGGACGCTCGCGACCAATATCTCAGTCGCAAAATCATAATTGTCGTAGATCAGGCGAATGTCGCCAATCAGCGCCATGCCGTCGAAGCCATTATCGTCATGCCGCCCGACGAAGGGCGAGATGAAAGTCGCCCCAGCCTTCGCCGCCAGCAACGCCTGATTGGCCGAAAAGCACAGTGTCACATTGACTTGCGTCCCCTCGCCGGTCAGCGCCTTGCAGGTCTTGAGACCATCGACGGTTAGCGGCACCTTGATGCACACATTGTCCGCGATCTTTCGCAGCACCTCGGCTTCCTTCATCATCGTCGCATGGTCGAGCGCGACCACTTCGGCCGAGACCGGGCCGTCGACGATGCCGCAGATCTCCGCCACCACCTCCAGGAACTTGCGGCCCGACTTGTGGATCAACGACGGGTTGGTGGTCACCCCGTCCAGCAAGCCGGTGGCGGCCAACTCGGTGATGTCTGCGATGTCGGCGGTATCGACGAAGAATTTCATGAGGGCGGCTCCGAAAAGGGCATGACGAGCGATTCCCCCACCCTTTAGCCGCTGGCGCGCCTTTTCGCCATGACCCCCTCCCGCTGGCAAATGCGGCGCGGACATCCTAGGTGGACGGCATGGCCCGTGCCCGCGTCCTCCTGCTCAACGCCGCCCTCGGGCCGCTCGACTATCGCGTGCCGCACGACATGCGCGTCGAACCGGGCAGCATCGTCGTCGCGCCGCTGGGGCCGCGCCAGCTGGTCGGCGTGGTGTGGGAGGAAGATGCGTTCCCGGATGTCGAACCGGTCGGCGACAATCGCCTGCGCAACCTGTTGAGCCTGATCGATGCCCCGCCGCTCCCGGCGCCGCTGCGCCGCCTGATCGAATGGACAGCGCACTATTATCTGGCACCCCCCGCAGCCGTGCTGCGCATGGCACTGGCGTCCATGGCAGCTCTGGAGGGCGCGCGCACCGTGATCGAGTACCGCGCCACGGGCGACATACCGCCGCGCATGACCGACCAGCGTACACAGGCGGTCGAGCGGATCGGCGACCGGCAGGGGCTGGTACGCGAGCTCGCGCTGATCGGCGGCGTGAGCGACGCGGTGATCCGCGGCCTGATCAAGGCCGGCGCGTTTGAGGCTGTCGAGGTCAGCATCGACACGCCCTTCTCCGATCCCGACCCGGATCATGCCCCGCCGGCGCTCAGCAATGCGCAGGCGCAAGCCGCCGACGAACTGCGCCAGGCGGTGGAAACCCATGCCTTCGCCCCGATCCTGCTCGACGGCGTCACCGGATCGGGCAAGACCGAAGTCTATTTCGAAGCCATCGCCGCCGCCGTACGCGCGGACCGACAGGTGCTGGTGCTACTCCCCGAAATCGCGCTCACCGAACCCTTTTTGGAGCGGTTCGAAAGGCGGTTCGGCACCATCCCCGTCAGCTGGCACAGCGGCTTGCGCCAATCGGAGCGGCGCCGGGCCTGGAGGGCAATAGCCACCGGGCAGGCCCGCGTCGTGGTCGGCGCCCGCTCCGCCCTGTTCCTGCCCTATGCAAAACTCGGCCTGATTGTCGTCGACGAGGCGCATGAGGCGAGCTTCAAGCAAGAGGACGGCGTCCATTACCACGCTCGCGACGTCGCTGTGATGCGCGGCCTGACCGAGGGCTTTCCGGTCATCCTCGCCTCCGCCACCCCCGCGATCGAGACCCGGCATCAGGTCGCGATCGGCCGCTATCGCGAGATCAAGCTGCCCGCCCGCTATGGCGGCGCAGAAATGCCGGACATACTAGGCCTTAACCTTCTCACCGATCCGCCCGAACGCGGTCGCTGGATCGCCCCGCCGCTGGTCAGGGCGATGGAAGAGACACTGGCCAGGGGCGAGCAATCGCTCCTCTTCCTCAACCGTCGGGGCTATGCACCCCTCACCCTTTGCCGCCATTGCGGCTATCGCTTCCAATGCCCCAACTGCACCGCCTGGATGGTCGAGCATCGGCTGACCCGGCGCCTTGCCTGCCACCATTGCGGGCACGTCATCCCCTCCCCGCGCTTCTGCCCGGAATGCAAGGAAGAGGACAGCCTCGTCGCCTGCGGTCCTGGCGTCGAGCGCATCGCCGACGAGGTACGCGCGCTGTGGCCCGAGGCGCGAATCGCCATCGTCACCTCCGACACGCTCTGGTCCCCCGCCAAGGTCGCGGACTTCGTGAAGTCGGTCGAAGGCGGCGCGATCGATATCATCGTGGGTACGCAGCTGGTGACCAAGGGCTATCATTTCCCCAACCTGACCCTGGTCGGCGTGATCGACGCGGACCTGGGGCTGGAGGGCGGCGACCTGCGCGCGGCCGAGCGGACCTTCCAGCAGATCGTCCAGGTATCTGGCCGCGCCGGGCGTGGCGCAAAGCCCGGCCGCGTCTATATCCAGACCCGCCTGCCCGAAACAGAAGTGATCCAGGCGCTGATCGCGGGCGACGCCGAGCGCTTCTACGCGGTCGAGACCGAAAACCGCCGCCACGCGAACGCCCCGCCCTTCGGCCGCTTCGCCGCGATCATCGTGTCGAGCGAGGACAGCAAGGAAGCCGCCGAGATCGCCCGACTGATCGGCAAGTCCGCCCCGGTGGTGGACGGAATGCGAGTCTACGGCCCAGCTCCCGCGCCGCTCTCCGTTCTGCGCGGCCGCCACCGCCACCGCCTGCTGGTCCACGCCACCCGCCAGTTCGAGCTGCAGGACATGATCCGCGACTGGCTGGGCGACGTGGTGTGGAAGCCGAGCGTGCGCGTCGCGGTGGACGTCGATCCCTATAGTTTCATGTGACCGCGGTGGATTGACGCGTGCCCCGCCACGTGGGAGTCGGGCGCCCGTGTCGATCAAAAGCCCTTGCGTCCGCCTCTGCACCCTTGACGATCGGGACGAATGCGTCGGCTGCGGTCGGACGTTGACGGAAATTTGCGGCTGGATGGCGATGGACGAGGCGACGAAAGGCGAAACACTGATCCGCGCCGAAGAACGACTAAATCATCGCCGAATCACCCACCCGCATGTCGGCTCTGCCGCATAAACCTTCGCTCACCGCTGTCGAGCCCGCCCCTCAGCGTTCAACAGCGCCTTCTTCCGCTCCAGCCCGTAGGCATATCCACCCAGCCCGCCATCGGATCGCAGCACCCGGTGGCACGGGATGAGCACTGCCGCGCGATTGTCCCCGCAGGCGGTGCCTGTCGCGCGCACTGCTTCGGGCTTGCCCACCGCCGCCGCGATTTGCTTGTAGGTGCGCGTTTCGCCCGCCGGGATCGCGCGAAGGGCCGCCCAGACCGCCTGCTGGAACGCCGTGCCCGCCACATCGAGCGGCAGGTCTGCCGCGCCCGCCGGGTCGTCTACCAATGCCAGAACCTGTATCGCCAGCGCCTGTGTCCGCGCATCGGCTGGCAGGATCTCGGCCTTCGGGAACAGCCGCGCGAGATCGCCCGCATCCTCATCGAAGCTGATCCGGCAGAGGCCTTTTTCGGTGGCCGCGACCAGCAATTTGCCCAGACTGCTGTCGCGCAGCGCGAAGCGGATCGTAGTACCCTTGCCGCCGTCCCTCCACGCGCTCGGCGTCATGCCCAGATGGCGCCCGGCATCGGCATAGGCACGGCTTGGGGCATTATAGCCCGCGGCATAGATGGCCTGGGTCACATTATCCTCCTCGTGCAAGGCGGCCTTCAGCCGCTCGGTCCGCAGGCCGCGCGCATAGGCGGCCGGCGTCGAGCCGGTCTCGCGCTTGAACAGGCGGTGGAAATGATGCGGAGCATAGCCGACTTGTTCCGCCAACATGGCGAGCGAAGGCGCCTCCTCGGCATCCTCGATCAACCGGATCGCCGCCGCTACGGCCATAACATCGCGACCGACTTCGTCCGGCTTGCAGCGCAGGCAGGCGCGATAACCCGCTGCCCGCGCCGCCGCCCCGTTAGGGTAGAACGCGATATTTTCCCGCTTGGGATGGCGCGCCGGGCAACTCGGCTTGCAATAAATGCCGGTGGACTTCACCGCGCCGACGAAGCGATCGTCGTGCGCCCGGTCACGGCCCATGAAGGCAGCCCAGCAGGTTTCAGGGTCAGGCATGACGCCGGGGGCGGATGCGCTGGTGGGTTCTGGGCGAGTCATCTGGTTCATGCCTATGCAATAGGCCGCGCGCCCGCGCCACGCTTCCCATGAATTGCGCTCAAAGCGATATCAGCGTCTGCCCATCTCCAGCCGCGACAAAGTCCCCCATTGCCTAACCCACCGCTTCGCATATGAATGCCCGCCAATGGTCGCACTTCTCCGCCATCTCCTCCTGCTGATCGCCCTCGCCATCCCGCTTTCCGCGCGCGCGGAAGGCCAGGACATCGCCGCTGCCGCGCGCGGCGTCGTGCGGGTCGCCATCGTAGCCACCGACGGTACGGACGCCTATTTCGTCGGCCATGGCAGCGGCCTTGCGGTGGCACCGGACAAGGTGCTGACCAACGCCCATGTCGTCGAACTCACGCGCAGCGAGAAGAATCTCGTCATTGGCGTGGTCCCGTCGGAGGGCCGCAAGAGCTACGGCGGTCGCGTCATCGCTTATTCACCGGGCAACGACCTCGCGCTCATTCAGCTGGAAGAAGGCAGCCTGCCGGTCAGCACCTTCTTCGCCGGAGCGGTATCGGACGGCCAGCATGTCACGGCCATCGGCTATCCCGGCAATGTCGATCGCGCGCAGGGTCTCGGCCTCAGGCAGATGATCGAGCCGCTGCAGACGGTAAAGACCGGCGGCAACATCTCCGCTGGCCGGTCGAGCCAGAGCTTCGACACCATCCTGCATACGGCCCCGCTCGCGGCCGGCAACAGCGGCGGCCCGCTGGTCGATGACTGCGGCAGGGTGCTTGGGGTCAACAGCTTCGGCGCGATCTCCGATGGCAGCGACGCCGAGTTCGGGTTCGCCGTTTCGTGGCGCGAAGTGGCGTCCTTCCTGCGTCAGGCTGGCGTCGCATCGCTGCGCACGGTTGTTCCCTGCCGATCCATGGCCGAGGCGGATGCCGCCGAAGCGGCGCTGACCCAGCGCGACGCTCAGGTCAGCGAGCGATCCGAGCGCGCCCGTGCCGACGCGCGGGAGGATGCGCTGGATCGCGCCCGCGACATGGCAGAGCGCGAAATTATCGCGGAACGGGAAAATGCGATGGCTGGCTCTGCGGTACTGCTGGCGATCGCGGTACTGGGCCTGGGAGCAGGCGGCCTGCTCCGCTCGCAGGGCCGCCGCAAGCCGGCAATCTGGTTCCTTGCGGGCGGCGGCGTCGCCCTGTTCTGCGCGCTGGCGCTGTTTGTCCTCAAACCCAGCTTCTCATCGGTGGAAGACCGGATGAGGTTGCCCGACGATGCAAATGCCACCACCAACGACCCGTTCCGTTGGCAGGGCGACAACATCTGCCGCATCGATCTCGCGCGCAGCCGCCTTACCGTATCGGAACCCAATGACATCGGCTTCAGCTGGGGCGATGGGGGCTGCGTCAATGGCGATCAGCAATATATCGCGTCCGGCACCGGCTGGCAGCGCGCCAATGTGCCCAATGAGGGCAATAATGTGAGCATAACCAGCTTCGATCCCGCGACGGGTACGGTCCGTGCCCAGCGCTGGCTGCTCGATTCGGACGTGATGGCCAAGGCACGCGCGCTGCAGAAGGACGGGCCGCCAAAGACGTGCGGCACCGATCCCGAAGCGCTCGCTGCCGGCGCCAGGCTCCAGGCCGACCTCCTGCCGCTGCTGGCGACCCCGCCGAACGAGCGCCTGGTCTACCGCTGTCAGAAGGGGCGCCTGGCTCCGCCCGAGCGCGCCCAATAGGCCGCCGACCGCGCTGTCTCCATATCCTTTGGAACGAATCACCTCGTGCGGCTTGCATAGTCATAATCGCGCTGCTAACCGGCCGGTCGACAGGGGACCGGGCCTAACCGAGCCCCCTCTTTCTGCATGATTGTGCCTTTGCACTATCGCGACACAAATGAAGAGGACGGTGCGCCCGTGGAGACTACCGGCGGTATTCAGGCCAGCCTAAGCGGCCGCTACGCTGTGGCCCTGTTCGACCTGGCCCGCGACGGCAAGCAGCTCGATTCGGTGGCCGAGAGCCTCGCCGCGCTCAAGACCGCGATCGCCCAGTCGACCGAGTTCAAGGGCCTGATCAACAGTCCGGTGCTAAGCCGCGACGCCGCTGGCAAGGCGATTGCCGCCGTTGCCGCTTCGATCGGCATCGATGCCCTCACGACCAAGTTTCTGGGTGTGCTCGCCGTCAATCGCCGCCTGTCGCAGCTGCCGGCGGTGATCCGGGCCTATGAAGCGCTGCTTTCGGCGCACAAGGGCGAGACCCGCGCCGAAGTGACCAGCGCCTTCCCGCTGGCCAATGCTCAGATCGAGGCGCTGTCGCAGAATCTCAAGGCCCGCGTCGGCCGCAACGTCACCGTCGACCAGAAGGTCGATCCCGCGATCCTGGGCGGGCTGGTCGTGAAGATCGGCAGCCAGATGATCGACAGTTCCATCCGCACCCGTTTGAATACGCTCGCCCAGGCGATGAAAGGCTAAGTCATGGATATCAACGCCGCAGAAATTTCGAAGGTCATCAAGGACCAGATCGCCAGCTTCGGTACCGAAGCACAGGTCAGCGAAGTCGGCTCCGTGCTGACTGTGGGCGACGGCATCGCCCGCGTCCACGGCCTCGACAACGTCCAGGCGGGCGAGATGGTCGAGTTCGCCAATGGCGTGCAGGGCATGGCGCTCAACCTGGAAGCCGACAATGTCGGCGTCGTGATCTTCGGGTCGGACAGCGAGATCAAGGAAGGCGACACCGTCAAGCGCACCGGCACCATCGTCGACGTGCCTGTCGGCAAGGGCCTGCTCGGCCGCGTCGTGGATGGCCTGGGCAATCCGATCGACGGCAAGGGTCCGATCGTGTCCGATCAGCGTATGCGCGTCGAGCGCAAGGCCCCCGGCATCATCCCGCGCACCTCGGTCCATGAGCCCGTGCAGACCGGCCTCAAGGCGATCGACACGCTGGTCCCCGTCGGCCGTGGCCAGCGCGAACTGATCATCGGCGATCGCCAGACCGGCAAGACCGCCGTTGCGATCGACACCTTCATCAACCAGAAGGCCGCCAACGCCGGCGATGACGAGAGCAAGAAGCTCTACTGCATCTATGTCGCCATCGGCCAGAAGCGCTCGACCGTCGCGCAGATCGTCAAGCAGCTCGAAGAAAATGGCGCGATGGAATATTCCATCGTCGTCGCCGCCACCGCGTCCGAACCGGCGCCGCTCCAGTATCTCGCGCCCTATACCGGCGTCACCATGGGCGAATATTTCCGCGACAACGGCATGCACGCCCTGATCGTGTATGACGATCTGTCCAAGCAGGCCGTCGCCTACCGCCAGATGTCGCTGCTGCTGCGTCGTCCTCCGGGCCGCGAAGCCTATCCCGGCGACGTTTTCTATCTGCACAGCCGCCTGCTGGAGCGCGCGGCCAAGATGAACGCCGCCAACGGCTCCGGCTCGCTGACCGCGCTGCCGATCATCGAGACGCAGGCGGGCGACGTGTCGGCCTATATTCCGACCAACGTGATCTCGATCACCGACGGCCAGATCTTCCTCGAAACCAACCTCTTCTTCTCCGGCATCCGCCCGGCGATCAACGTCGGCCTTTCGGTGTCGCGCGTCGGTTCCGCCGCGCAGACCAAGGCGATGAAGAAGGTGTCGGGCTCGATCAAGCTGGAGCTGGCGCAATATCGCGAAATGGCCGCCTTCGCCCAGTTCGGCTCCGACCTTGACGCTTCGACCCAGAAGCTGCTGAACCGTGGCGCGCGCCTGACCGAGCTGCTGAAGCAGGCCCAGTTCTCGCCGCTCCCCTTCGAGGAGCAGACCGCGTCGATCTTCGCTGGCACCAACGGCTATCTGGATAGCGTACCCGTCAGCGACGTGGTCCGCTACGAAGAGCAGATGCTGAGCTTCCTGCGCC
This sequence comes from Sphingobium sp., assembly GCA_040508785.1. Lineage (GTDB taxonomy): Bacteria > Pseudomonadota > Alphaproteobacteria > Sphingomonadales > Sphingomonadaceae > Sphingobium. Next base: position 35,520 of record JBEVME010000067.1, read on the forward strand.
ACGACCATGCCGACGTTTTGGCCGCGATCCGCGATAGCAAGGATCTGGGTGACGACGCCAAGGCGGGCCTGAAGGCCGCGCTCGACGCGTTCGGCAAGACCTTCGCGTAAGATCGGCGCCTAAGCCACCATGCTCACCGCCCAATCCCTCGCAGCCTGGACCGTCCTTGCGACGGGTCTGGTGCTCGTGCCGGGGCCGGACACCATGCTGGTGGCCGGCCATGCGGCACGGCGCGGGCTGCGCGCGGGAATGGCGGCGATCGGCGGCATCCAGCTGGGCGGCCTGTTCTTCATGGCGCTGTGCGGCTTCGGCTTCCTTTCCGTGTTGAACGCCGTCCCGGGCGTGTTCATGGCTGTGAAGATTGCCGGCGCCATCTATCTCGCCTGGATGGGCATCGGTCTGCTGCGCGGCGCCATCCGCCCGCGCTCGGACGTGCCGGAGCGGATGCGCCTAGGCTCCTCGCCCTTCGTCCAGGGCTTCATCAGCACGATCCTCAATCCCAAGGTCGCGGTCTTCTTCCTCGCCGCTCTGCCGCAGTTCGTCGGCACGGGCCCAGATGCACCGCTTCATGGCATGTTGCTGATCGCGATCGTCTATGCGCTCGGCTTCATCTGGTGTGCCCTGCTCGCGATCCTCGCGACCAAGGCCGGCAACCGCGTCGGGCAGAGCAGTGCCATGCGCTGGTTCGAAGGCGCGCTGGGATTGAGTTTCTTTGGTCTCGCGGGCCGTCTGGCCCTTGCTCGGAATATTTGAACCATGCCTAGCCTCAAGGACCTCAAGCTGCGGATCGGGTCGGTAAAATCGACCCAGAAGATCACCAAGGCCAAGCAGATGGTCGCCGCCGCGAAACTGCGCAAGGCGCAGGCCGCCGCTGAATCCGCCCGCCCTTATGCGGTGCGGCTGGAGCGCGTCGTCGCCACCCTCGCCTCCAAGGTGACGGTTAGCGAATCGAGTCCCAAGATCCTGGCTGGCACCGGCAGCGACCAGACACAATTGCTGGTCGTCGCAACCGGCGACAAGGGTCTGGCCGGCGCGTTCAACGCCAACATCGTGAAGGCCGCGGTGCTCAAGGCCCGCTTCCTGATCGCCGAGGGCAAGACGGTGAAATTCTATCTCGTCGGCCGCAAGGGCCGCGCGGTGATCGCCCGCACCTTCCCCGGCCTGATCGTGGGCCAGTACGACACCAGCGAAGTCCGCACGCCAGGCTTTACCGAGGCGCAGGCCGTCGCCAAGGACATCAGCGAGCGTTTCTTCGCCGGCGAATTTGATGTCGCGACGCTCTTCTATTCGACCTTCAAGTCCGCGATCGCGCAGTTCCCGACCGAACAGCAGTTGATCCCGGTCAGCGTACCTGCCGACTCCCCCGCGCCCAGCAATGCCGCCGTCGAATATGAACCCGACGAAGCCTCGATCCTGGAAGACCTGCTGCCCCGCAACATGTCGATCCAGCTGTTCAAGGCGCTGCTGGAAAACATGGCGTCGGAACAGGGCGCGTCGATGACCGCGATGGACAACGCCACCCGCAACGCCGGCGACCTCATCAACAAGCTCACCATCCAGTATAACCGTAGCCGCCAGGCCGCGATTACCACCGAACTGGTCGAAATCATCTCGGGCGCTGAAGCCCTCTAAGAACACGCACGCAAGGAAGCAGTCATGGCAACCACCAACAATGTAGGCCGCATCAGCCAGGTCATCGGCGCCGTCGTCGACGTGACCTTCCCCGATGCGCTCCCGGCGATTCTCTCCGCGCTCGAAACCAGCAACAATGGTCAGCGTCTGGTGCTCGAAGTGGCGCAGCATCTGGGCGAGAACACCGTCCGCACCATCGCGATGGACTCGACCGAGGGCCTGACGCGCGGCCAGGAAGTGACCGACACCGGCGCGCAGATTTCCGTGCCGGTCGGCCCGGCCACGCTCGGCCGCATCCTCAACGTCGTCGGCGAGCCGATCGACGAGCGCGGCCCGGTCGCAACCGACCTCAAGTCACCGATCCACGCTTCGGCACCACTGTTCGTCGATCAGTCGACCGAAAGTGCGATCCTGGTCACGGGCATCAAGGTCATCGACCTGCTCGCCCCTTACGCCAAAGGCGGCAAGATCGGCCTGTTCGGCGGCGCGGGCGTCGGCAAGACCGTGCTCATCCAGGAACTGATCAACAATATCGCCAAGGGCCATGGCGGCACCTCGGTGTTCGCGGGCGTCGGCGAGCGCACGCGCGAGGGTAACGACCTCTATCACGAATTCCTCGATGCCGGCGTCATCGCCAAGGATGCCGACGGCAACGCGATCAGCGAAGGCTCCAAGGTCGCGCTGGTATATGGCCAGATGAACGAGCCGCCGGGCGCCCGCGCCCGCGTTGCCCTGTCGGGCCTGACCATCGCCGAATATTTCCGCGACGTCGAGAATCAGGACGTGCTGTTCTTCGTCGACAACATCTTCCGCTTCACCCAGGCGGGCGCCGAAGTGTCGGCGCTGCTCGGCCGTATTCCTTCGGCCGTGGGCTATCAGCCGACTCTGTCGACCGACATGGGCGCGCTGCAGGAGCGCATCACCTCGACCAACAAGGGCTCGATCACCTCGGTGCAGGCCGTGTACGTCCCCGCGGACGACCTTACCGACCCGGCGCCTGCCACTTCGTTCGCGCACCTTGACGCAACCACCGTGCTCAACCGCGCCATTTCGGAGCTGGGCATCTACCCGGCTGTCGATCCGCTCGACTCCACCAGCCGCGTGCTGGAGCCGCGCACCGTGGGCCAGGAACATTATGACACCGCCCGCGCCGTCCAGTCGACCTTGCAGAAGTACAAGTCGCTGCAGGACATCATCGCCATTCTGGGCATGGACGAGCTGTCGGAAGAGGACAAGCTGACGGTCGCCCGCGCACGCAAGATCCAGAAGTTCCTGTCGCAGCCCTTCCACGTCGCCGAGGTCTTCACCGGCATCAGCGGCAAGTTCGTCCAGATCGAGGACACGGTGAAGTCGTTCAAGGCGGTCGTCGACGGCGAGTATGACCATCTGCCCGAGAACGCCTTCTACATGGTCGGCGGCATCGACGAGGCGGTCGAAAAGGCCAAGAAGCTGGCAGCCGAAGCGGCCTAAGGCGCTCTTGCCTTTCTATCTGGCCCTCGCCCGCCTTCGCGGGAGAG
>JBEVME010000111.1:0-108499 GCA_040508785.1 Sphingobium sp.
CCCACGCCCCCGCAGGCGTGGGCGGCCGGCACGTCATGTGTTCCAGACCAGTCGCAGTTCGGGGATGATCGAGGTGATGTCCGCGCTCGCGACCACCTGTGTTCCCGGCTTGATGTCGAAGTTCGGGATGCGCCTCAGCCATTCCTCGATGAAGATGCGGATTTCGGTGCGCGCCAGCATCGATCCCATGCAGCGATGCGCCTGCCCGCCAAAGGAGGAATTGGGCGACGGCTTTCGGTGGAAATCCACGGTCATCGGGTCGGCCGCCTTGTCCTCGTCCAGGTTGCCGAGCGGCGTGGGCGCGACGATCATGTCGCCTTCCTTGATCGTCACGCCGTCCATCTCGATGTCCATGCGCGCGACGCGGGTCAGGTAGACGATCGAAAAGCGGCGCAGCAATTCTTCGACCGCATTGGGGATCAGCGCGGGATCGTCGATCAGCTGCCGGCGATGGTCGGGGTTGAGCGCCAGGAAGCGGGCAAAGCCGCTCAGCATCGCCGCCACCGTGTCGATCCCCGCCGTGAAGAGCAGCAGCATCATGCCCTCCAGTTCCTTGCGCGTGATCGTGCCGTCCTTCTCGGCCTGCACCAGATGGCTGATGAGGTCCTCGCCCGGCTGCGCCTCGCGCCGCGCGATCTGCTTGCGGATATAGGTACGCGCTTCCTCGAACCCCTCGCGCCGTTCGGCCGGCGACTTGCCGCGCAGCACCTTTTCCACCACGCCGATCAGCATGGTGCGGTCCTCCATCGGATAGTCGACGATCAGCATATAGATGCCGATCGGCATCACGCGCGCATATTGCTGCACGAAATCGCACTCGCCATCGTCGATGAAACCGTCGATCAGGTCGATCGTCAGTTCGCGGGCCTTCTCGCCCAGCTTCTTGACGTTGCCCGGCGACAGCGCGCCCATCAGCAGATTGCGATATTTCATCTGGAACGGCGGATCGGCCTGCAACGGCAGCATCGGCGGGTCGGCGATCTCTTCCTTGGGAACGCGCACATAATTGCTGCCGAACAGCTTTGCGTCGTTGACGACGACATCGATCTCCGACGCGCGGGTCGCCACCCAGTGCCCGCCATTATAGGGCGTCCAGAAGACCCGCGGCGCGCCCGCTTCCCGCAGTTCGAAGCGGGTCGCGGCGAAATCGCCGCCCGGCGCGTCATGGGCATAGATGTCGTAGGCGAAGATGCGGTCCACCGGGACATGGTCCGGCACGGCATCCGCCATGCGGAACGACGGGTTCGCAGAGACGAGGTTCATGATGTTTCCTCCAATATGTCGTGATGGCGATGCTGGCGCGCCCGGAACGGCGGCCAGGCCTCAGCCGGTGACCTCTTCCATGTAGAAGCCGTCCTTGGTGATCCCGCATTCGGGGCAGACCCAGTCGTCGGGAATATCGGCCCATGCTGTGCCCGGCGCGATGCCCTCCTCAGGCCAGCCCAGCGCTTCGTCGTAGAGGAAACCGCAATAGAAGCATTGCCACCGTTTCATCGCTCAACTCTCCCTGACGGCCCGCGCATCCTCGCCGCCGCGCTGTATAGATTCACCGTGCAGAAAAAAAATGGATACACAGTGTATCGAAATCTGTCAAACCTTCGATGGACCTGCATGCGTCGATGCCGGGAGAGGCTGGCGTCGAATGCTGCATTCGCGTAACCCGATGTCCATGCCATCGGCCGAGATCGCTCCTTCCAGACGACGCCTCGCAACCCGCGAACGGCTCCGCGCGGCTGCGGCGCCGATTTTCGCGCAGGAAGGAATCGCCGCCGCGTCCGTCGATGCCGTCTGCGCAGCCGCCGGCTTTTCGCGCGGCGCCTTCTACTCCAACTATTCGACCAAGTTCGATCTCGCGCTGGAGCTTCTGGCGGAAGGGCAGCGCGCCGAACTGCATTTCTGGAGCGAAACCGCTCGCCAGGCTGTGGATTTCGAGGCCGCGCTCAGGCTGATGGAAGCGCGCTTCAACCGCGTCGCCATGCGGACGGGCTGGGGGCTGATGATCGTCGAACTGCAACTGGAGGCGGAGCGCGACCCGGCCTTCGGCGGCCGCTACCGGCGCTATCTCGAAACCCTTTATATGCAGAGCGAAGTCATGGTCGTGACGCTTTGCGCCGCCGCCGGCGTCCCCCCTCCGGCCGACGTGCATCGTACCACGATCGCGATCCGCTGCTTCACCATGGGCCTGTTGCTCTACTCGCGCGGCAGCGCGCCGGTGCAGCATCTCGACAGCCCCGGTGCGATGATGATCGCCTTCATGCGCACGACGATGGGCCTGCCCGGCTAGGCGGCCGGGATCGCCGCGCCGATGATCCGCCGCAGCCGCCGGCCGGCCGGATAGCCCAGATAGGTGGCGGCCTGATAAACGAATTCCTCCAGTTCCGGCACGGTGAGGCCGCTGCGCAGTGCGATCGGCACGAACTCGGCCAGATCCTCTTCTATACCCAGCCCCATCAGCAGGCCGAGCGTGACGACGAGGCGCGACCGGCGGTCGAGATCGTCTGTCCGAGACCACAGGTCGAACCAGACATTCTCGATCATCATATAGTCGAGTTCCGCCGCGAACCCGTCCACCGGCATCGTCTCGGGAACGTCGATCAATTCCGAATCGGGCGCCATCGCGCGCAGCGTCGCGCGGCCGATCGCCCTTTTTTCGCTCCCTGTCTTCTCGCGCCGCGCCTTGTCGGGCGCGGGAAATTCCGCCTTCATGAGACCCTGCTCGGTCAGCGCCTTGACGATCGACATCATCGCCCAGGCGCTCGCCGGCGACCCCACGAAGGCGCGGGCATGGACGACGATCGCCTCCAGCTCCTCGATCGTGACGCCGTTATGGATCGCGCCCGGCGCGTGCCAGCCAAGCTCGAACTGATTGCCGACATTGCCGACCGCGACCATCAGGCTGACATTGAACAGGCTGCGGGTGCGCGGATCGATCGTCTCGCTGCGGTCCCACATGTCGCAATAGCTGTCCTCCATGCTCATCAGCGAGAGATCGGCGGCGAAGATATTGGGTGGCGCTTCCCCGTCGAGGCGGCCATTGGCCGATTGCGGCAGCATCCGCGCGATGTTGCGGATGCCGATCCGCCGCTTTTCGCTGCCGGTGCGCTCGCGGCGCGCCAGGCCGGTCGGCCGGGGTTCGCTGCTCATGGGATGGTCCCCTCCGATGAATGATTAGGGCTATTCTTTGGCCTTGGCATCCTTCATGACATTGACATGTTCAGTCAAGCCCGCCGGTTGCGTGGGCGGCAGGGAGGCCGGAAATGAAGGTTGCGTGGATCGGACTGGGGCGGATCGGCAAGCCGATGGCGATGCGCGTGCTCGGCGCGGGCCATGCGCTGAACGGCCATGCGCGCACCCCGGACAAGCATCGCGACCTGGAACAGGCGGGCGGCCACCTCACCGCATCGCCGGTCGATGCGGTTGCGGATGCGGATGTCGTGTGCGTCAACGTCTACAGCGAACCGCAATTGCGCGCGGCGCTGGTCGAGAGCGGCGCAATCGCGGCGATGGCGCCCGGTGCGGTGGTGGCGATCCATTCGACGGTCGGCCCGGCCGCGATCGCCGAACTGGCCGCGATCCGCAGCGACGTCGCCATTCTCGACGCGGCGTTCAGCGGCACCGACGCCAGTGCCGCGGCAGGGACGATCGCGCTCATGGTGGGCGGCACCGAAGCGGCGCTGGACAAGGCACGGCCGGTGCTGTCCGCCTATGCCGATTTCATAGCGCATGTCGGCCCGTCCGGCGCCGGCATGACCATGAAGCTGGTCAACAATGCCCTGTTCGGCGCCCAGATGCAGCTCGCCTATGACGCGCTGCGCATCCTGGTCGGCAGCGGGATCGACAAGGACGTGGCGGTCGCGACGCTGGCCCGATCGAGCGGCGGCAGCTTCGCGCTCGGCCGGTTCGGCGGCGCGGGCTCGCCCGAAGCGGTCATGGAGGGTGTGCGGCCCTATATGGAGAAGGACGTCGAACATGCGCGCATCGCCGCGCGCGAGGCGGATTTCGACCTCGGAATGCTCGAGATCGCGACGCGCCCGTTCGTCACCGGCGTAACGGGCGCGATAGAGTGATACGGGCAGGCCGCACGGCATGACCCAGCTGACCGCCGCGCCCGCCGGGCTGCGCGCCCGCCACACCGACGAGACCCGAGCCGCGCTGGTCGCGGCGGCGCGGCGGCTGTTCGCGCAGAAGGGCTATCATCATGTCGGCATCCGGGAATTCGCCGCCGAGGCGGGGGTGACGCGTGGCGCCCTCTATCATCATTTCGCGGGCAAGGAGGATCTGCTTCTGGCGGTCATCGACTCGATCAAGTCGGAACTGCAGAGCGCCGCCGCGCGCCGCCATCGCAAGCCCGACCGGCCCGATCGCTGGCTGCAGCTGCGGCAGGACCTTCAGATCGGCCTCGACGACATGATGCAGCCCGACATCCTCAAGATATTGCTGCTGGACGCGCCGTCGGTACTTGGCTGGCAACGCTGGCGAGCGGAAAGCAACCGCTTCGGCCTGGCGGCGATCACCAAGGCGGTGGAGCGCAGCATCGCTGAGGGTCTGATCGCCCCGCTGCCCGCGACCACGCTCGCGCAGCTCATCTCCGCCAGCTACAATGAAGCGTCGCTGACGATCGCCTTCGCCGACGATCCGGCGGCCGCGCGCGCCAGCGCGGGAGCGGCGCTCGACGCGCTGCTCGCCGGGCTCGCAATCGACAAAGGCTGACACGAAAGCGGGACGCCAAAGCAGGATGACGTTGGGTTGGATCGTGAGCAAAGATAAAATCATCCGATGCTACAGGCTGGCGCGAGAGCCTGACTCTACCGCCCATCTCCCTCCCGCTGCCTGCATATTGACAACATGTCAGTGTCATGTTTCTAGACAATGGTATTTCAAATGCGAGGAGACAGTCCATGGGAACCGATTTCATCGAGCCGATCCAGATCAGCCAGCGGCCCGAACATTATCAGCCGCTGGCGATCACGCCGCTCATGCCCAATTTCGCCGCGCGGGTCGAAGGGATCGACCTGTCGGTCGAGCAGCCCGAGGAAATCCGCACCGCCCTGCGCGAGGCATGGCTGACCTTCGGCGTACTGTTCTTCACCGGCCAGAAGAAGGCCTTCACCCCCGACGAGCAACTGCGCGTCGCGACCATCTTCGGCGTGCCCGACAATGGCAGCCCGATGGTCGAAAAGGCGACGACCCAGGTGGATGTCATCACGACCGACGCCGACCGTCCGCCGGTCACCAACCTGTGGCACAGCGACAATACGTCGATGCCGGTGCCCTCGCTCGGCACGCTCATCCAGATCCAGAAATGCCCGCCGGTCGGCGGCAACACCGCCTGGTCCTGCACGCGCAAGGCCTATAACTGCCTGTCGGAGGGCATGAAGCAATATCTCGCCGACAAGATTGCGGTGCATTACTGGGACGGGCGCGGCCGCAGCCAGCCGGTCTATCTGCAGAATTTCAACCAGGACGCCTATTTCGACAAGCTGGCCAAATATCCGCCCAAGGCGAACCCGGTGGTGATGACCCACCCGATCACCGGCGACAAGTCGATCTACGTCAACGAGACCTACACCAACTATATCCAGGACATGCACAAGTACGAGAGCAAGGCGATCCTGGAGTTCCTGTACAGCTGGATCCGGATGCCCGAATTCTTCGTGTCGCATCACTGGAGCGAGAATGATGTGGCCGTGTGGGACAATTTCTCGATGCAGCATTATGGCCTCGCCGATTATGCCGAATATCGGGTCAACCAGCGGGTCACGTTCAATCCGCACCCCTGACCGGACGATCGCAAAGCAATAGTTGACCGATCAGTCTAATGCCGATAGCCTCTCTCCCACAGGTCGCAAGGACCGCGTGGGGAGAGGATCGTTGGAACAGGATTTCGCAGGCAAGGTAGCGATCGTCACCGGGGCGGCGACCGGCATCGGCCGCGCCGCAGCGCTCGAATTCGCCCGGCGTGGCGCAGCGGTCATCGTCGCCGATATCAATGCTGCCGAAGCCGCGAACACGGTCGGGCAGATCGAGAAGGCGGGCGGCCGCGCGACCTTCGTCGCGACCGACGTCACCCGATCGCAGGATGTCGAGGCAATGGTCGAGGCGGCGCTATCAATCTATGGCCGGCTTGACGCGGCCTTCAACAATGCCGGCACGCCCGGCGACTTCGCCGACGTGGTGACTGGGACAGAGGCGGATTTCGACCGCGCAATCGCGCTGAACCTCAAATCGGTCTGGCTCTGCCTGCATTTCGAGATACCGGCGATGATCCGATCGGGCGGCGGCGCAATCGTCAACACCGCCTCCTATGCGGCGGTCAATCCATCGCCCCATATGGCCAGCTATGTCGCGACCAAGGCGGCGGTAGTCGGCCTGGGCCGCTCGGCCGCGTTCGATTTCGCCGCGCAGGGCATCCGCGTGAACAGCCTGCTGCCCGGCCCGACCCATACGCCGATGCTGGAGCGCGGTGTCGTCGGCCTCAAACATGCCAGGCTCGACGATTTCGGCGCGCGCCTGCCGATGCGGCGGGTTGGCCGGGCGGAGGAGCAGGCGGCCGCCGCCGTCTGGCTCTGTTCCGATGCCGCCTCCTTTACCACCGGGCAGGCGCTCGCGGTGGACGGCGGCCTCAATCTCATCTGACATTCGAACGATAGCATTTAGGGAGAGCGACATGCTGGACGGCAAGAAGGTTTTGCTGACGGGACTGACGGGACGACTGGGCGGCGCCTTCGCCGCATCGCTCGCGCCGCGCACCGAATTATGGGGCTATGCCCGCTTTTCGAACGGCGAGGTCCGCGCGCAGATGGACGCCATGGGCGTCCGGACGGTGCAGGGGGATTTTTCCAGCGGCGAATTTGCCGGCCTGCCCGACGACTTCGACTATGTGGTCCATTGCGCGGCGGCCATCTACACCCGCGATGCCGAGGACGGGATGCGCAACAATGCGGACGGCAGTGCCCTTTTGATGGGCCATTGCCGCAAGGCCAAGGCCTTCCTGCATGTGTCGACCACCGGCGTCTATCGCCAGAATGACGATCCGGCCCACGCCTATCGCGAGACGGACGATCTGGGCGGCAACAATCTGGGCCAATATTGCCCGACCAAGCTCGCCGCCGAGGGCGCCGTGCGCGGCGCGGCGCTGCTGCTTGGCCTGCCCACCGTGATGGCGCGCATGAATGTGCAATATGGCGGCCCGTGGAGCGACGGCGCGCTGCTCGGCAAGTTCCTAGACATGATGATCGCCGGCGAACCGATCATCATCCCCAGGGGCAAGCCCTGCTATATCGGCCTGATCCACGACGACGATCTGGTCGACCTGATCGAACCCACCATCGGCATCGCGTCAGTGCCGGCATCGATCGTCAACTGGGGCGGGGACGAGGCAGTCGAATGGTCCGCGGTCATGCGGCATATGGGCGATCTGCTGGGTCTTAAGCCCAATCTGGTCGAGACCGACGATTTCCCCTTCCCGTCCTGCTTCCCCGATCCCACGCGGCGGCGCGAGATCGCAGGGCCATGCAAGGTTCAGTGGCGCGACGGCATCCGCCGCCTGATCGAGGCGCGACGGCCTGAGGCGCTCAAGGCGGCATAAGGCGGCCCGGATCGGCCGGGTCAGTGCGCCCGGTCGATCAGGTCTTTGACGAGAGTCGGCAAATGTTCGACCTGATCCAGCGAATTGGCCAGTCGCGCTTCGGCCATGACGCCACTGATGAGATGGCCGATGACGATGACGAGCCAGGCGCTGTCCGCCTGCTGGCCGCGATCGGCCAGGACGCCTTCAATCGCGTGCAGCAGCAGGTCCTGATGCGCGCCATGCTGCGCGCGGATCAGCGCCAGCGCGCTTTCGGGCACGTTGACGCTGAGCGCCATATGGAAATGGCCGTGCACATAGCCATGGTCGGCCTGCAGGCGGCGCTGCGACGTCACGAACCAGTCGAGGTGGCGCTCGAACTTTTCCGTGGCGCTGCCCGGCCCTTCGTAGATCGCGCGGATTTCCCCGCCATTGACGCGCCATACCTCCTCGATCGCGGCGACCAGAAGGTCGGCCTTCGATCCGAAGGCGTGGTAAAAGCTGCCCTTGTTCGCGCCCGCCGCCTCGCAGATCGCGTCTACCGATACTGCGCTATAGCCGTCGGCCCACATCATGCGGGTCGCGGCCTCCAATATGCGTTCGCGGGTCGAAGGCTTCTTGCTCATCCATCCCAATTGTTGCGGGGAGCGGCCCAAGTCGAGAAAAAACGTCTTGACCGATCGGTCCAATTTGCGAGGATGAGGCGACAGGCGAGCGAACGACTCGTCGCGCCGTGCGGGCGGGGAGGATTAGGGCAGGTGACATCAGTCGACGGGGCGGATCCCGCATCGCGCTTCGGTCGCGACACGACCGCGGCCGATATGGCGCGGTCGGCCGATCTGCGCGGCAGGCGGGCGGTCATCACCGGCGCCTCGTCGGGCCTGGGGGTCGAAACGGCGCGCTGTATCGCCCTGGCCGGCGCCGACCTGATATTGGGCGTGCGCGATCCGGAGCGCGCCAGTGCCCTCCTGCCCCTCATAGCCGGCGCGTCGTCCGCCCGCATCACCTTGCTGCCGCTGGACCTTTCCGACCCGGAATCGGTCCAGGCCTTCGCCCATGCCATCGACGGGCCGGTCGATCTGCTGATCGCCAATGCCGGCGTCTCCAAGACGCCCGATGCGCATCTTGCCAACGGGCTCGACGTCCGCTTCGCCACCAATCATCTCGGCCATTTCCTGCTCGCGCACCTGCTCCATGCGCAGCTGGCGACGCGCGGCGCGCGGATCGTGGTGCTCAGTTCCGCCGCGCACAAAGGCAAGCCGATCGTGATCGATGACCTCAACCGGCATCAGCGCCCGCGCGACGATTTCGCCGCCTATGGCGAATCCAAGACCGCCAACATCCTGTTCGCGCAGGAAGCGAGCCGCCGATGGCGCGATGCGGGCATCGTCGCCAACGCCGTGCTGCCGGGATCGATCCTGACCGGGTTGCAGCGCCATCATGGCGACGCGTTGATGAAGCGGATCGGCTTCATCGCCGAGGACGGATCCCGCAATCCCGTGCTCAAGACCGTGGAGCAGGGGGCGGCCACCACGCTTTGGGCCGCGACGGCGCCGGAACTGGAGGGGCGGGGCGGTCTGGTGCTGGAGGATTGCGGACTGGCGCGGCCGGTCGAGGCCGATACCCATCCCTGGTCTGGCTTCGACACGAGCGTCGCATCGCCGGACGCCGCCGCGCAGCTATGGGCTGCATCCATCGCGCTGCTGCGGGCGCAGGCAGTTTCAGAAACATATTTTGCTGGAGAGACGATATGACCCATCCGCTGTTGCCGCCGGGCGTAACCGGTACGCCGAGCTGCGATCTCTACACCGACACGAACGACCCCTTCTCGTTCGGCCTGCGGCCCGAGCAGGATTTCCTGCTGACCGACTTTCATCCCGAGGACGAGCAGGCCGCCGAGACGATGAACGTCTGGGTCCATGACGGGGAGCGCAACACCGGCTTCAATATCCACGCCCAGATGCATGGCGGCGAAATGCGCGCGCCGGTCACCATCTTCCTGCCCGACGGACGTATCCTGCGCATCCGCACCGACGATCCGGCACGTTTCGACGATCCGGTGCGGCCGCACGCCCGGCATGTCCAGTATGAATGCATCAGGCCCTATCGGCAGTGGCGTTACACCATCACCGACATGCCGGTATGGGTCACCAGCCATGATGAACTGACCGCCGGCGCGATCGCCGACGAGACGCCGACCACCAAAGTCTCGCTGCGCGCCGAAGCCACGACGCTGAACCCCGCCTGGCTCCAGGGCACGTTGGTGCGCGAGGCGCATGATGCGCTCGCGGCGGGGCAGGCGACGTGGATCGCCGCGCACACGCGCAAGGGCCTGTCGAGCGAAGCCTTCCGCTTCGAACAGACGATCGTCTGCGAAGGCGAGATCGAATTCGAAGGCCAGGTCTATCCGTTCAAGGGCTATGGCCTGCGCGGTCATGTGCGCGGTACGCGGATCATGGGCGGCATGAACAGCGGGCATAGCTGGATCAGCGGCGCGACGCCGGGCGGCACCGCCTTTGGCCTGCTGTCCTTTCCGCGCGATGGCGGCGGCTTTCATCTCAACGAGGCTTTTGTTTTTAAGAAAGGCGTCCTCTACCCCTCGCGCATCCAATATGCGCCGCCGATGAGCTACGACTGGGCGGAGCCGGGCTATGTGATCGAACTGGTCAGCGACCAGCTTGGCCTGACCCGCATCACCGGCCGTGACGACCGCCTCTTCTGGTGGTCCATGCCCGCCTGGGGCAGCGGCCAGCCGCCGCGCTGGGGCGTGGATCCGGCGGCGCCGATGGTCATGCGGCAGGCGCTCGCCCGCTTCGAGATCGACGGCGAGACCGCCTATGGCATGAACGAGCGGTCGGGACCGCGTCCATGAGCGCCCGGGTGAAGGAAGCGCTCGATCGCGCGGCCGATGCTACCGGCCTGTCGGATTTCGGCGACATGGCCTTCGTCGCGGGACTGGAGGCGCTGCTGGACGCGGCGGAGCATGATTCCGATCTGGGCGAGGCGGGCCGCCGGGCCGCGAGCGCGACCGTGCAGGACCTGCTGGTCAAAAGGCTGAAACTCTATGCCGATCGTGCCGCCTATCCCGAAATTGCTGCGCAGCATATTGCGGCACCGCTGATCGTTGCTGGTCTGCCGCGATCTGGCACGACCTTCCTACATGCCCTCCTGGCGCAGGACCCGGCGACGCGCAGCCCGCTGTCGTGGCAGCTCCTGCAACCTTCGCCCCCGCCCCATGCGACGCCCGAGACCCATGCGGCGCGGATTGCGGCATCCAGGGCGCGACAGGCGCAGATCCCGGACGACTTCAAGCGGATGCACCTGATCGGTCCTGAACTGCCGGAGGAGTGCAACGCCTTCACCACGCTCGCCTTTCACAGCGCCAACCTGGCAGCGAGCTTCGCGGTGCCGGACTATGTCCGCTGGTATCTGGGCGCCGACGATGCGCCGGCCTATGCCTTGCACCTGCATATGCTCCAGCATCTGCAAGCCTTCGGTCCCTCCGCCGGATGGGTCCTCAAATCGCCGCCGCACATGTTCCATATGGCCCGGCTGATCGAAACCTATCCCGATGCGCAGATCGTCTTCCCGCATCGCGATCCGGGCGCGACGCTGGCCTCGCTCTCCAGCCTGATCGCCTATATCCGGCGCGGCCAGTGCGCGCGCGTCGACGATGTCGAGGTCGGACGGGAGATGCTTGAATTCTGGAGCATCGCCATCGACCGGATCATGGCCTTTCGCGCCGACCCGGCGCAGGCTGACCGCTTCGTCGATATATCCTACCGGACTTTGGTTGCAGATCCGATGGCGGCGGTCACCCACGTCTATGCCGCCACAGGCCGGCATCTGAGCGGCGAAGCCGAGGCGGCGATGCGCCGCTTCCTGGCCGACCGGCCCAAGGACAGCCATGGCGTCCATAGATATACCGCCGAACAATTCGGCCTCAATCGCGATTTGATTCGCGAGCGTCTTGCAGGCTATGTCGCCACCCATCTGGCCGCAGAGGACAGTGTGACTGCATAGGCGCCAGGTCGAATCGCGCCGGATTGAAGAGGGAGAGCGCGATGACCGAAGGGCCGGGAAACAGGGCGCCGCTGCGCGTTGGCATCATCAGCGCGGCCTGGGGCGTGAAGGCGCATCTGCCCGCCTGGCGCACGGTGGAGGGTGTGGAGGTCACGGCGATCTGCACGTCGCGGCCCGAGACGGCGGCGGCGGCGTGCGAAGCGACGGGCGTACCGCGCGCCTTCCACGACTTCCGCGCCATGGCGGCCGACCCGGACATCGACATCGTCGATTGCGGCACCCGCCCGCCGCTCCGCCATGCCATGGTGCTGGCCGCGCTGGAAGCGGGCAAGCATGTCTATAACGGCATCCCCTTTGCCAAGGACATGACAGACGCGCGCGACATGGTCGCTGCCTGGCGCAAGGCGGGAACGGTCGCGGCAGTCGATGCCTTCACCCAGGCGGTGCCGGCGCTGGTGCGGGCGAAGGAGCTGTTGGACGAAGGCGCGCTCGGCGACATTTTCGGCGCGCGGATTTTCTTTGACGCGCCGCTCTTCACGGCGGCGCAGGTCAATGTGCCAGGCTATGTCTGGTTCGCCGACCCCGCCAACGGCGCCAGCGCCATGCGCAACCTCGGCAGCCACATGACCAACCTCATGGTCCATCTGCTGGGGCCGATCGAGCGGGTCGTGGCGGACTCATCACTGCGCCTGCACGACTGGCCGGGCGAGCCGGTCCGGCCTGCCGTGCCCGACACCGAAACCATGATGGTCCGCTTCGCCAGCGGCGTGCCGGGCCAGATCAACGCCTGCTGGTCGATGCTGGACGGACCCGGTTTCCGCCTCGAAATCTGGGGTTCGAAGGGCCGGCTGGAGGCAACCGCGCCGGTCTTCCCGCAGGCGCATGACACGCGGCTGTTCCTGTCGCACGATCCGGGCCTGGGCAGGCGCACGGCGACGGAGGTGGAACTGCCCGACCGCCTGCTCGGCTATCCCGGCACCTCTGCTCGCGCGGAGCGCCCCGCCGACGGGCTGCTGCCGATGGCGGCGATCTTCGCCTCCATGCGCGACGAGATCTGGGGCGTCGGAAAGGCGGCACCCGATTTTGCGCAGGCGCTGCACGTCCAGCAAGTGATAGAGGCTGCGGCGCTCTCCGCGCGAGAGGAGCGCTGGGCAAGAGTGGACGAGCTCTGACGGGAGCCGAAACGGCCCCCTTAGAACGCAGTATCACCATTCCAGTTCAAGCCGTTCGACGCCGAACACGCCACCGCCATGCATCAGCACAGGCGCGCCGGGCTTGAGGCGCCATTGCGGGATACGCGCGAGCCACTGGCGCAGCGCCACCGCCATCTCGCGCCGGGCCAGGTGCGAGCCGATGCAGAAATGCGGTCCGAACGAAAAGCCGAAATGGCGCACGCCCTTGCGCGTGAAGTCGACGTCCAGCGGATTGTCGAACTCGCGCGGGTCGAGGCTGGCGAGCGAATAGGTGAGGGATATCCAGTCCCCCTGCTTCATCTTCACGCCGCCCACCTCGGTATCCTGCGTGCATTGCCGGCGCGACGTGACGACGGAGAAGCGGCGCAACAATTCCTCCACCGCATGCGGGATCTCGTCGGGATTGTCGCGCAGCCACTGCTGCTGCTCCGGGTGCGTCGCGAGATGGTGGAAGAACCAGCCCAGCGACGAGGCGACCGTGTCGAGACCGCCGACGAAGAAGAGGTAGAGCGTGCCGATCACTTCGTCGTCGGTGAACAGCCGGCCATCGATCTTCGACGTCACGACCAGGCTCGCCAGATCGTCGGTCGGGTTCGCGCGCCGGTCCGCCGCCAGCGTTTCCAGATAGAGCCGGATTGCCTTGGCCGCCGCCTTGCGCCGCACCAGCGAGGTCGAATGGAGCAGATCCTCTTCCCACACCAGGAAGATCGGCATCTGGTCGAGCGGCAGGCCCATCAACTGCATGAAGATCGAGATCGGAAAGGGCCGGCCGAACGCCTCCATGAACTCGCAGCCATTGCCCTTGGCGATCGGGTCGATCAGCTCGTCGGCGCGGGCGATGACGCCGGGCGTCATCTGCGACACGACGCGGGGATAGAGGATGGGGTTGAGCAACTGCCGGAACTGGGTATGGCGCGGCGGATCGACCTCCAGCGGGATCATATCCCAGTCCTCGTCGATCAGCTTCGAAAAGCCCGCCTCGCCCTTGGATGAAAACAGTTCGGGGTGCTGCAGGATATGTCGCATCAATTCGGCGCGCGTGACGACCCAGGCGCCCTCGCCCTGACCCTCGCGCAGGATCGTGGGAGACCAGAAGACATCCGGGCCGTCATGCAGTTTTGCCACGGTCGAGAAGGGGCATTTCGCCATGCCCGGATTGTCAAAGAGATCGAAGTCATGAACCGGAGCAGGCGCGACATGGGCGGGTATGCCATGGGCGGCCGCGGGCGGTTCCAATGTAGAAAGTTCAGCCATGGGAATATCCTTCAATCCTGCGGCGCGATGGTGACGGCAAGGCCGTCGAACGCCGATGAAATCTTGAGCTGGCACGACAGGCGCGATTGCGTGCAGCGGCTTGCCGACCCGTCCAGCAGATCGGATTCGTCACCTGTGGCTATCCCGACGCGGTCGATCCAGTCGTCGGCCACGATGACATGGCAGGTCGCGCAGGAGCAGGACCCGCCACACAGGGCGAGCAATTCGTCGAACCCCGCGTCGCGGATTGCGGTCATCGCCGAGTCGCCCTCGGCTGCGGCGATGACATGGGTCGCGCCATCGCGGCGCGTCACGGTAAGTGTCGCCATTCCAATATCCTCTCGTTCGGCTTGTGCTGCTTCCGCCCCGGCTTGGCCGGAGGCGGGGCAGTCAGGCCTATTTGCGTTCGGTCAGCGTGACCCACACGTCGGCGGCGGTAACCGGACGGTCGTTATCGCCCTGCACGCGCGCGTCCTTGCCCTCCATCGACGTCAGGCTCGTATCGACGCCTACCGCCCGCTGGCGCAGCGCGCCCACCGTGCAGTTGCCGCGACCGCCACCTGCGGCAACGGGATCGACGCCGAAGAAATCGAACATGTTCTGATGGGTGATCTTGTCGATCATCCGGTCGGGCAGATCCTTCACATTCTCCCACAGGCCCTCGGCCACGTCGGGCCAGGTGCAGTCGGAATGCGGATAGTCGCACTCATAGGCGATGATGTCCTCGCCAACCTCGTCATAATGACGGCACCCGAACTTGTCCTCGATGAAGCAGGACAGGAAATGTTCGCGGAATATTTCGGAGGGCAGCTTGCCACCCCAGTCGCAGCGGACCCAGGGACCGTGATGCTTGTAGGTGAAGTCGGTGCGCTCCAGCAGATACGGAATCCAGCCGATGCCACCTTCCGACAGGGAGAATTTGAGGTTGGGATAGCGCAGCAGCGCGCGCAGGTGCAGAAGATCGGACGCGTCGGTCGAGATCGCCATCGGCAGCGAGGATATCCAGGCCGAGATCGGCGACTGATCGGAGGCGTAGAGCGGTGCCTGGCCGGTACCGATATGGCAATTGAGCACCACCCTCTCCGCGTCGCACAATGCCCAGAACGGTTCCCACACCGGATCGTGGATGGGCTTGATGCCCTTCAGCCGGATCGAGGGATTGGAGGGGAAGCTGACCGAGCGGCAGCCCTTGGCGACAACGCGCTTCAGTTCGCGGATCGCGGCGTCGACATCCCACAAGGGCAGGATCGCGGTCGCGATATAGCGCCCCGGATAAGGCGCGCACCATTCGTCGATGTGCCAGTCATTATAGGCCGCGATCACGCGCTCGGCATTGGGCTTGTCCTTGGCGTCCCAGAACCACGATCCGTCAAAGGCGGGAAAGGTCGGGAAGCAGAGCGAATTGTAGATGCCCGACACGTTCATGTCGTCGATCCGCGCCTTCGCGTCCCAGGTGCCCTTGCGCATCTGGTCGATGTTCATCGGCTCCATGCCATATTCTTCCTTCGGCCGCCCCACGACGGCGTTCAGGCCGATATTGAAGGTCCGCTTGTCCTCATGCTCCCATTGCCAGAAGGCGTGGCCGTCGGCGCCGGTGACATAGCGGGGCATCCGCGCAAGCAACTCGCGCGGGACGTGCTGATCGAACATGGTTGGTGGTTCAATGATGTGATCGTCAACGCTCGCGATCACCATGTCTTCCATGTTGAAGCCCATCGAATCTCTCCTTCATCTGGCATTTCCAGGTAACTGATGTATTGTCAGTTTAAGGGCGATATCTTTGACCGCGATCAAATCGTCAGCAATTTTGGTGGATTCCGTTCGGGTGCGCATTATTGGCTTTGTGCATAAGCTGATTATCCGCTTAGCGCAGGGTGAAGCTTCTGGCGCTATCCGCTGGCGACAATGAAGAGAGGATGGGTATGCGGCGCTGGCAGCGGCGACCCGAAGGGTCCAACTGGGGCGATTTCGGCGAGGACGACCAGATCGGCCGGATGAACCTGCTGACGCCCGAAAGGCGGCTCGGCGGCATCGCGGAGGTGCGCGAGGGGGTCGCCTTCACGCTCAGCCTGCCGCTAGACTATCCTGGCTGGTCCGGTGAGACCATGGGACGGGAGCCGCCTCGGCTGGAAGTGCGCAAGGTGGGCGAAACGCCCTGTTTCAACTACCCGTTCGACGAGATGTTCGCCGGATCGCCCGACCTTGTGTGCGACGACGCGGTGACGCTCTCGACCCAATATTCGACCCAATGGGATTCGCTCGCCCATTGGGGGCAGCGGTTCGATATCGACGGCAGCGGGACGGCGCAGCCCGTCTATTATAACGGATTTCGCGCCGGCAGCGACCTGGCGGGGCCGGGCGCCGACGGCAGCGGGCCTTACGCCCACAAGCTGGGCATCGAAAATCTGGCGATGGCGGGCGTGCAGGGGCGTGGCGTGCTGGTCGATCTCTATAGCGGCCATGAAGGCAGCGTCCGGTCGGTCGGCTATGACGCGCTGATGCGGGACATGGACACTCAGGGCGCCGAGGTCCGCCCCGGAGACTTCCTGCTGCTGTGGACGGGCTATGACGACATGCTGCTCGGCATGAACAAAAAGCCGGACCGCGCGGTCCTGCAGGCGAACGGGGCCTCGCTCGATGGCCATGACCCCGCGCTGCTGCGCTGGATCGACGACAGCGGCGTGGTCGCCATCTGCGCCGACAATCCGGCGGTTGAAACGATCGATTTCGGCGCCGGATGCTGCGACGGCGGCAAGACCTTCCTGCCGCTGCACGAGCTTTGCCTGTTCAAGCTCGGCATCCATCTGGGCGAGATGTGGTATCTGAGCGCGCTGGCCGCCTGGCTGCGCGATCACCAGCGCAGCGCCTTCCTGCTGACCGCCCCGCCATTGCGCCTGCCGGGCAGCGTCGGATCGCCGCTGACGCCGATCGCGACAGTGTGAATGCAAGGCGGCGGAGCGACCGCATGGCCGCCCCGCCGTCCGCCCCCCTTACTGTCCGAACCGATAGGTGGCGCTGACGCCGAAGGTCCGTGGCTCGCGGTTCTGCGTGGCGACGATGTCCAGCGGCGCGGGCAGATAGAGCGCGATCGTCGGCTCCCGGTTGTTGGTCAGGTTCCGGCCGAAGACCGCCAGTTCCAGCTGGTCGTCCATGACCGACAACGACGCACGGGCGCTGAGCAACCCTACCGACTTCAGCGTCGTGGCCGCCCTGACCCCGCCATTGTCCGGATCGGCCGGGTTGTTGTATGACTGGAGCGGCGTATCGCTCTGCCAGTTATAGTCGGCATTGAGACCCAGCATCCCGAAGCCCAGATCATATTTGTACGAGCCGGAAATGGAGTAGGTCCATTTCGGAACGCCCTCGATCCGCTCGCCACGGCGATCGGCGCCGGACGTGGGATCGACATAGTTGATGTATTTGGGCTTGGTATAGGCACTCGTCGCGCTGACCCGGAAGCCTTCGAACAGGATCGCGCTCGCCTCCGCCTCGAAGCCGTAGACACGCAGCTTGCCGGCATTGCCCACGATGGTCGCGCTCTGCCCGCTGGGGGACACGACGATGGTCGTGCGCTGGATGTCCTTCACCGTCGAATAATAGGCGGCGATGTTGAGCCGGGCGCGGCGATCGAAGAACTCGCCCTTGAATCCGGCCTCGTGCGAATAGGCGGTTTCGGGATTGAAGGGGACGAAGGCGCTGGACGTGGCGCCGGCGGCCCGCAGATTCTGGCCGCCCGAACGGAAGCCCTTGCTGGTCTTGGCATAGATCAGCACGTCGGGATTGACGCGATAGTCGGCGCCCAGCGTATAGGACAAGCCTTCGAAACTGTCGCGACGCCGCAGCGAACAGACCGGCGCGACCGCCCCCGCCAGCGAACAGAGATAAGCGCCCGCCGCGGCATTGAAGGTCTTGTTTCGGGTCTCGATGCCCTTGTCGTCAGCCGAATAGCGAAGACCGGCCGTGATACCCAGCGCTTCGGTCGGGTGCCAGGTCGCCTGGCCGTACACACCCATGCTGTCATTATCGATGATGCCGACGAAGATATTGGGATTGTTCGGGTTGAGCGAGGGCAGCGCATAGGCCTCGTTGCCGTCGTCGCCGCTCTCATGGAAATAGAACAGGCCGCTGGCGAAATCGACGCTGTCGCCAAAGGCCTTGCCCGTCGCCTGCAGCTCGCCCGAATATTGCTTCAGGGTCTGGAAGCCGTTGGTGCGCAGGATCGGGATGTTGGAACCGTCCAGATCGATCGGCGAGAAGGCGTGCACCTTGCGATACCCCGCAATCGCCTTGATCGCGCCAAAGAAGGTATCGACAGTGAAGGTACCCGAATAGGTCTGCGTCTTGGCATAGCTGCGCGGCAACAGGTTGAGCGTGACGACATCATTATTCTGCGTGACCGGAATATAGGCGTTGTAGAAGGCGATGCCCTCCCCGGCCCGCGTCGCCGGGGCGCCAGGGCCGGACAGCGTGAACCCGGCCTGCACGTTGCTGGCTGCGTCGCTGGAGACGAAGCGGGTGCGGAACGGCGCGGTCAGCGCATCCTGCTTGAACAGCTCGGCCGACAGCAGGAGCGTGGTGGTTTCGGTCGGATGGGCAAGGATCTTGCCCCGGATCGCCCAGCTGTCGCGCTGCCCCAGCTTCACACCGCTATTGGTTTCGCGCACATAGCCGTCGCGCTTGAGGAAGGTCCCAGCGAGCCGAACGGCAAGCTTGTCCTGAACCAGCGGCGCGTTGAGGACGGCAGTGCCGGACCGCTCGTCGAACCGGCCATAGGTGCCCGATACCAGGCCCGAAAAGCCGGAAGGATCGGGATCGTTGCTCTGGATCAGGATGGCGCCACCGGTCGTGTTGCGGCCGAACAGCGTGCCCTGCGGTCCCTTGAGCGACTGCACGCTGGCGACGTCGAGCAGGTCCGAATTGATGCCATAGGCGCGCGCCCAGTAGAGCCCGTCGACATAGACGCCGACCGACGGATCGAGCGTCGCCAGCACGTCGGTCTGCACCTGCCCGCGCATGGAGAAGGTTGCGGCGGTATTGGTGGACTGGGCCTCGCGAATGTAGAGGCCGGGCGTCAGGCGCTGGATGTCGGCGACACGGAGGGCGGATTGCTCCTGCAGTTGCTGGCCGGAAAAGGCGGTGATCGCGACCGGCACGTCCTGCTGGTTTTCCGCGACCTTCCGCGCGATCACGACGATTTCGTCCAACGTATTGCCGCTCGATTCCCGCGCTCTTGCAGGCCCGGACTGGTCGGCTGATGATGTGGGGGACTGTGCCTGCGCATAGGGCGCGAAAGTCAAAGCGCTCACGGCCGACGCCGTGAGCAAAATCCATTTCTTCATGATCTTTCCTCTCCTGGACAGCCGGGTTTATCCCGGTCCGTTTTCGCATTTTCGCATGTTCGGCCTAAAGCCGTCCGCGCGGTCGAACGCTTCCCCAATTCCTGCCGATCACGGTGATGACGATGGACGACCCACGGCCAATTTGCGGAATTGAGGAAATGCGCTTTGACAGCACGAAGACTTGTCCGGGGAATGGATCATAATGATCCGGCACGGGTCAAATTCGTTTTTGCGATCTTCCATTCGTTATCCGAATGCCCGCCTGCGTCGGCAGAGCGTCTTCGGGCAGCGCGGACTTATCGATGGCGGCTTTCCAAGCCCCTCGCCTTCGACAGGCTTGAATGCGCCGGCCATTTTCCACAAGGTCGCCATCGCGAAAAAGGACGAACCATGCGGGACCGCGTTTTATTGGTGGCGGGCGGCGGCGGCGGCATCGGACGTGCGGTGGTGAAGGCCCTCGCAGCCGCCGGTGCGCAGGTGATCGCGGCAGGTCGCTCCTGCAGGCCCACGGCGCCCGCGGGGGCGGTCGGCTATCGTCCGTTCGACATTATGGACATCGCCTCGTGCCATGCGCTTGTGGCGGACATCGTCGCCGGACATGGCGGGCTGGATGGGGTGGTGGATTGCACCAATGTCGGGACGACGGGCATGGCCGGGGCGTTCGGGGCGCTCGACCCTGCCCGCTTCGCCGACATCGTGACGACCGGCATCCTCCCGATCCTGAACCTGTGCCATGCCGCGCTGCCCGCGCTGACGGCGCGCGGCGCCGGGACGATCGTCGCCTTCGCATCGGATTCGGGCAAGGTCGCCGCCCCCAACCAGACGATGGTCGGGACGACGCGCGCGGCGGTCATGATGTTCGTCCGCTCGCTGGCGCTGGAGGCAGCGCGCGACAATGTGCGCGTCAACTGCGTATCGTCTTCCTTCGTCCGGGACACGCCGGTCTACGCCAGCGTGATGGCCGGCCCGATAGCTTCGCGCGCCCGCACGGCAGCGGCGCGCGCCGGCCTTGGGCTGCCCGATGCGGCGGATATGGCCGCGCTGGTTGCCTTTCTCTGTTCGGATGCCGCCGCCCATATGACCGGCCAGGTGCTGAGCGTGAACGGGGGCGTCACCGCCGCCTGAGCCGCGCCCGGCCCGGCGACCCCGACGATTGCCGGAAGGACAAGCCGGGCCGGCGATGGCATAGCGGACTTGCCGGACGGACCGCTCATCGACAAGGATGGGCCTTCCAGCAATTGCAGGCCGATACATGAGCGACCCCCATGCCGTCATCACCGAGCGCGGACCCGTCATCACCGTCACCCTCAACCGGCCTGCCAAGCTGAACGCGATCGACGAGTCGATCACCGAGGCGCTGTGGGAGGCCGTGATCGCGCTGCGCGATCGGGAGGACCTGCGCGTCCTCGTCATCACCGGCAACGGCCGCTATTTCTCCGCCGGCATAGACCTGACGTCGCGGACCGGTCGCGGCAGCGGCGTGGATCCGGGCGCGCCCGCGGCAGGCGCCCAGTTCCGCCGTCTCTATCGCCGGCACCATCTGCTTTATGACGAGATAGAAGCGGTCGAAAAGCCGGTCGTTCTCGCGGCGCAGGGGCCTTGCCTGGGTGCGGGACTGGAAATGGCGGTGTCCTGCGACTTCCGGCTGGCGAGCGACGCTGCGCATTTCCGGCTTCCGGAAGTGGCATTGGGAACGATCGCGGGCAGTGGCGGCGTCAGCCGCCTGACCCGGCTGGTCGGGGCGCACTGGGGCAAATATCTCGCAATGGCCGGCAGGACCGTGGACGCGCAGACAGCGCGCATGATCGGTCTCGTCCATGAAATCTATCCGGCAGAGACATTCGGCGCGCAAGTGGCGGAATTCGCTGACAGCCTGGTCGCCCTGCCGCGCGAGGCGCTGGGCCTCAGCAAGGTCGCGGTCGATGCTGCGGCGTCGGTCGATCGCACGACGGCGCGCGACATCGAACGCATAACCAACAGCACGCTCATTTTTTCGCATGACTTTCAACAGCGGATCGCGGAGTTCGGCAACCGCAACAAGCCCTAGATTCGAGCCTGAGGACGCCGCCCATGACCTATTCCGATATCATCGTCACCCGCCAGGACCGCATCGGCACGATCGCGATCAACCGCCCTGCCGCCAATAATTCGGTCAGCGCGACGACGATGGACGAAATCGGCGCGGCCGTCGCCGAACTGACCGCCGACGAATCGGTCCGCGTGCTGGTGCTGACGTCGACCGGCAAGCATTTCGTCGCGGGGGCCGAATTCAGCTTCCTGCAGGACCTTGCCACCACGCCGTCGCTGACCGTGAAGGACAAGGTCTATACCAGCTTCCAGGGGGCGGCGCGGGCGCTCTATCATTGCCCCAAGCCGACGCTCGCCGCCTTTTCCGGCGCGGCCGTGACGGTGGGCTGCGAACTGGCGGTCGCTTGCGACTTCCGCATCGTCAGCGAAACCGCCTTCTTCCAGGAAAGCTGGATCAAGCTGGGTATCCTGCCGCCGCTGGGGGGCATGATGCTGCTGCCGCGCCTGGTCGGCCTCGGTCTTGCCACCGACATGGTGCTGCGC
Organism: Sphingobium sp.; assembly: GCA_040508785.1. GTDB lineage: Bacteria > Pseudomonadota > Alphaproteobacteria > Sphingomonadales > Sphingomonadaceae > Sphingobium. Next base: position 21,948 of record JBEVME010000111.1, read on the forward strand.
GGCCGCGCGGTGAAGGCGGAGGAGGCGCTGCGCAGCGGGCTGGTGCACGAGGTCGTGCCGGTCGACGCGCTGGCCGAACGCATCACCGCCTTCGCGACCGAACTGGCCGCGATCGCGCCGCAAGCCTATGCCGCCGCCAAGCAGGGCCTGCACCGGGGCCTGGAATCGACGATGGAAAAGGAATGGGCCGCAAACGTGCTCGCCCAGTCGCTCCTGCTCGGCAGCGACGATTTCAAGGAAGGCCTCGCCGCCGTCATGCAGAAGCGCGCGCCCGCGTTCGAGGGGCGCTGAGCCCGTGCGCACACGGCTGACCGATCTTGTCGGGATCGATCATCCGATCGTGCAGGGCGGGATGCAGTGGGTCGGGCGCGCCGAACTGGTCGCGGCCGTCGCCAATGCGGGCGCGCTCGGCTTCATCACCGCGCTGACCCAGCCCTCGCCCGAGGACCTCGGCCGCGAGATCGCGCGCTGCCGCGACATGACCGACAGGCCGTTCGGCGTGAACGTCACCAACCTGCCGACGATCAACGCGACCCCGCTCGCCGAATATCGGCAGGCGGTGATCGAGGCGGGGGTGAAGATCGTCGAGACGGTCGGGCGCCCGGAGGAGGCCGTCGCCGACTTCAAGCCGCACGGCATCACCATCATCCACAAATGCGTCGCCGTGCGTCATGCGCTCAAGGCGCAGAAGATGGGGGTCGACGCGGTATCGATCGATGGCTTCGAATGCGCGGGACGGCCCGGCGACGACGACGTGCCGGGCCTGGTGCTGATCCCGGCGGCCGCGGACGCGCTGTCGATCCCGATCGTCGCGTCGGGGGGCTTTGCCGACGGGCGCGGCCTGGTCGCCGCGCTGGCGCTGGGCGCGGACGGCATCAACATGGGCACGCGCTTCCTTGCCACGCGCGAGGCGCCGATCCACGACGCGGTCAAGCGGCAGTTGGTCGCGAACGACGAGCGGCAGACCGACCTGCTCTACCGCCCGTTCCGCAACACCGCGCGCGTCGCCCGCAACGCCGTCTCGCGGCAGGTGCTGGAAATCGAGCGGGCGGGTGGCAGCTTCGACGACATCAAGCATCTGGTCGCGGGGGTGCGCGGGCGCGTCGTCTATGAAACGGGTGATATCGATGCCGGCATATGGTCCGCCGGCATGGTGCAGGGACTGATCCACGACGTGCCGAGCGTTGCGGACCTGATCGACCGGATCGTCGCCGACGCCGAGCGGATCATCGGGCGCCTGCGAACCCTCGCCTGAACCGGCGGCGCGAGAGCGGCGACCATGAAACCGCAATGCGGTCCGCCGGATCAGGCCTGGGCATTCGCCGGCTGCTGCGTCGTATCGCGCACGGGCCATCCGAACGTCGCGGCGACCATATAGGCGGCCGCCGTTTCCATCTGCGCGAAACTCACCGTTTCGCCGTCGTAGATATGCGCCAGCGCGCCGAGGCGTTCGAGCATCATCAGCAGCGTGCCGGCGCTGGCATAAGGGAAGATCGCGCTATGGATGCGCCCTTCCCTCTGGCTCTGATCGATCTTTTTGACCATCGCCGCCATGAGCGGCCGGATCGACAGTTCGCGCGTCGCGGTAAAGCGCATGTCGCCTTCTTCCGCGGCGAGGTTTCGGGTCCGCATCAACGGCCGGTGCCGGTCCCAGAACGCGACATAGGCCTTCACGAAGGCGCTCGCCCTTTCCAGGCTGTTGCAATCGTCCCACGCGTCGTTGACGATGGCGACCAGTTCGGGCGTGCTTTGCGACAATTCCTCGGTCGCGGCGAGAACCACGTCGATCACATTGTCGAAATAGACGTAGAAGGTGGCAGCGGATGTGGCCGCCGCCTGGGCGATATCGACGACCTTCAATTCCCGGATCGTCGTCGACTCGAGCAGCGCGACGGTCGTGTCGATCAGTTTACGGCGCGTACGCAGGCCCTTCGACCCCATCGTCTGCCCGCTCTGATTGGTTTCCGGCTGTGCAGATTTCAAGCGACGCTCCCCTCCCTTATCATTGTAAGCCCTATACATGCTGGTTTACAGAGGGGAAGCGGCAGGACATTAGTATTGACGGATAGTCAGTTTTATGAAAGCCGCGCAATCGCATATATGTGCGTAATCGGACGGTCTGGGAGAGGCTTTGGATGACACAGGTAATGAAGGGCGTTCGCGTTCTTGAAGTCGCGCAGTTCACCTATGTGCCGGCGGCGGGCGCGGTGCTGGCCGATTGGGGCGCAGATGTCATCAAGATCGAGCATCCCGTGCGCGGCGACGCGCAGCGCGGCATCCAGATGCTGAACAAGCTGGCGGTCAACGCCCAGCGCAGCTCGTTGATGCAGCATCCCAATCGCGGCAAGCGATCCGTGGGCATCGACGTGTCCACGCCCGAAGGGCAGGAGCTGATCTACGAACTGGCCAAGACCTGCGACGTCTTCCTGACCAACTATCTTCCCTTCCAGCGCCAGAAGCTGAAGATCGATCTCGAGCATATCCGGGCCGCCAACCCCGACATCATCTATGTGCGCGGCTCCGCGTTCGGCGACAAGGGTCCCGAGCGCGACAAGGGCGGCTTCGATTCGACCGCCTTCTGGGCGCGCGGCGGATCGGCCAAGCTGGTCTCGCCGCCCGAACTGGGCGGGCCGCTGCTGCAGCCCGGCCCGGCCTATGGCGACACGATCGGCGGCATGAACATCGCCGGCGGCATCGCCGCCGCGCTGTTCCATCGCAAGAATACCGGCGAGACGACCGAGGTCGACGTTTCCCTGCTCTCGTCGGGCATCTGGGCGACGGCGTGCAGCATCGACGTGGCGATGGAGCTGAAGAGCAACCCCTTCGCGGCGCAGATGCCCGGCGGCGCTGCCCAGGTGGGCACCAACCCGTTCATGGGCGTGTTCGAAACGCAGGACGGCGGCCATATCAACCTGACCGTGCTCAAGCCCGGCCCCTATATCCGCGACACGTTCGAGCATCTGGAGCTGGCCGAGCTGGCCGACGATCCGCGTTTCTCCACCGATGTCGAACTGATGAAGGAGGAAAATGCGGCGGTCGCCCACGGGGCGGTCAAGCAGGCCTTCGCCAAGCGCCCCTTCGCCTGGTGGATCGATCGGCTCAAGACGCTGAAGGGCCAATGGTCGCCCTATCAGACGGTCTATGATGTGGCGTCGGATGAACAGGTTCTGGCCAACGACCTGATCTTTGAGGTAGAGTCCGCAGACGGCGGTCCGCCGATCAAGCTGGTTGCGAATCCCGTCCAGTTCAACCATGCAAAGGTTGAGACGGTGCGCGCGCCCGAGCCTTCGGAGCATACCGAGCTGGTGCTGATGGAATTGGGCCTCGACTGGGATCGGATCGAGGAATTGAAGAACAAGGGCGCGGTCGCCTGAACCGCGTACATGACGGAGTGAGCAGATGGAATTGAAGCCCGGTTCGCGCTGGAAGAGCGCTGTATGCACCACCGAGGTCGTGATCGTCCGGCCGCCCAAGACGCCGGTCAGCCTGGAATGCGGCGGGCATCCGATGGTCGCTCTGGCCGATGCCGCGCCCGAGGGCCTGGAACTCTCGCCCGATTTTTCGGCGGGCACGTCGGTGGGCAAGCGCTATTTCGACGAAGCCGCCAGCATCGAAGTGCTGGGCAGCAAGGCGGGCAAGGGTTCGCTCGGCGTCGATGGCCGTCCGCTCAACCTCAAGGAAGCCAAGGCGCTTCCCGCTTCCGACTGAGATAGACCGCTCATGCAGATTTCGCTCCTTCTCGAAATGGTCGCCGAAAGCTTTCCCGACCGGCCGATGCTGTCCGGGCCGCAGGGCGCGATCGAGGGCGGCGAAGTGCTGGCGCGCGCGCGCGCGGGCGCCGCATGGCTGGCAAAGCAGCCGGGCGAGACGCTTGTGTTCTGCGGGCTCAACGGACCGACCCTGCCGATCGCGCTGTTCGCCGGCGCGATGGCCGGAATGCCCTTCGCGCCGGTCAACTACCGCCTGGCCGATGCCGATCTGCGCAAGCTGCTTGCCCGCACGGCGCCTTCCGTGGCGATCGTCGATGCCGACATGCTCTCGCGGGTCGAAGGCGTGGAGGGCGTCACTTTCGTCGCGCGCGAGGCGTTCGACGCTGCCTGCGTCGATCCCGCCAATCGCGATGTCGACCTGGCGCCGAGCGAGCAGGATATCGCGGTGCTGCTGTTCACCAGCGGCACCACTGGCGAGCCCAAAGCGGCGGTGCTGCGGCACGGCAACCTCAGTTCCTATGTCGTGTCGACCGTGGAGTTCCTGGGCGCCGAGGAGGGCGAGGCCGCGCTCATCAGCGTGCCGCCCTACCATATTGCCGGCATTTCCGCGATCCTGACCGGCATCTATGGCGGACGGCGCCTCGTCTATCTGGCCGCATTCACGCCCGATGCCTGGGTCGACACCGCGCTCGCGGAACATGTGACCCATGCCATGGTGGTGCCGACCATGCTGGGCCGGATATTGGATGTGCTCGACAAGCGGGCGATCACGCTGCCTGAACTGCGCGCCTTGTCCTATGGCGGCGGGCGGATGCCGTTGCCGGTGATCGAGCGTTCCCTCGGCCTGATGCCGCAGGTCGATTATGTGAACGCCTATGGCCTCACCGAAACCAGCTCGACCGTCGCGGTGCTGGGGCCGGACGATCATCGCGAGGCGATCGCCTCGCAGGACCCGGCGGTGCGCGCGCGGCTGGGTTCCGTGGGTCGGCCGCTGCCCTCGCTGGAGCTGGAGATACGCTGCCCCGACGGCAAGGTGCTGCCGGCCGGCCAGTCGGGCGAGATCCATGTGCGCGGCGAACAGGTCGCGGGCGAATATCTGCACAAGAAGGTGCTGGCCGACGATGGCTGGTTCGCTACCAACGATGCGGGCTATCTCGACGAAGGTGGCTATCTCTTCGTCGAAGGCCGGCTTGACGATGTGATCGTGCGCGGCGGCGAGAATATCTCGCCCGGCGAGATCGAGGACGTGCTGCGCGAGCATCCGCGTGTGCGCGACGTGGCGGTACTTGGCCTGCCCGACGATCAATGGGGCGAGCGCGTCGCGGCCGTGCTGGTCTGCGATGGAGAGCAGCCTTCGGTGGCCGAACTGGCCGACTGGGTGAAAGCGCGCCTGCGCTCCACCAAGACTCCCGAGAGCTGGGATTTCCGCAGCGAACTTCCTTATAACGACACCGGTAAGCTGCTGCGCCGCGTGCTCAAGACCGAGCTGACGACGCCGGCCGCCGCCTGACCGGCGGCATGGCCGGGATCGATCATCTGGAGGCGGAGGCTTTCTCCGCCCTGGGTGCTGTCCCGATCGTCTGGATCGACCTGGCCGATGCCGATGCGCACCGGCGCGCGCGCGCGCTGCGGCGGGATACGCGGGCGATCGTCGGCGGAATCGACGCCGCGGGCCTATTGCCGCCGGTCGATGAGGCAGGGTTCGACCTGCTGCTGAGCGCGCATAGCGACCCGCCCCGGCCGTGGGTCGGCTCCCCCGACACTGCGCAGGCAGTGCGGTCGATATCGGATGCGGTCGCCAGGGCGCCGATCGCGGCAGGCGTAGCGGCGCGACTGCTGCATATGGGCGAACATCTCGCCTTCGCCGATGGAATCGAACTGGAATCGCTCGCCTATTCGACATTGCTCGGCAGCGCGACCTTTCGTACATGGCGCGCGGCGCGGGACGCCGGACCAACCCGGGACGACAAGGGCCCCTATCTGCGGGTCGCGCGTGAGGACGATGCGGTGACGATCACCCTCGCCCGCCCGGCGACCCGCAACGGCATGAGCGCGGGGATGCGCGACGCGCTGCACGAATCGCTGTGTGCGGTACTGGACGACCCCAGCCTGCCCCGGCTGGTGCTGCGCGGCGATGGCGGCTGCTTCTCCACCGGCGGCGTGCCAGGCGAGTTCGGCACCGCCACCGACCTTGCCATGGCCCATGCCGTGCGGACACTGCGATCCTGCGCGCTGCGGCTGCACGAACTGGGCGAACGGGCGCGCGTGGAGCTGCATGGCGCCTGCATCGGATCGGGCATCGAGATTCCCGCCGCCGCCGCGCTTCGCCACGCCCTGCCCGGCGCCTTCTTCCAGCTGCCCGAACTGGCGATGGGCCTGATCCCCGGCGCCGGCGGCACCGTCACCCTGCCGCGCGCGATCGGCCGGCATCGCGCCTGCTGGATGATGCTGAGCGGCCGGCGCATCTCGGCCCGGATCGCCGCCGATTGGGGACTGGTCACCCCGCGCGCGCCATGAAGCGGGCGCTGGCCTTCGCCCGGAAGCTGTGCGGCGAGATCGCCCGCCATGGGCCGATGCTCGACGCGCGCGCCGTGCTGGACCGCGGCGACGCGCTTTCCCTTGCGCGGCCGGGCCTGTTCTCGGCCAACCGGAGCTGCCGCCTGATCGCCGCCGCCGATGGCTGGGTGGCGCTCAATCTTGCGCGGGGGGATGACCGGGACCTTGTCTCCGCATGGCTGGAACAGCCTGCCGACGGCGCGTGCTGGCCGGACATCGCCCGCGCTGCCCGGCACGTCCCGGTCGCGATCCTGCGCGCGCGCGCCGCCATGCTCGGCCTGCCGCTATCCGTGCTCGGCGAAGCGGCCGCGCGCTTGCCGGAGGAGCGGCAGGCGGGCACTGCCGCGCCGCGCCGGGGCCCCCTTCGCGTGGTCGATCTGTCCAGCCTGTGGGCCGGGCCCCTCTGCGCATCCATCCTCGCGCAGGCGGGGGCGCAGGTCGTCAAGGTCGAGAGCATGGCGCGTCGCGACACGACGCCGGCGAGTGCCCCGGCGCTCGACGCCCGGCTGAACGGTGCCAAGGGGCGGGTGGCGCTGGATTTCGCCGACCCGGCGGCAAGGGCGGAACTCACCGAACTGATCGCCGGGGCGGACGTCCTCGTCACGAACGCGCGGGCGCGGGCCTTCCCGGGGCTGGGCCTTGCGCCCGATGCCCTGTTCGCCGCCAATCCGGCGCTCATATGGGTCGCGATCACCGGCCATGGCTGGGCCAGCGAGCGGGTGGCGTTCGGCGACGACGCGGCGGCGGCGGGCGGGCTGGTGCGCCGGACGCGCGCGGGCGCGCCGCGCTTTCTGGGCGACGCGATCGCCGATCCCCTGACCGGCCTCGCTGCCGCCCGCGCCGCCTTGTGCGCGCTGGAAAGCGACCGGGGGATGTTCATCGACGCATCGATGGCCGGCATCGCGGCGGCAGCGGCGGTCGGCCCATGACGCATCTGTTCCTGCGCGACGTAGAGGTGGGCGGCGTCCGCCAGCATGTCGCCATCGCGGACGGGCGCATAGTCGCGATCGGCCCGGACCTGCCGCAGCGGGGCGATGCGATCGACGGGCAGGGCGGCGCGCTCATCCCCGGATTGCACGATCATCATATCCACCTGCTCGCCACGGCGGCGGCGGCGGATTCGATCGACCTGTCCGATGCCACGGATCTGGCAGCCGTCGCGGCGCGCATCGCCGCCATCGCTGCCCTACGACCGCCGGGCAGTTGGCTGCGCGCCACCCACTGTCCGGCGCCCGTCGCAGAACGGCTCGACCGCCACGCGCTCGATCGCATCGCCCCGCGCCATCGGCTGCGCATCCTCGACCGCACCGGCGCGCTCTGGATATTGAACGGCCCCGCGCTGGCGAGCGTGGGCGATATCGCGGCGCTCGAGCGCGAGGCCGGCGGCGACGCGACCGGCAGGCTATGGCGCGGCGACGCGGCACTGCGCGCGGCGATCGGGACGGTCCTCCCGCCACTCGCTCCCCTGGGGGAGCAGCTGGCACGCTATGGCATCACCGCCGTCACCGACACCAGCGTCACCACCGACCCGTCCGCCGCGGCGGCGCTGACGGGCGCCATGCCCCAGCGACTGACACTGATGAGCGGCGGTCCCCTCATCGCTCCGGCAGGGGGTGGCTTTGCGGTCGGCGCGGTCAAGGTCGTGCCCGACGAGCGCGATCCGCCATCGCTGGACGATTTCATCGCCCGGATCGCGCAGGCGCGGAAATGGGGCCGCGCGGTCGCGGTCCACTGCGTCACGGCGTTCGAACTGGCGCTGACGCTGGCGGCCTTCGCGGAACATGGTGCGCGACCAGGCGACCGGATCGAGCATGGCGGCGTGATCCCGCCGGCCGCCATCGGCGAGATCGCCGCGATGGGACTGACTGTCGTCACCCAGCCCGGTTTCATCGCCGCGCGCGGGGATCGCTACCTGCGCGAGGTCGATCCGGCCGACCGGGACGATCTCTACCGCTGCGCCAGCCTGATCGCGGCGGGGGTGCCGGTGCTGGGCAGTTCGGACGCGCCCTATGGCCCGCTCGACCCCTGGCTCGCCATGCGCACGGCGGTGCACAGGGAAACGGCGGGCGGGCAAAGGATCGGCGAGGGCGAACGGATCGCCCCCGCGCAGGCGCTCGGACTCTATCTGGAACGACCTGCCCTGTCCGTCGGCATGGTCGCCAATCTGTGCCTCCTCGACGTCGGACTGGCGCAGGCGCTGACCGATCTCGATGCCCGGCATGTCGCCGCGACCCTCATTGCCGGCCGGATCATCTGGAAGTCCAACTAGGTTTACTATGTCCGATTGACAGCATCGCCCCGATCCCGCATCCCGCCTGAAACAGGAGAGCATATGACGGGACTGACGATCGATCTGACCGGGCAGGTCGCACTGGTGACAGGCGGCGGCGGCGGCATCGGCCGGGCGATCGCATTGCGGCTTGCCGCTGCCGGCGCGGACGTCGCCATCGCTGACATCGTGCCCGAACGGTGCGAGGAAGCCGCCGCACGCGTACGCGAAACCGGCAGGCAGGCGCTCGCCCTCCCCACGGACGTGATGGAAACCGGGCAGGTCCGCGCCGCCGTCGAGGAAACGCATCGCGCGTTCGGCCGGTTCGACATCATCGTGAACAACGCCGGCGGCGTATCGCGCCGCAACTTCGTCGACCAGTCCGAACGCAGCTGGCGCCGGCACATCGACATCAACCTGACCAGTATGCTGGCCGGCATCCATGCGGCGGTACCGCTGATGATCGCCAGCGGGCGCGGCGGGTCGATCGTCAATGTGAGCAGCATCGAAGGCACCCGCGCCGCGCCTGGTTTCGCGGTCTATGCCGCGTGCAAGGCGGGCATGGAGAGCTTCACCAAGTCGATGGCGACGGAGCTGTCCGGTCACGGCATCCGCGTCAATGCGATCGCGCCCGACCATACGGTGACGCCGGGCAATCGCGGCAATCGCTCCGGCCCGGTCGATCCTTCCGTCTGGAAGCAGCCCACGCCGCAAGCGCAGGGTGCGATGGACCGGCTGATACCGCTCGGGCGTGAGGGCATCGACATGGAATGCGGCGATGCCGTCGCGTTCCTCTGCTCGCACCTTGCCAGCTATATCACGGGGATCGTGCTGCCGGTCGATGGCGGCACGGCCGCCGCGGCGGGCTGGCATCGCGACCCCGATGGCCACTGGACCCTCGCCCAGGGCCTGAAATTCGGCTGAAGGACCGTCCACCCATGTCGATCATCACGACCGAGCGGCAAGGCCCGCTTGCCATCCTTCGCCTCAACCGCCCCGACATGCTGAACGCGCTGGGTGCGCCAGGCGACGGTGAGGCCATCCAGGACGCCTGCGCCGCGCTCAACGCGGACCTTACAGTGCGCTGCGTGATTCTGACCGGCGAGGGGCGCGCCTTTTCGGCCGGCGGCGACGTCAAGGCGATGGCCGATCCCAACGGCGCCTTCTCCGGCACCGGCCTCAAAATCCGCAATCACTACAAGGATAATATCCACCGCGCCGCGCGCGCGATCTACGGACTCGACATGCCGGTGATCGCCGCCGTCAACGGCGCCGCCATCGGGCTTGGCTGCGACGTCGCCTGCATGGCCGACATCCGCATCGCGTCGGACAGGGCGAAGTTCGGCGTCACCTTCCTGAAGCTCGGGCTGGTGCCGGGGGATGGCGGGTCCTGGCTGCTGCCCCGCGCGATCGGGATGAGCCGCGCGGCCGAACTGTTCTTCACCGGCGACGTGATCGATGCGCAAACCGCGCGGGACTGGGGCCTTGTCAGCCGCGTCGTGCCGCATGACATGCTGATGGACGAGGCGCTCGCGCTGGCGGCCAAGGTCGCCGCGCAGCCACCCCATTCGCTGCGGCTGACCAAGACCCTGCTCAGGCAAGGCCAGAACATGAGCTACGATACCGCGCTCGACATGGCCGCGCTGGCGCAGGTCAACGCCCATGCGACCGCAGACTATAGGGAAGGCGTCGCCGCGCTCATCGAGAAGCGGACGCCCGATTTCAAGGGAGAGTAAGATGACCGACGATCCGGCGCTGGCGTTCGGGCCGCAGGACGATTGCTACCATGCATTGTCCGACGATCCTTATGAGACCGAAACCAACTGGTGGTCGTTCAACATTCCCGAACGCAAGATCGGCTGCTGGATCCACACGCCCTATTATCCCAACCGCAAGACCGTGACCTGGCGCATTTTCGTCTGGGACGATCAGGGCATCGAACCGGGGCGGCTCGCTTATTACAAGAAGGTCGAGGAAGCGCCGATGCCGGACGATCCGGACCTGCGCGACATCACCTTCCCCAGCGGGGGCTACAGCCTCAAGATGCTGGAGCCGGGGATGAAATATCACCTCGCCTATGAGGATAAGGAGCGCGGCTTCGCGCTGGATTTCACCCATAGCGGCGTTCACCCCCCGCACCGTTTCCAGCCGGGCGAGCCGCCGTTCATGCAGACGCCACATTATGACCAGCTCGGCCATGTCCTGGGCACGATGACACTGCGCGGCGAAAAGATCCCGATCGACGGCGTGGGCGTGCGCGACCGCACCTGGGGTCCGCGCGGCGGCCCCTACCAGACCAGCCAGAAGAAACATGCGCCCGATAGCAACCGGGTCAAGCATCCCGGCGGGCCATTGTGGCGCCAGATCGAGCGCGAGCGCGGGCGCGGCCGGATCGACTATATCTACGGCCACAGCCTCGACTTCCAGACAGGCTTTCTCGGCTTCGTGCGGATGCAGGATGCCGATGCGAAGGGCTGGGCGCCGATGAATGTGGGCTGGCTGCTCAAGGACGGGGTGTTCGGCGAGATCGACAAGACGAAATCGCGGATGCTCAACTTCCGCGATCCGATCGCGGGGTGGAACAGCCATATGCTGGTCGACCTCGCCGATACGAGCGGCCGCACGCTGGAGGCGGAGGGCCAGTCGGTCAGCCGCATGAGCGAGGGCGGCTATGGCCTCAACCAGCTGATGCGCTGGGAGATGGACGGAAAGATAGGCTGGGGCGAGGATCAGGACGTCTGGGTGGGCGATCATTATGCGCGCATGTTGAACGCGCTGCGGTCGACGCGATGAGCGCGCTGGCTGCCTTGCTGCCCGACGGCCTGCTTGCTGCGGTTGAGGCCGAAGCGGGGGCCACCATCACCGCCGTCCGCCCGCGCGGCGGCGGCGGCGCATCGCGCGAAGGCGCGGAGCTGACGCTCGCCTATGCCGACGGGCGCAGCATCGACGCCTATATGAATTATGACGTGCATCGCGCCGGCGCCGGAGACGACGCCGCTTTCCTGCGCGAAGCGGCGATCCTGCGCGCACTGTCGGGACCGCTCGCCGGATCGGGCGTCGCGACCGCGCGGTTCGTCGCCGCCTTGCCCGAACTGCGCGCGCTGGTGGCCGAAAAGGTCGCGGGCGACGCGAATTTCCAACTGCTCAAGGGCGATCCGGCACGGCGCGACCGCATCGTCGCCGACTTCATGGGCCAGCTGGCGGCGCTCCACCGCGTCGATCCGCACGCGGTGGAGGGCGTCCCGGCCCCGCCCAGCCTGCGCGCCGAGATCGAACGTCGCATTACCGATATCCGCGCGAACAATGCGGCGTCGGGCAATCCTCTGATCCATATCGCCGCCGACTGGCTCGCCGCCAATATCCCGCCCGAACCGGACCGGCTGGTCGTCGTCCATGGCGATGCCGGCCCGGCGAATTTCCTGTTCGATGGCGACAGGGTAACCGCCCTCCTCGACTGGGAGCTGGTCCATATCGGCGACCCGATGGCCGACCTCGCCATGATGTGCCTGCGCGGTCTGTTCCAGCCCTTCGTGCCGCTGCGCCAGGCCTTTGCCGACTATGCGGCGGCGGGCGGCGCGCCGGTCGATCTGGCGCGCATCCGCTACTGGCGGCTGTTGTTCCAGGCCGGGTTCGCCAGCCGGTCGCGCCATGACGATCCCACCGCGCCGCAACCGCCGAACCTGGGCATGAACATGCTTTATTCCATGGTGCATCGCCGCGTCCTGGCCGAGGCGCTGGCGGAAGCGAGCGGGGTCGAGCTGCCGCCCGTCGCCATGCCGGACGCACCCCAAGGCCCCCACGCCCGGTCCTTCGCGATCGCTCTCGACGATCTGCGCGACGTCATCGTCCCCCGCCTTGCCGACCAGCAGTCGGCGGTGAAGGCCAAGGGGCTGGCGCGACTCGTCAAATGGTGGCGCGACGTCGAACGGTTCGGCCCCGGCTTCGCGGCCGTCGAGGTCGCGGAGTTGTCCGCGGCACTGGGACGGCCGTTCGCGACCCTGGGCGAGGCGCGCGAAGCCCTGGCGGATGCGGTGCGCGAGCGGACGATCGACCAGCCGAGCGCGATCCGCTTTGCCCATGCCAGCGTGGTGCGCGACGCCGCCCTGATGGCCGATGCGATGGGCGCCCTCGCCCACAGCCGCTTCGCGCCACTCGACTGAACGCGTCGTCATGCGGAACTGAGTGTCCGCAGGTGTGTTCAGCACGACTATGCTGGGTTAAGGACGCTCGGGAATCGTCGCAGCGTGACGAGGGGCTCCGGCCGGGGCGAAGGGGTGACAATGGGGCCAGGCCCGGATGTTTACGGCAACGACCATGCCTTTCTGTCAGGCAGCAGCGAACTCGCGCGCCGCATCGCCGGCCATGATTGGGCATCGACGCCGATCGGCCCGATCGCCGGCTGGCCGGCAAGCCTCAAGCATACCGTCGGCCTCATGCTGGCCAGCCCGGTTCCGCTCGTCCTGCTGTGGGGCGAGGTCGGGGTCATGCTTTATAATGACGCCTATTCGGAATTTGCCGGCGGCCGTGACAGCCGCCTGCTCGGGTCCAACGTCCGCGAAGGCTGGGAGGAGGTCGCCGATTTCAACGACAATGTCATGCGCGTCGGCCTGGCCGGCGGCACATTAAGCTATCGGGACTTCCCGCTGACATTGCGGCGGCATGGCGAAGACGAGCAGGTGTGGCTTGACCTCGACTATTCCCCTGTCCTCGGCGACGACGGCAAGCCGGCGGGGGTCATCGCCGTCGTCTTCGAAACCAGCGAGGCACGCCGCACCCGTGTCGCGCTGGAGGAGAGCGAGACCCGTCTCCGCTTCCTCGATGAACTGGGGCGCGCGGTCGCCAGCAGCCCGGATGCCGACGATATACTGGCGATCACTACCCGGATGACGGCTCAGCATCTGGGCGTTTCCAATTGCGCCTATGCCCATATGGACGAGTACGAGAAGGGGCTGACCGTCCGCGGCAACTGGCATTCGGACGAATCGCCGTCGATCATCGGCCATTACAAGCTGGCCGATTTCGGCGCGCTTGCGGTACAGGAGCTGCGCGCGGGGCGACCGCTCGTCCTCAATGATGTCGCTGCCGAACTCGCGCCGCATGAGGCGGCCGCCTTCCGCAATATCGGGATCGCCGCGACGGTGTGTATGCCGCTGGTGAAGGAGGGGCGGCTCACCACGCTGATGGCTGTCCAGCACGGGACGCCCCGCCAATGGACCGACTATGAGCTGGGCGTCGTTCGCGAAGTGACCGAGCGGTCCTGGGCGCATGTCGAACGGCTCCGCACGGAAAGCGTCCTGCGCACGCGAGAGGCGCATCACCGCCAGATCCTGGACAGCGCGACCGATTACGGCATCGTCGCGACCGACCTGGACGGCCATATTTCACTATGGAATCGCGGCGCCGCCGAAATGCTCGGCTGGTCCGAAGCAGAAATGCTGGGCCGGACGATGGCCACCTTCTTCACGGCGGAAGACTGCGCCGCCGGAAGGCCCAAGGCGAAGCGCGACGAGGCGCTGGCGCAGGGCCGCGCTCATGATGCGCGCTGGCATCTCAAGAAATCGGGCGCGCTGTTCTGGGGCCTGAGCGAAATGACGCCCCTGCGCGACGAAAGCGGCACCCCGATCGGTTTCGTCAAGCTGATCCGCGATCAGACCCGCGAGCATGAGGCGAGCGAAGCCTTGCGCCAGAGCGAGCAGCGGCTTCGACGCGCCCAGGCGGCGGGCGGCGTCGGGCTCTTCGCCGTCGATGTCGTCACCGGCATGGTCAGCGCGACGCCCGAATTCTGCCGCATCTTCGGTCTGCCGGTGACCGCGGAGGTGCCGGCCGTCATACTCGAGCGCCTGGCCCTGTCAGAGGATCGGGCATTGGTGTCCGACGATGTGCGCAGGCGGTCGGGCAGCGCGCCGCTCGACGTCGAATATCGCATCCGCCGGGCCGACACCGGGGAAGAGCGGATCATCGCGCGCAAGGCGGAATATGAGGTCGACGAGGCCGGTACGCCGGTTCGCATGGTTGGCGCGGTGCAGGATGTGACCGATCGGCGCCGCATCCAGTACGCCCTGGAAAAGAGCGAAGCGCAGTTCAGCATATTGGCCCAGAATATGCCGAACCAGGTATGGACCGCTCGGGCGGACGGCTGGCTCGACTGGTTCAACGAACAGGTCTACGCCTTTTCCGGCGCGCAGCGGGGGACGCTGGACGGCACCGGCTGGATCGACATGGTGCACCCGGACGACATCGCCGAGGCCGCCGAACGCTGGAAGGCCGCCGTCAGCTCCGGCGGCATCTACGAGACGGAGTTTCGCCTGCGCGACGCCAGCGGCGACTACAGGTGGCATCTCGCGCGCGCCGCGCCGCTGCTGGATGCACGCGGCGCAATCAGTGCCTGGGTCGGCACCAATACGGAGATCGAGGCCCAGAAGCGCGCCGAGGCGACCAACGCGCAGGAACGCGACCGGCTCTGGCGCATCAGCCAGGATATCATGCTGGTCTGCGACTATGAAGGTCGCATCATCACCATCAACCCGTCGGCGGAGCGGTTGCTCGGCTGGTCGGGCGAGGAGATGGTGGGCGCGCCTATCACCGATTTCGTCCATCCCGACGATCTCGACAGCACGTTCGCCGAAGTCGCCAAGATCGCGACCGGCATCGCGACCCTGTCGTACGAGAACCGCTATCGCACCCGGCAGGGCGATTATCGCCTGCTCGCCTGGACGGCCGTGCCCGACGGTGCGCGCATCCATGGCGTGGGTCGCGACATCACCGAGCAGCGCGCGGTCGAGGAGGCGCTGCGCCAGAGCCAGAAGATGGAGGCGGTGGGCCAGCTGACCGGCGGCATCGCCCACGACTTCAACAACCTGTTGCAGGGCATCACCGGCAGCCTGGACATATTGGGCAACCGGGTCGCGCAGGGGCGCACCGACGATCTGGCGCGCTGGCTGAATGGCGCGAAAAGCTCGGCTGAACGCGCCGCCGCGCTAACGCATCGGTTGCTGGCCTTCTCCCGTCGCCAGCCGCTTGATCCGCGCCCCGTGCGCGCCAATCCGCTGATCGGGTCGATGGAGGACATGCTGCGCCGGACGCTTGGCGAACGGATCGATCTGGAACTGGTGCTCGCCGGCGGCCTGTGGCTCACCCGCTGCGATCCGAACCAGCTGGAAAGCGCCATCCTCAATCTCGCGATCAACGCGCGCGACGCGATGCCCGATGGCGGCAAGCTGACGATCGAAACCTGCAACGCCCATCTCGATTCGGCCTATGCCGCCCTCCAGCGGGACGTGAAGCCCGGCCAATATGTCTGCATCTGCGTGACGGACACCGGCACGGGCATGAGCAAGGATACGATCGCGCGCGCCTTCGAACCCTTTTTCACGACCAAGCCGATCGGCCAGGGCACCGGCCTTGGCCTGTCGATGATCTACGGCTTCACCCGCCAGTCCGAAGGCTATGCCCGCATCTATTCGGAAGTGGGCAAGGGCACGTCGATCAAGCTCTACCTTCCCCGCCATCGCGGCGAGGAGGACCCGGAGGAGCATGGGTCGAGCCATGTCGAGGCGGTCGGCACCGATGCCGGCGAGGTCGTGCTGGTGGTAGAGGACGAAGCGGTGGTGCGCGGCCTGATCGTCGAGGTGCTGAACGAGCTTGGCTATCGTGCGATCGAGGCGAGCGACGGCCCCAAAGGACTGGAAATCCTGCAATCGAACCGGCGGATCGACCTGCTCGTCACCGATATCGGCCTGCCCGGCCTCAACGGGCGGCAGGTGGCCGACGGCGGCAGGGTGTCGCGCCCCGACCTCAGGGTGCTGTTCATGACCGGCTATGCCGAAAATGCGGCCCTGGCCTCGGGCTTCCTGGAACCGGGCATGGCGATGATCACCAAGCCCTTCGCGATGGACGTGCTGGCCGCGCGCATCAGGGAGATTATCGAGGGGTGACGCGCTTGCGGCGCTTCTCCGGGCCCAGCTCGATCCACACGGGCGCATGATCGCTGCTCTTCTCCCAGCCGCGCACATGGCTGTCCACCTCCGCCGCGACCAGCCGGTGGGCCAGCGCGGGGCTCAGCAGCAGATGGTCGATCCGCAGGCCGGCGTCGCGGCCAAAGGCGTTCCGGAAATAATCCCAGAAGGTATAGATGGTCTCGCCCGGATGCAGGGCGCGCAACGCGTCGGTCCATCCCTGATCGATCAGCCGCGCATAGGCGGCGCGCACTTCCGGCGCGAACAGCGCGTCGTCGATCCAGCGCTCGGGCTTGTAGACGTCCAGATCGGTCGGCATCACGTTGAAATCGCCCGCAAGCATCACCGGCAGGCCCGTCTCCAGCAGCCCTGCGGCATGGTCGATCAGCCGGTCGAACCATGCGAGCTTATAGTCGAATTTGGGGCCGGGACGCGGGTTGCCGTTGGGCAGGTACAGCCCGCCGATCAGGATGCCGTTCACCGCCGCCTCGATATAGCGGCTCTGGCCGGGGTCCGGGTCGCCCGGCAGTCCGCGCCGCGTCTCGTGGATCTCGCCCACGCGGGCAAGGATCGCGACGCCGTTCCAGCTCTTCTGCCCGTGCCAGATCGCGCCATAACCCGCCTCGCGGATCGCGTCGGCGGGAAATCTGGCGTCCGGGCTCTTGAGTTCCTGCAGGCACACGATGTCGGGCCGGCTTTCCTCCAGCCAGCGCAGCAGCACCGGCAGGCGGCCGTTGACGCCGTTCACATTGTAGGTCGCGATCTTCATGGGCCGGACAAGTCGCGCGACCGCGGACTCGTTCCGCCGGTCAGTGCCGGAAGTGGCGCATCCCGGTGAAGACCATCGCCAGCCCGGCTTCGTCCGCCGCCGCGATCACCTCGTCGTCGCGGATCGATCCGCCCGGCTGGATCACCGCGCTCGCGCCCGCCTCGGCCGCTGCGAGCAGCCCGTCGGCGAAGGGGAAGAAAGCGTCCGACGCCACCGCCGACCCGATCGTGCGCGGCTCGGCCCAGCCGGCCTTCTCCGCCGCATCCTTTGCCTTCCACGCCGCGATGCGCGCCGACTCGAGCCGGTTCATCTGCCCCGCGCCCACCCCCGCCGTGCTGCCGCCCTTGGCATAGACGATCGCGTTCGACTTCACATGCTTGGCGACGGTCCAGGCGAACAGGCAGTCCCGCATCTCCTGCTCCGTCGGCGCCCGCTTCGTCACGACCTTGATGCTGCCCAGATCAACGGCGCCATTGTCGCGCCCCTGCACCAGCAACCCGCCGGCGATCGTCTTCATCGTCAGCCCCGGCCGCGCCGGATCGGGCAGGTCGCCGGTCAGCAGCAGGCGCAGATTCTTCTTCTTCGCGAAGATCGCCCGTGCCTCGTCATCGGCGTCGGGCGCCGCGACCACTTCGGTGAAGATACCGCTGATCGCCTCGGCCGTCGGCCCGTCCAGCGGCCGGTTAACCGCGATGATGCCGCCAAAGGCCGACACGCTGTCGCAGGCGAGCGCCGCCTTGTAGGCGTCGATCAGATTGTCGGCGCTCGCCACGCCGCAGGGATTGGCGTGCTTCACGATCACCACGGTCGGCGGGCCGTCGCGAAATTCGCTGACCAGTTCCAGCGCCGCGTCGGCATCGTTGTAGTTATTGTAGGACAATGCCTTGCCCTGCACCTGCCTCGCCTGGGCGATGCCGTTGGCGCTCGGCCCCAGCGGCAGATAGAGCGCGGCGGACTGATGCGGATTCTCGCCATAGCGCAGCGTGGTCGACAATCTGCTCGACATCGCCAGCGTCTCCGGAAACGCCTCGCCCTGGTCGGCGAAGGCGAACCAGCTTGCGATCATCGAATCATAGGCGGCGGTGGCGGCATAGGCCTTGGCCGCGAGCAGGCGGCGGAAATCATAGCTGGTCGCGCCTCCCTTCTCGGCCATCTCCGCGATCAGCCGGGCATAGTCGGCCGGGTCGGTCACGATCGCGACGCTCTCGTGATTCTTCGCCGCCGACCGCACCATGGACGGCCCGCCGATATCGATATTCTCGATAATCTCCTCGCGATCCGCGCCCTTGGCCACGGTCGCCGCGAAGGGATAGAGATTGACCACCACCAGGTCGATCGCGCCGATCGCATGTTCGTCCATCGACGCGACATGCGCCGGGTTGTCGCGCACCGCCAGCAATCCGCCATGCACCCTGGGATGCAGCGTCTTGACCCGGCCGTCCATCATTTCGGGAAAGCCGGTCAGGTCGGATATGTCGCGCACCGCCAGCCCGGCGTCGCGCAGCGCCTTGGCCGTGCCGCCGGTCGAAACCAGATCGACGCCATGGCCAGCGAGCGCCCGCCCCAGTTCGACGAGGCCCGTCTTGTCGGACACGGACAAAAGGGCGCGCTTGATGGTGACGTCGTTCATGACAGGCTCCGGTTGCATGTGCCGCCGCCTGTAGAGAGCGTCTTGCCAAATAAAAAGGCTATTTGGATAGCGGCATGGAAAGCGTCGGGCTGAACGCCGTTGCCTATTCCATCAAAATAGACTAAGTCTAACGGACTAAGTTTGGAACATGCCATGGAAACCGTCAATATTCACGAGGCCAAAACGCATCTGTCCCGGCTGCTGGACCGGCTGGTCAGCAGCGGCGGCTTCATCATCGCCAAGGCAGGCACGCCGATCGCCAAGATCGTTCCGCTGAGCGTGCCCGACGAGCGGACGCGCCTCGGCTTCATGGCCGGCCAGTTGCGGATCCCGCCGGACTTCGATTCCATGGGCGCGGCGGAGATCGAGGCCCTGTTCGACGGCCGGCCGTGAAATATCTGCTTGATACCCATCTGCTTATCTGGGCGGCGGGCTTCCCGGACCGGATGTCGGCGGAAGCGCGTGAACTCATCGCGGACACCGGCAACGCGCTGATGTTCAGTGCCGCCAGCCTGTGGGAAGTCGCGATCAAGAGCGATCTCGGGCGCCCCGATTTCGATGTCGATGCGCGGCTGCTCCGGCGCGGCCTGCTGGACAATGGCTATGGCGAGCTCGCCGTGGCCAGCGAACATGCCGTCGCGATCCGGGGACTCCCGCTGATCCACAAGGATCCCTTCGACCGGTTGCTGATCGCCCAGTCGATGGTCGAAGGCATCACCCTGCTGACGGCCGACGCGGTGGTCGGCCAATATCCGGGGCCGATCCGCAGGGTCTGACGGCGCTTCGAGACCTCAGCGCTTCGGCGCCTTCGCCGCCTTGGGCGCGAAGATGTCGCCGAAGAAATCGCCCTGGTTCCACAGCGGCGGCGTATCGCTGTCCGCCATCATGCGGGTGATGCGGTAATTGGCCTCGGCGAAGCGCGCGCCCTGCTCCCAGTCGATCTTCTGGTTCATGTCGTCGCCGACATTATGATAATTTTCGTCCAGGAAGGCCTTGTTCGCCTTCGCCCCGCCATTGCCGTAGCCGGTCGCCAGGAACACGGCGGGCACGCCCTGCTTCACGAACATATAATGGTCGGACCGCACGAAGATCACCTCTTCGGGAATGGGGTCCGCCATCAGCGTGACGCCCATGGGCGCCAGCGCTTGGGATACGATCGGCCCGATCGTGGAATGATCCGCGCCATAGGCGATCACATCGGTGAAGGGATAGAGCAGGACCGGCATGTCGAGATCGACATTGCCGACGATCCTGCCCGCCGCCTGGCCGGGATGGCGCGCATAAAAGTCGGCGCCGAGCAGCCCCTTCTCCTCGCCGGTGGAGGCCAGGAAGATGATCGAGCGGCGCGGCTTGACTGGCGATGCGGCCATCGCCCGCGCGACCTCCAGCATGGTCGCGACGCCGGCGGCATTATCGAGCGCGCCATTGTTGATATAATCCGTGCCCGGCTTGTCGCCCGGCTTGGGCGTGCTGACGCCGATATGGTCGAGATGTCCGGACAGCACGACATATTGGTCCTTCAGCACCGGATCGCTGCCGGGGATCATGGCGACGACATTGGGGCTGGTGATCTGGCTGCTGGTGCTGGTCAGCTGGACCCGCATCGTGGATTTGAGCGCGAAGCCCCTGGGCCGCCCGCCCTGCTTGTCCGCCTCCTTGCGCAGCTGGGCGATCGTCCTGGGCGCGCCGGCGAACACCGCCTGCGCCGCCGGATCGTTGAGCGCGCCCGACGCGCGAATGCCCGGCGCCTCGTCGAAGGGCTTGCCGTCGCCGTCGATCCACGTCACGTCCGGCTCGTCTGCGAACTTGACCGATCGCGCCCATGGCCGTGTCTTGAGCGACAGGATGGTGCCGACCGAAAACAGCCCGATCGCGCCGTGCGACTGCGCCACCTGCGCCTTGGTCGCGGACAGATGCGCCGCCTCCTCGCTCGGCAGTCCCTTGGGGAAGCCGCGCAGCGTCACCACGATCTTGCCCTTCACGTCCAGCCCGGCATAATCATTGATGCCCAGCCGCGCATTCTCGATGCCATAGCCGACGAAGATCAGCGGCGCGGTCACGTCCAGCGCCGGTTCGCCCGGATTGAGGTTGATGAGCACGTCGCCGGCATGCGCCCAGCTCTTCTCGCCGGCCGGGCCGGTCACGGTGACGGTGCCGGGGGTCGCCGTCCGCTCGGTCTTCTGGAAGCGCACCTGCTGCAGCCAGCCTGGCTTGCCGTCCGCGCCCGTGTCGCCCGCAGGGGTCAGCCCCATCGAATCGAATGCGCTGGCGACGTAGCGCGCCGCGATCTCATGCCCCTCGCTGCCGGTATCGCGTCCTTTGAGCAGATCGTCGGCAAGGAAGGCGACATGCGCGCGCACCGCCGCCGCGGAGAAGACCGGTGCATCGGCGGCCGCCGGCGCGGTGCCCTGGGCAGGGAGGGTGGCCGGGATGAGAAGCGAGGCAAGCGCGAGCGACCGAACGAGCTTCTTCATGGCACGGGGGACCTTTCACGCGCATGGGACGATGCGCAAAACTGGCGCGGCCTCGCTGGCTTGTCCAGCGCAAAGCGTATTGCGTCGCTATAACGCCTCGCTATGCTGCCCGCCCACGCGACGCCGGAGAGATATGATGCGCCCGTTCCTGCTGCTCTGTCCCCTCCTGCTCGGGCTGACCGCCTGTGCGCACACGTCGTCGGCTACGGTCGATGCCGCCAGCCCCGCCCCGATCGCCGGCCTCGTGTCGCAGGTGAACATCCCCTACGAGACCTTCACGCTGCCCAACGGCCTGCGCGTCATCGTCCATACCGATCGCAAGGCGCCGGTAATCGGTGTCACCGTCTATTATCGCGTCGGCTCCAAGAACGAGCCGAAGGGCAAGACCGGCTTTGCCCATCTGTTCGAGCATCTGATGTTCGGAGGGTCGGAGAATGTCCCCAATTTCGACGAGCCGCTGGTCGGGGCCGGATCGACCCCGACCAACGGCTCCACCTGGTATGACCGCACCAACTATGTCGAGACCGTGCCGACGGGGGCGCTCGATCTCGCGCTGTTCATGGAGGCCGACCGCATGGGCCGGCTGCTGGGCGCGGTCACCCAGGCCAAGCTCGACGCCCAGCGCGGCGTCGTCCAGAATGAAAAGCGGCAGGGCGACAACCAGCCGTATGGCCTGGTGAGCTACGCCCAGACCGAAGCGCTGTTCCCGCCCGGCCACCCCTATGGTCATGAGACGATCGGCTCGATGGCGGATCTGGACGCGGCCAGCCTCGCCGACGTGCATAGCTGGTTCAAGGATCATTACGGCCCCAACAACGCCGTGCTGGCGCTGGCTGGCGATATCGACCTCGCGACGGCCAAGGCGAAGGTGGAGCAATATTTCGGCGGCATCGCGGGCGGCAAGGCGGTGGCGCCGGTGGCGGCGCCGGTGCCCACCCTGCCCGCGCGCGTCGATCAGGCGATGAAGGACCGGGTGGCGACCACGCGGCTCTACCGCGACTGGATCGTGCCCGGCATGGGCGAGGCGGACAATGCCCCGCTGACCGTCGCGGCCTCCGTGCTGGGCGGGCTCGCCAGCTCGCGGCTCGACAATATCCTGGTCCGCGGCGAACAACTTGCCGTCTCGGTCACCGCCAATCTGCAGACGTTCGAACAGGTCGGTCAGTTCGAGGTGACGGTGGACGTCAAGCCCGGCGTCGATCCGGCTGCTGTATCCACTAGGCTCGACGCGATCATCGCCGATTTCATCGCCACCGGCCCGACCGCCGACGAGGTGAGCCGCGTGGCCACCCGCCAGATCGCCGCGCAGATCGCGGGCCTCGAAGTGGTTGGCGACTTTTCCGGCAAGGCATCGACCCTGGCGGAGGGCCTGCTCTACCAGAATGATCCCGGCTTCTACAAAAAGGAGCTGGCCGCGCTGGCTGCGGTGACGCCGGAAACCACCCGTGCGGCGATGGCGAAATGGCTGACCCGCCCGGTCTATGCGCTGCGCGTCGATCCGGGCGAGCGCCCGCCCTATCAGGAGGCCCAGGGCGCGGCGAAGGAGGTCGCTGCCGAGGATGTGGCCGCATCCCTGCCCAGGCCCGCCTTGCCCCTGCCGCCGGTCGCGACCTCGCCCGCGCTGGACTATCCGACCGTGGAGAGCGCCACGCTCTCCAACGGCATCAAGGTGCATTTCGCGCGCCGCACGGCCGTGCCGATGCTGCAACTGGCGCTCAGCTTCGACGCCGGGGTCGCGGCCGACCCCAGGGACAAGCAGGGCATTGGCCAGCTCACTTTGTCGATGCTCGACGAAGGGACCGCCACCCGCAACGCCATCCAGATCGCCGAGGAACAGGAGCGGCTGGGCGCAACGATCAGCGCCGGGCAGAGCATCGACCGATCGGCCGTGACGCTGCGCGCGCTCACCGCCAATCTGGCGCCCTCGCTCGACCTGCTGGCCGACGTGGTCAAGAACCCGGCCTTCGATCCCAAGGAGGTCGATCGCGTACGCGCGATCCAGCTGGCGGCAATCGCGCAGGAAAAGACCTCGCCCGGCGGTCTCGCAGGCCGCGCCATCTATCCGCTGCTCTACGGACCCGACCATCCCTATGGCAAGCCGTCCAAGGGGCTTGGCGACTCCGACACGGTGACCGCGCTGACCCCCGCCGATCTCGCCGCGTACAAGAACCGGTGGCTGCGGCCCGACAATGTCGAGATATTCGCGGTCGGCGACACGACGCTGGCGGCGCTGCTGCCGCTGCTCGAGACGCGCTTCGTCGCCTGGCGATCGACCCGCGACATCAAGGGCATGAAGGACCTGACCGTGCCCGTCCCCGCCGCCCGACCCGGCATCACCCTGATCGACCGGCCGCAATCGCCTCAGTCGATGCTGCTCGGCGGCTTCGTCACGGACCTGAAGGGCGCCGACGACCGCATTGCCTTCGGAGCGGCGAACAATGTGCTGGGCGAGGATTTCCTGTCCCGCATCAACACCGACATTCGCGAGGTGAAGGCCTGGTCCTACGGCGCATGGGCCTATAGCGCGCCCCGCGTCGGGCCGATCCCCTATCTGGTCAACGCGCCGGTGCAGGCGGACAAGACCGGCCCGGCGATCGCGGCGATCATCGGCGACATCACCGACTTTCTGGGTCCCAGAGGCGTCACCCCGGCGGAATTCAATCGGGTGATCAAGGGCAATATCGCCCAGTTGCCCGCGCAGTTCGAAACGTCGGGCGCGGTGATCGGCCAGATGCAGACCGACGCGCTGTTCGGCCGACCGTTCGACTATGTCGAAAATCTCGCCGCGCGCTACCGGACGCTGACCCCGCAGGCGCTGGACGAGGCCGCGCGCAAGGTGATCGACCCGGCCAGGATCCACTGGATCGTCGTCGGCGACAAGGCCCAGGTGCTGCCTCAGCTGAAGGCGCTGAAGCTGCCCGTTACGGTCGTGGAGAGTGGAGCCGGGGCGGCCAGGTGAACGGCCGACCGGGCAGGTGGAGCAGGGCAGCATGACGATCACCCCCCGGCCGGCCGCCAGCAGCAGCGCGGATCCCCTGCCCGCCACGGATGACGGCACCCATATCGACGCGCCTGACCTGCGGCTGTTCGTGTTCGCGCTCTTCTTCATGTTCGGCGGCGTCACCAGCCTGAACGACGTCATCATCCCCAAACTGAAAGAGCTGTTCACGCTCAGCTATTTCCAGGCGATGCTGGTCCAGTCCGCCTTCTTTGCGGCCTATTTCCTGGTTTCCATCCCGGCCGCCGCGATCGTGCGCAAGGCCGGCTACATGCGCAGCGCGGCGATCGGTCTCGTCACCATGACGGCCGGCTGCCTGCTGTTCATCCCCGCTTCGGCGCAGGCGACCTTTGGCCTGTTCCTGTTCGCGCTGTTCGTGCTGGCAAGCGGCATCACCATCGTCCAGGTCGTCGCCAACCCGCTGATCGCGCTGCTGGGACCCCCGCGCACCGCGCCTAGCCGCCTCACTTTCGCGCAGGCGTTCAACTCGCTGGGCACGACCATCTTTCCCTATGTCGGGTCGATCCTGATCCTGGGCAGTCTGGCGACGATCGATCCCGCGACGCTGACCGGCGCTGCGCTCGACGCCTATCGCGCGCAGGAAACCCGCGTCGTCGTCCACACCTATCTTGGCCTTGCCGCCGCGCTGCTGCTGATCGCCGCGGTGGTCTGGAGCCGCCGCAACCGCCTGCGGGAACGGCAGGACCAGGGTGGCAGCATCCTTCACGCCTTCGACCTGCTGCGCCGTCCGCGCTTCGGCCTCGGCGCGCTGTGCATCTTTCTCTATGTCGGGGCGGAGGTGGCGATCGGCTCGCTGATCGTGAGCTACCTCATGCAGGGCGACGTGCTGGGCCTTGGCGAGCAGGCGGCGGGCAAGCATGTGCCGCTCTACTGGGGCGGCGCGCTGGTCGGCCGCTTCATCGGCGCGGCGGTGCTGCGGTTGCTGTCGCCCGGCAAGGTGCTGACCGGGGTCGCGGCGGGCGCGATCGCGCTCATCCTGCTGTCCGCCAATGCGACGGGCGTCGTCGCGGGCTATGCGTTGCTGGCGATCGGTCTCATGAATTCGATCATGTTTCCGACCATCTTCACCCTGGCGTCCGAAGGGCTGGGCACGCGCACGGCCGAAGGATCGGGCGTGCTGTGCGTCGCGATCGTGGGCGGGGCCATCGTCCCTCCGCTCACCGGCCATCTCGCCGATATCAGCGGCAGCCTGGCCTTCGCGCTGACCCTTCCGGCACTATGCTATGGCGTGATCGCCGGCTTCGGCCTCTATGCGCGCCATCCTCTCGCCAAAGCATGATTGACTCAACCCGACATTGCTCCGAAAAAGAACAAATCAGGAACAATGTCCATGCCCGAGTCCCTTCACAGCCTCGCCGCCTTGCGCCGGCAGATCGCCTCGCTGGACCGCGCGCCAGCAAGGGAGTCTGGCGCACGCATCGCGACCGGCCACGCGCCGCTCGACGCCGAGCTGGACGGCGGCCTCGCGCGCGGCCAGATCCACGAACTGTTCGGCGCCGCCACGGATGAAGGCACGGCGACCGGCGTGGCGCTCGCGCTGGCGCAGCGAACGGGCATTGGCGCGCCCCTGCTGTCGCTGCGGTCGCAGGCGGCCTGCCGGGCCGGCGGCCTGCCCTATGGCCCCGGACTTGCCGCGCTCGGCATCGATCCCGCCCGCCTGCTGATCGGCATCCTGCCCGACGACGCGATGCTGCTGCGCGCCGCCGTCGATGCGCTGCGCTGCCCGGCGCTGGGCGCGCTCCTGCTCGACCTGCGCGGCCCCGCGCCCCTGCTCGACCTCACCGCCAGCCGCCGCCTCGCGCTCGCCGCCGAAGCGAGCGGGGTCACTGCATTCCTGCTGCGGATCGGCGGCGATCCGGCACCCAGCGCTGCCGCCACGCGCTGGCGGGTGGAGCCGGCGGCATCCGATCCGCTGCCCGGCGACGCGCCGGGGCTTGCCGCCTGCCGCCTCACCCTGCTGCGCCGGCGGGGCGGCGCGGACGGGGGCAGCTGGCGGCTGGTGTGGGACGGCGAACGGGGGATTTTTGGAGACGGACGGCATGAACGCCATGACGATGCAGCAACAGGCCATGGCACGCCGCTATCTGGCGATCTGGCTACCCTTCCTGCCGATCGACCGGCTTCGGATCGAGCGGCCTGACCTGTGGGAGGCCCGGCCGGGCGATGGCCCGACGGTCGTCGTCGAGCTGGTACGCGGCGCGATGCGGCTGTGCGCCCTCGATACGGACGCGCTAGCGGTCGGCCTGACGCCGGGCATGACGCTGGCCGATGCGCGGGCGCGGGAGCCGGGCCTGCGCGTCCATGATGCCGATCCCCATGCCGATCAGGACTGGCTGGAGCGGCTGTGCGACGGCGCGGCGCGCTACACCCCCATCGCCGCGCTCGATCCGCCCCATGGGCTGATGCTCGACATTGCCGGCGTCGCGCATCTGTGGGGCGGGGAGGATGCGCTGACTGCCGACGTCGCCGACCGGCTGGAACGGCGCGGCGTGCGGATGCGCCATGCCATTGCCGACACGGCGGAGGCGGCCCATGCCCTCGCCCGCTTCCCCGGCCCCCCGGCCCCCGACGAGGACGCAGCCATCCGCCGCCTGCCGGTGGAGGCGCTGCGGCTGGAGGGCGACGACGCGGTGGCGCTGCGCCGCGCGGGCCTGCGGACCATCGGCGACCTGGCATCGCGCCCCGCCGCCATGCTTGCTGCCCGCTTCGGCGAACACGCGGTGGATGCGCTGCACCGCCTTCTGGGGCTTGGCCGCCGTCCGCTCGCGCCCCGTGCCCCGCGCCCCGCGATCCGCATCGAACGCCGCTTCGCCGAGCCGATGGGCAGCACGACCCATGCGCTCAAACTGCTCGCGGAAATGGCGGCCGAGGCGTGCGAGCGCCTGACCGAGCAGGGTCAGGGCGGGCGCCGGTTCGAAGCGCTGTTCTTCCGCACCGATGGCCTCGCCTTCCCGCTGCGCGTCGAAACCAGCCTGGCGGTGCGCGATGCCCCCGCGATCATGCGTCTGATGCAGGAGCGGATCGACAGCCTTGCCGATCCGCTCGATCCCGGCTTCGGCTTCGACATGCTGCGCCTTTCCGTCCCCGCGACCGAACCGATGGCGCCGACCCAGCTCGCGCTGGAAGGGGGCGAGGCGCGCAAGGCGGAAAGCGTCGCCGCGCTCGTCGACCGCCTGTCGGTGCGTGCCGGCCGCGCCCGCATCCTGGCGCTGGTGCCGCGCGACAGTCATATTCCCGAACAGGCGCAGCTGGCGCTTCCCGCGGTCGAGGCCCGCGCGCCCGAAAGCTGGCCGGCATTGCAGCAGCAGGGCGATCCGCCGATGCGCCCCATCCACCTGTTCGATCCGCCCCAGCCGATCGAGGTGATTGCCGCTATGCCCGATGGCCCGCCCCACCGCTTCCGCTGGCGCCGCACCCTCCATGACGTGACCCGCTATGAAGGCCCCGAACGCATCGCGCCGCAATGGTGGACGGCGAAGGACGGCGCGATTGAAGGAGAGAGCGCGGGCCGCACCCGCGACTATTATCGGGTCGAGGATGCGCGCGGCCGCCGCTACTGGATCTTCCGCCACGGCCTCGCCGGCACGGAAACCGCGCATCCCGGCTGGTATCTCCACGGCCTGTTCGCATGAGGAAGCGCGGCTATCCCGACCCCACCAAGCCCAAATCGATGGACCAGCGCGAGCGCGAGCGCGAGGGGCTGGACCGGCTGAAGGGCAAGATACGCGAAAGTGACCCGCCGCCCGTCCCGCCGAGCGAACCGGTGCCGGCGGTCGCCGAACTCGTCGCCGCCACCAACTTCTCCTTCCTGCGCGGTGCGTCCCATGCCGAACAATTGGTCTGCCGGGCGATCGAACTCGGCCTGACGGGCCTTGGCATCGCCGATCGCAACACGGTGGCGGGCGTGGTGCGCGCCTGGGCGGCGCTCAGGAAGATCGGCGAGCAGGCGCAGGCCGACATGCTGGCGGACAAGCAGGCGTCGGAAGGCCCGGCGGCCGAGCTGGACGATGCGGAAAAGGCGCGCTGCGTGCCCGATCTGAAGCTGGTGACGGGCGCCCGGCTGGTGTTCGCCGACGGCACGCCCGACATCGTCGCCTATCCGGCCAACCGGCGGGGCTGGGGCGAACTCACCAAATTGCTGACAGTCGGCAATCTGCGGTCGGTCAAGGGGGACTGCATCCTCCATTATGAGGATCTGGCCGCCTATATCGATGATCTGCTGTTGATCGTCATGCCGATGTCGACCGCCACCGCGCAGACCGCGCATCGTAAGCCCGTTGATTATGAATATGCCGAACGGCATCCCAGGGAAGCGGTTCGTCAGGGGCATCTCAGCCTCGTGCCGCAGCCTCGGCCAGCCGACCTCGAAGGGCTCGCCCTGCGTCTTTCCCGCATGGCCCCGGGCCGTGTGTGGCTGGCGGCCAGGCTTGACGGTCATGGCCGGGACAGGCGCCGGCTCATGCAGATGATGGCGCTGTCGCGCCGCACCGCCGTACCGCTGATCGCGACGATGGACATCGTCTATGCCACGCCGGCCGAACGGCCGCTGCAGGATGTGCTGAGCTGCATTCGCGAAGGCACCGGCATCGGCAAGGCCGGGCGCCTGCTGGAGGCCAATGCCGAACGCCATCTGCACGCGCCGGCCGACATGCTGCGCCTTTTCAGTGCCTGTCCCGAAGCCGTGGCGCAAAGCGGGCATCTGCTCGATCGCATCGGCTTCTCGCTCGAACAGCTGCGCTACGAATATCCGCATGAGCCGGTGCCGGAGGGCTGGGAGCCGCAGCAATGGCTGGAGGAACTGACCCTCACCGCCGCCCATGCCCGCTACGGCCCGCACATTCCCGCCCGTGCAAAGGCGATGCTGGAAGAGGAATTCACGCTCATCCGGGACAGGCATTACGCCTGCTATTTCCTGACCGTGCATGATGTTGTGGCCTATGCGCGCGTCAACGGCATCCTCTGTCAGGGGCGGGGCTCGGCCGCCAATTCGATGGTCTGCTTCCTGCTCGGCGTGACCTCGGTCGATCCCATGCGGCACGACCTGCTCTTTTCCCGTTTCGTCTCCGAAGAACGGGGCGAGCCGCCCGACATCGACGTCGATTTCGAGCATGAGCGGCGCGAGGAGGTGATGCAATATATCTACGATCGCTACGGCCGCCACCGCGCCGGCATCGCCGCCACCGTGATCCACTACCGCTCGCGCAGCGCCGTGCGCGAAGTGGCGAAGGCGCTGGGCATGAGCGAGGATGTGTCCGCGCGCATGTCCGCCACGGTCTGGGGCAGCTATTCGGGCGACCTTGGCGACCGGCGGATCACCGATGCGGGCTTCGATCTCGACAATCCCGAAATCCGGCGCTTTCGTGCCCTTGTCGATCAATTGCTGGCAAAGCCCTTCCCCCGGCACCTGTCGCAGCATGTCGGCGGCTTCGTGCTGACCCAGAACCGGCTCGATGAAACCGTCCCGCTCCACCATGCGGCGATGGCCGACCGCAGCTTCATCGAATGGGACAAGGACGATATCGACGCGCTTGGCCTGATGAAGGTCGACATATTGGCGCTCGGCATGTTGACCTGCATCCGCAAGGGCTTCGACCTGATGCGGGCGCAGGGCCTGGGCGACCACCAGCTGACGGTGGACATCGATTCCGGCGATGACGCCGTCTATGACATGCTGTGCACGGGCGACAGCATCGGCGTGTTCCAGGTCGAAAGCCGGGCACAGATCAACATGCTCCCGCGCCTGCGCCCGCGCACGCTCTACGACCTGACCGTGCAGGTCGCGATCGTCCGTCCCGGCCCGATCGAGGGCGACATGGTCCATCCCTATCTGCGCCGGCGCTGCGGGGAGGAGAAGGTGGACTATCCCTCCCCCGCGCCCGAACATGGTCCGCCCGACGAACTCAGGACGCTGCTCGGCAAGACCTATGGCGTGCCGCTGTTCCAGGAACAGGCGATGAAGCTCGTCATCGTCGCCGCGAAATTCACAAAGGCCGAAGCCAACCTGCTCCGCCGCTCCATGGCGACCTTCCGCAATGTCGGCGGCATGGACAAGTTCAGGGACAAGATGATCGCCGGCATGACAGAGCGCGGCTACAAGCGAGACTTCGCCGAACGCTGCTACAGCCAGATCGAGGGTTTCGGCAGCTATGGTTTCCCCGAAAGCCATGCGCTGTCCTTCGCGCGGCTGGTCTATGTCTCCGCCTGGCTCAAATGCCATCAGCCCGCCGTGTTCGCCTGCGCGCTGCTCAATTCCCAGCCGATGGGCTTCTACGCCCCCGCGCAGATCGTCCGCGATGCGCGCGAACATGGCGTCGCCGTCCATGATGCGGACGTCAACATGAGCGGCTGGGACAACAGTCTGGAGCCCCTGCTGCGCAGCCGCGCCACCGCCAGGGGCGAAGGCCGGGGCCGCGCCATCGCGCTGCGCCTCGGCCTGCGCCAGATCGACGGCTTCCGCGAGGCATGGGCGGACAGCCTGGTCGCCGCCCGCGCGCACGGCCTGTTCACCAGCCTGGAGGATATCGCCCGCCGCGCCGGCCTGCCCGCGCGCGCGCTGCGCCTGCTCGCCGATGCCGATGCGTGCCGCTCGCTCGGCCAGGGCCGGCGCGACGCCCTGTGGGAAGCGCGGCGCACGCCATCGGACGAGCTGCCCCTGTTCGCCGCCGCGCGCCGGCATGACCGGGACGCGCGCGAACTGGGCGAGGAGGCTGACCCGATGCTGCCCGCCATGCCGCTCTCCGAACATGTCGCCGCCGACTATGCGCTGACCCGCCTGTCGCTGAAGGGCCATCCGATGCAGTTCCTGCGCCCCGTCTTCGCGGCCGAGGGGGTGCTGAGCTGCGCGCAGACCGCCGCCGCCAGGAACGGCGCGCAGGTACGGACGGCGGGCGTCGTCCTGGTCCGCCAGCGGCCGGGCAAGGGCAATGCCGTCTTCATCACGATCGAGGACGAGACCGGCATCGCCAATATCCTGCTCTGGGCACGGCTGTTCGAAATGCAGCGCCGTGCCGTGATGGCCAGCCGGCTGATGCTGGTGGAGGGCGAAATCCAGCGGAGCAAGGAAGGCGTCGTCCATCTGATGGCGACCCGCGTGCATGACCGCACGGCGGAGCTGGATCGCCTGTCGGAAACCCATCGCGCCGCGATCACGCTCAGCCGTGCCGACGAATTCCTCCACCCCCAGCACCCGCGCACGTCGAGCCACCCGCGCAACGTGCGCATCCTGCCCAAATCGCGGGACTTTCATTAGCCGCACTGGCGGGCGTCCGCCGTTCCGCGCTAGTCCCCCACCCTGATCTCGAACAATTTGGGCCAGTTCTTGCCGGTCACGAACACACGGTCCTTGGTCGCGTCATAGGCGATGCCGTTGGCCACCGCCTGCTCGCTGTCGACGCCCGCCTTCGCCGCCAGCGGCGCGATGTCGATCCAGTCGATCACCCGGCCGTCCTTCGGGTCGATCCGCGCGATATGGGTGTCGAACCAGATGTTCGCCCAGATTTCACCCTTCACATATTCCAGCTCGTTCAGCCGGTCGACCGCGCGCCCGTTCCAGCTGACGGTGATGCGGCGCTGTTCGCCCAGCGTCTGGGGATCGAGGAAGCGCAGCTGCGCGGTGCCGTCGCTCATGATCAGGCTGGTGCCGTCCTGCGTCAGCCCCCAGCCTTCGCCGGCATAGCGGAAATCCCCGACTGGCGAAAAATCGCTGAGCTTCCACACGAAGCCCTGTCGGTGCCGCCAGGTCAGGCTGACGATCCGGTCCTTCCAGTTGACGATGCCCTCGCCGAAATAGGGCGGATCGACCACCCGCCGCTGCAATATCTTGCCGTCCTTCAACCGGACCTTGCGAATGTCGGACTGCCCCTCCAGCCCGGTGCTTTCATACAGCGCCCCGTCCAGCCAGAAGAGGCCCTCGGTAAAGGCGGCCGGGTCGTGCGGATAGGTCTTGACCAGCTTCCACGGCGTATCGGCGAGCGCCGCCGACGCGAACAACAGCGACAGCAACGCCAGCACAACCGCCCGGCCAGTGGATCGGGGCGTCATTCCGCCGCCTGCTCCGCCATCGCGGCGGCCAGCCAGCCGGGCAGTGTCGCCGGATCGATATCCTCGACCCGCCGCAACTCGATCGACAGCCCGACATCGTCGAGCGCCGCGCGCTGCCGCTTCGCATCCGCCTGCCCCAGCGGCACCGCCACCAGGCGCCGGCTCACCTTGTTGCGATAATGCATCCGCGCGGTATTTTCCTGCCCGACATAGCAGCCCTTGTCGTAATCGACGCCGCGCAATTCCTCCGCATTGGTTTCCAGCCACAGCGTCTGGTCCTGCCCCAACTCATCAGCGCCCTCGAAAACGCCCAGCGCCAGCCGATGCGCGCGGAACGCCGGCGATGCATCGCCGTCCGTAACGGGCGCCAGCCAGCGATGGCCAAGCGCGGCCAAACGCGGATCGGCCGGCTTGCCTGCATCATCGGGCGACCAATGCACCGCCAGCGCGTCCTCCCGTTCGATCGTCACCTTGCGGCGCAGCCGGTACAGCTTCAGCCGCTTCGCCAGCGCGTCGGCTTGGCGCTCCTCGCAATCGATCAAGACGTCTTCGCCATCGGCCCACAAGATGAAATCATGGAGCGCCTTTCCCTGCGCCGTCAGCAGTCCGCTCCAGCGCGGCTCATCCGGCGCAAGGGTCAGGACGTCGCGGGTCATCAGGCCCTGAAGGAAGGGGCGCGCCTCTTCGCCTGAAATTCTGAGCAGGGCACGGTCGGTGAGGGTGGTCGCGGTCATCGGCTTTAGGTAGGACATGCAAGCCGCAACGGGAAGAGAGCCAAGCGATGACCCAGACCTATGACCTTCTCCTGAAGAACGGCACCGTCCATACCCCCGGCGGGTCGGAGCAGGTCGATGTCGGCGTGCGCGGCGGCAGGATCGTCGCGATCGGCTCCTCCCTCGGCGACGCTGGCGAGGTGATCGACTGCACGGGGCTGGACGTGCTGCCCGGCTGCATCGACAGCCAGGTCCATTTCCGCGAGCCGGGGCTGGAGCATAAGGAGGATCTGGAATCGGGCAGCCGCGCCGCCGTGCTGGGCGGGATCACCGCCGTGTTCGAAATGCCCAATACCAATCCCAACACCGACACCGCCGAACGTGTCCACGACAAGCTGGCGCGCGCGCATCATCGCATGTGGTGCGACCATGCCTTCTATGTCGGCGCGACGGCGGACAATGCCGAACACCTCAAGGAACTGGAGCGCATTCCCGGCACGGCGGGGGTGAAGATTTTCATGGGCGCCTCGACCGGCAGCCTGCTGGTCGACGATGACGGCGCGCTGGCCCGCGTGCTGGCGTCGGGCACCCGCCGCGTCGCCATCCATGCCGAGGACGAAGCCCGGATGAACGCGCGCAAGGACTTCAGAATCGAGGGCGACGCGTCCTCCCACCCGGTCTGGCGGGACGACGAAAGCGCGATGATCGCCACCAGGCGGATCATTGCGCTGGCCCGCGCGGCGCGGCGGCGCATCCACATATTGCACATCACCACGCCAGCGGAACTGGACTATATCGGGCAGAACAAGGATATCGCAACCTGCGAGGTGACGCCCCAGCATCTGACGCTGGCGGGCGAAGATGCCTATCCGCGCCTGGGCACCTATGCCCAGATGAACCCGCCGATCCGCAGCGGCGCCCATCGCGACGGGCTGTGGCATTTCCTGAACCAGGGCGTGCCCGACGTGCTCGGCAGCGATCATGCCCCCCACACGATCGAGGAAAAGGCCAAAACCTATCCTGCTTCCCCCAGCGGTATGCCCGGCGTGCAGACGCTCGTTCCCCTGTTGCTCAACCATGTGGCGGAAGGGCGGCTCACCCTGCGCCGCTTCATCGAACTCACCTCGTCGGGACCGCAGCGCGTGTTCGGCCTCGTCGGCAAGGGCCGCATCGCCCTCGGCTCCGACGCCGACTTCACGATCGTGGACCTCAAAAAGCGCTGGACGGTCGGCCCGGACTGGCTCGCCTCGCGCTGCGACTGGTCGCCCTTCGACGGCATGGACCTGACCGGCAAGGCCATCGGCACCATCGTGCGCGGTCATCGCGTGATGTGGGAGGACGCGCTGGCCAATGAAGCGGTCGGCGAGCCGGTCCGCTTCGAAGCGACGCTATTCGGCTAGGCCGGCGCCGCGCGCATCCGGCGCGCGGTCATGAAGCTGTCCGCCGCGAAAAAGGCGAGGCCGATCCAGATCAGCGCGAAGGCGATGATCTGCCCCCGATTCAGCGTCTCGCCGAACAGCAAAATGCCGCACAGGAACTGCATCGTCGGCGCCATATATTGCAGCAGCCCCAGCGACGCGAGCGGCAGGCGCCGCGCCGCGACGGCGAACAGCACCAGCGGCACCGTCGTCACCGCGCCGGACAGCACGAGCAGCATCGTCGTCGCCGGATCGCCGCCAAAGGCCATGTGCCCGCCCGTCCACAGCCACAGGCACCAGCCCACCGCCGGCGCGACCAGCAGCAGCGTCTCCGCGCCCAGCCCGGCGAACGCGTCCACCGGGGTCAGCTTGCGCACCAGCCCATAGAGCGCGAACGACAGGGCAAGCACGATGCTGACCCACAATGTATCCAGCGCGGCGCTCGCCATCAGCGCGACGCCCACCGCGGCAGCGCCGATCGCCGCCACCTGTCCGCGCCGCAGCTTTTCCTTCAGCACCATGACCCCCAGCAGGACATTGACCAAAGGGTTCAGGAAATAGCCGAGGCTCGCGCCGACCACATGGCCGGCATGGATCGCCCAGACATAGGTCAGCCAGTTGATCCCGATCAGCGCGGCCGAGCAAGTGAGCGCCAGCATGATTCGCCGGTCGCCCAGCACCGCACCCAGCCCACCCAGCCCCCGGCGCACCGCCAGGATCGCGACGATCAGCAACAGCGACCAGATGACGCGCTGCGCCACCACCTCCACCGGATCGACATGGTGCAGGAAGCGGAAATAGATGGGCAGCAGGCCCCAGAGACCATAGGCGGACACACCGGCGATCAGCCCCGTGCGCGCCTCGACCGCCGCCCTCTCGCGATTCAGAAGATACCCCCGCCGATGAACAGCCGCAGCGCGCCGAAGGCGGCGACGACGAGGCAGAAGTTGCGCCCGCCATTCTTCGACGAGAGCATCCCGATGAACGCGCCGAACAGTGCGACCGGGACCAGCAGCCAGTTAAGCATACTGACGATCGGGATGATCGCGGGGATCATGAGGATCAGGGTGATGACGCCGATGGCGATGGACAGGATATTGAGCATCGTGCCGGGATGCCCGTTTTGCACCGATCCGGCAAGGCGCCTGACCGTTCCGCTCCTGCGCCACTGGTCCGGCTGGGACAAATTCTGCACATTTACCACAAAGGCTAACGGAAAATTAACGTCTGCCCTTCATGTCTTCTTAACGATAGGGAGTGACGACAAGCCATGCCGCAGTTCAATCGGGTCGCGATCCTGGCCGCGCTGGCGGCGCTGTCGCTCGGCGGATGCGGTGGCAAGGCGGAGGATAGCAGCCTCGCCGCGCTCGATGCCCAGCTCACCAACAATGCGGTCGATCCGGCGCTGAAGGGCGCGCTGGCGGATCAGATCGTCGTCGATCCCAACCTGGTCGGCCAGTCCAACAAAAATGCCGTCCGCCCCGCCGACCGGCCCGCCAATGGCGCGTTGCCGGTGCTGGAGGGTGATGCCGGCAAGGCGCAGGCCGAGGCTGCACGGATCGCGGGCGGCAAGCTGCTGGCGGCGCCCGCGCCGGCCGATGGCGAAGCGATGGAATCGGACGTGACGCTCGGCGCCCTGGCACGCGAGCAGGCCAAGGCCGGCGGCGGCAATGCGGGATGCAGCAAGAAGCTAGTCTATGCCAATGGCTGGGCCGAACGCCTGCCCGAACCCTTCACCCTCTATCCCGGCGCGCAGCTGATGGAAGCGGCGGGCGCCGAGCGCGATGGCTGTACGCTGCGGGCGGCCAGCTTCGTCACGCCGGTGCCGCGCCAGTCGGTGATCGATTTCTATTATACCCAGGCCAAACGCGCCGGCTTCGACGCCGACCATCGCCTGATGGGCGGCGACAATGTGTTGGGCGGCACCCGCGCCGGTGACGGCAACGCCTATTTCATTGTCGTTACGGATGCGCCCGGCGGCAAGACCGGCGTCGACATCATCGCCGACGGCGGGCGATAGGCCGCAGTCTGCCCTTGCTTGCGCGGCAGGGGCGACAACGCACCGCCCTTCCCCCGCGCGCCCTTTCCCTCTAGGGCGGGCAGCATGACCAACATCTTCCTCGTCATGGCCGGCGGTGCCGTCGGATCGGCGGCGCGCTATTCGCTCGGACGGCTCGCGGGGCAGGTCATGCCCGGCGTCGCCTGGCCTTGGGGCACCTTCGCCGCCAATCTGCTCGGCGGCTTCGCCATGGGCCTGCTCGCCGGCTGGCTCGCACGGCTGAGCGCGGTGCCGGGCGAGCCCTATCGGCTGCTGCTCGGCGTCGGGCTGCTGGGCGGCTTCACCACCTTTTCCGCCTTCACGCTGGAAAGCGTCCTCATGATCGAACGCGGGCAGATCATGCTGGCGACGGGCTATGCGCTCGCCTCGGTGATCGGCGCCATCGTCGCGCTGGCGCTGGGTCTCTCGCTGATGCGGAGCGTCGCATGAAGGGCCGTCCTCCCCCCAAGCCCCCTGGCAAATCGCCGGGCAAATCGGCCACCAGGCCCGCAGGCGCGGGCAAGCCCGGTCGCGCGCGGGGCGGCGCCAAGGCCGCGAGCGCGCGCAAGCAGGATGGCAAGCCCGACGGCAAGCCGTGGTTCAAGGCGGGCGCGAAGCCGCTGGGCAAGCCTTCGCGGGCGAAGCCCACCGCGAAGGCGCCAACTCCCACACAGGCCCCGGTCGCCGCCGCCGCCGCCAAGCCATCAGCCGCCAGGGGAGTCAGCCTCGACGTGCGGCAATATCGGGTGCAGCCCGACGATGACGGCATCAGGCTCGACCGCTGGTTCCAGCGCCACCTGCCCGATGTCGGCTTCAACATCGTGTCGCGCTGGTCGCGCACCGGCCAGTTGCGGATCGACGGCGCCCGCGCCGCGCCCGGAGACCGGATCACCGAGGGTCAGACGATCCGCGTGCCGCCCGCGGAGGCAAAGGCGCCCGCCGCCGAAAAGCCGAAGAAGGTCCGCGTCATCGACCTCACCGAGGACGAGATCGCCTATGTCCAGGACATGGTCATCCACCGCGACGGCCAGGCGATCGTCATCAACAAGCCGCCGGGCCTGTCCACCCAGGGCGGCACCAAGACCGACGAGCATGTCGACCGGCTGCTCGACGGCCTGCTGTTCGACATGGAGAGCCGCCCCAAGCTGGTCCACCGGCTGGACAAGGACACGTCGGGCGCGCTGCTGCTGGCGCGCACCTCGCGCTCGGCGGCGTCCTTCGCCAAGGCCTTTTCCAGCCGCACCGCGCGCAAGGTCTACTGGGCGCTGGTGATCGGCGTGCCATCCATCAACGACGGCATGATCGAGCTGCCGCTCGCCAAGCAGCCGGGCACCGGCGGCGAGAAGATGCATGTGGACGAGGCGGAGGGCCTGCCCGCCCGCACCCGCTACCGCGTGATCGAGCGCGCCGGCAACCGCGCCGCCTGGGTCGAGCTGCAACCCTATACCGGGCGCACCCACCAGCTGCGCGTCCATCTCGCGGCGATAGGCCATCCGATCGTCGGCGACGGCAAATATGGCGGCAAGGACAGCTTCCTGTCGGGCAGCATCAGCCGCAAGATGCACCTCCACGCCCGCCGCATCCGCGTCGATCATCCCGACGGAGGCCGCATCGACGTGCGCGCCGAGCTGCCGGAGCATTTCGCCGCCAGCCTGGAATCGCTGGGCTTCGAGCCGGCCAGGGGCGACGCCCTGCTGCTGGACGACGAGATCGACCGCACCCCCACCCGCGAAGACGAAAAGAAATTCGCCCGCGCCCACGCCAAGCAGGTCCGCAAGAGCAAGCGCGGTGAACGAAGGGGCAGGGGTACGACCTGACGAAGCCTTCCCGGCACGGGGAGCGGGCGGGGGCTCGCCGCCGGTCAGACCTCGCGCAATCAGCCCAATCCCCATCTGGCTCCGCCAGCGCACCCGCAGACCGGGAGGATTGGAGCGCCCCATCGTGCCGGTTGCAGGGGACAATCAGCGCCCCGTCCTCATAAACGGACTGCCGCTCGCCTTTGGTCCTAAAAGGGGAAAAATACGAGGATTGCGGCAACAGCCACAGCCCAGGTGATAAGATTGAGCGGCATCCCGACCCGCATGAAATCCATGTAGCGATATCCGCCCATCTGGAAGACGATGACGTTGGTTTGATAGCCGAACGGCGTTGCGAACGCCGAGCTTCCGGCCATCATGACCGCCACCAGGAACGGGCGGGGGCTTACGCCCAGACTCTGGGCGAGCGACACCGCGATCGGGGTGACGAGCACCGCGACCGTGGCGTTGGACAGCAATTCGGTCAGGAAGAGCGTGGCACCATAGAGCAAGATGAGCGCAAGGATGGGGTCCAGTCCGTTCGTCACGCTTACCAACTGCTGCGTGGCAGCCGCGGCAAGTCCGCTCGTCTCGACGGCGATCCCGATTACCACCATGCCGGCGATGAGGATCAATATCTCGGGACGAAGGCCCCCATAGGCTTCGTCGGCCGTGATGACGCGGGCCAGGATGAGCACGACAGCTCCCGCAAAAGCGGTCGCGGCAATAGGCGCCACGCCAAACGCCGCCGCTGCGACCACCGCGACGAACACGCCGAGTGACAGGAGCGCGCGTCCGATCTGGAGCGGTCGCCTGGTCGCAAATACGCCCGGTTGACCGACATGCGCGTCCGAAACATCGGACTCTTCGGGCATTTCGAGGGCGGTGGGCGTCGCTCCCGCCCGCGGCGCGCTTTCCAACAGGCGGCCTCCGATCAAGAACAGATATAATGCGCCCGAGAGTGCGACGAGCACGCCGACCGGCGTGATCTCGAAGATGCCGAACCGCGATTGCCCCGCCACGCTGGCCATATCGTTGACCAGCAGATTCGTCGACGTGCCGATCAGCGTGCAGCCGCCTCCGAGCACCGCCATATAGGATAATGGGATCAGATAGCGTCTCGGGGACACCTTCAGGCTCTTTGCCACGTCGCGCACGACCGGGGCGCTCAGCACCACGATCGGGGTGTTGTTGAGGAAGGCGGACAATGCGCCCGCGACCCCGATCAGCACCCATAGCCCTGCCGCGCCGATCCGGGCGCACATGCGCATCGCCGCCTCGATCAGGCGGTCGAGCAGTCCGGACAGTTCGAGTGCGTAGGCAATCACGAACAGGCTCGCGAGCGCGATGATCGCCGGGCTCGCGAACGCACCTTGCACCTCTACCGGCCGCACGACGCCCGTCATCAACAGCATGGCGGCACCTGCCAATGCGACGACGTCGCCGCGCAATTTGTCCGCGATCAGGGCGGCAACGACGGACATCAGGACGACAAGCGTGATGATTTGATCGGCGGTCACACCGTCGTCCTGAAATGCGCGTATCCGGATGCGCCAGCCATTTCAGCTCCTCGGTCCGGCGAACCACGAGGGTGGGCCGCAATGGCGTTTCATGCTATCAGGGCGTCATGAGCGAGCCAAGCCGCAGGAGAAGCCGCCTGGCGCTGGCGGGGGTATTTGGGGCAGCCTTCCTGTGCGCTGGCGTGGGCTTTGCAGTCGGCAGGCTGACTGCGCCGCCAGCCATCGCGCCCGTGCAACGGCCGCTTCCAGCCAGTCCCGTCGCCTCGACACCGGTCCCCGCCGCTGTGACGCCGTCCGTGCTGACGCGCGCGGATCTGCTCGAAGCTGCACGAGAGGCGATGGACGGAATGTCGGCGGGAACGAACAGCGTCGGTTCGGGCGCCTATGCGGGCCGAAGGTTCGAGCTGCGTCTCCCATTCGGCTGTCGCGGTGCGTCGGGGGACGCGGCAGAGCCTCTGCGCTGGCGGTATGACGACACGAGCGAGACGCTCCGCATCAGCATTACGCCGCAAGTCTGGCCGCGGGAGACCTGGTTGCCGCCGGCTACGCAGACCGCGGTCGCGCGTATCGAAGGCTTCTGGATCAGCCGGCCATGGAGTTCGCGGGAGACCTGTCCTTCCGACGCCACCGAACCGTCCCAAGCAAATGCAGCGATCGAAACGCTTGGCCTGGCGACATTCGTGTCGAGCGAAGCCTCGCGGATCGGTCGCTCATTCGATGAACCCTTCGAACTGGTCAAGAAGGTCGAGCCCGCCGCCATCGATGCTGGCAGCGGCTTCCGCCTGCGCGTGACGGGACGGCTCGCAAGCGTGCCCTCGATGGGAACGGTTGCCTGCAAGGCACTGGACGGCGCGGATCGACGACCGACCTGTCTGATCTCGGTGACGCTCGACGAGATCGCCGTTGAAAATGGCGCCACCGGGACAACGCTGGCGATCTGGGCCTTCTCGCAACAGGGCGAAGGCGTGAATGTCACGCACCCTGGACCTGCAGACCGATAAAATGACCATTGCTCGCTGATGGCCTGAACAACTGACGTCCACTCCGTTCGAACGTCGTCGTTCACGAAGCCGTCGAGGACGACCGCCCGGCTCCAAAAAATCCCCTGTCCTACACGCGCCTCTTCTGCTTCATCCTGCCGGATGAGCCAGAACCTCCCCCCTCCGCCGCCCGCGCGTGCGCCGCACACCCCGGCCCCTCGTCCGCAATGGACGCCCACCCGCCAGATCGCGTTCCTGACG
Organism: Sphingobium sp.; assembly: GCA_040508785.1. Lineage (GTDB taxonomy): Bacteria > Pseudomonadota > Alphaproteobacteria > Sphingomonadales > Sphingomonadaceae > Sphingobium. The sequence continues at coordinate 63,096 of JBEVME010000111.1, forward strand.
GCGCTGCTCGAAACCGGCAGCGTCGCGCGGGCGGCGCGGGCGGCCGGCATGTCGCGGTCCAGCGCGCACCGGTTGCGTCTGCGGCTGGCGGGCACGCGCTTCGACCATAGCTGGGACGAAGCGCTCGCGCTCTACGCCCGGCGCCTGGCGGATCCGATGGGCGCGGCCGTCGCGCCCCGGCCGCCGCGCTGATGCGGACCCGGCGCGAAGCTGTCGCGTCCCGTCGCCAACCCGTCGCGTTCCCGGCGCACGGGCGTAGCGTGGCGCGTCACGGGCGCGTCGCCATGACCCCGCCGTTACCCCGCTGGCGCGTTCCAGGCGCGTCGCGGGCGCCTCACGGGCGCAATCCGGTGCGACAGGCCCGACGACAGTGTGAACTTCGCCACCCGCTTCCCCCGCCGCCCGAATATCCCTATGCCGCCCCCATGCACCCAGATCCGCACTTCCGCTGGACCGACCGCACGGACCTGCGCGCCTTCGTCGCTGCCCATCCGTTCGGGCTGCTGTTCGCGCCCACCCCGGACGGACCTGCGGTGGCGCATGTGCCGGTGCTGTGGCTGGATGACGAGCGCATCGGCTTCCACCTCTCGCGCGGCAACCGGATCGCCGGGCATCTGGACGGCGCCCGCGCGCTGTTCGTCGCCAATGGCCCGCATGGCTATGTCAGCCCCGACTGGTACGGCATGGACGATCAGGTGCCGACCTGGAATTACGTCTCGGTCGAGCTGGAAGGCATGGTGACCGCCCTGCCGCCCGCGCGGCTCCCCGCGCTGATCGACGCCCTGTCCGACGCCAGCGAGGCGCGGCTCGCGCCCAAGCCTGTCTGGAAGCGCGCCAAGATGGACGCGGAGAAATTCGACCGGATGATGGGCGCGATCATCGGCTACGAACTGCGCGTCGATCAGTGGCGCGGCACGCGCAAGCTCGGCCAGAACAAGCCGGCGCAGGCCCGCGCGGCCGCCGCCGACGCGATGGAGGCGGCCGGCGATGCCGCCATCGCCGCGCTGATGCGGGACAGGCCGTGACCAGCGCGCTCGCCGTCTTCGATTGCGACGGCACGCTGGTCGACAGCCAGCACAGCATCGTCGCCGCCATGACCCGCGCGTTCGAGGGCGCGAAGCTGGCGCCGCCGGAACGCCCCGCGATCCTGTCCATCGTCGGCCTGTCGCTGCCCCATGCGATGGCACGGCTGCTGCCGGATGCGGAGGCCGATTATCACCATCATCTCGCCGAACGCTACAAGCGCGCCTTCCACGCCCTGCGCGGCGACGGCCAGGTGCACGAACCCCTCTATCCCGGCATCGCCGACCTGATCGCCGATCTGGACGCCGCCGGCTGGCTGCTGGGAATCGCCACCGGCAAGTCGGATCGGGGCCTCGACATCGTGCTGCGCCATCATGGCCTGCTGCCCCGCTTCGTGACGCTCCAGACCGCCGACCGCCACCCGTCAAAGCCCCACCCCTCGATGCTCCACACCGCAATGGCGGAAGCGGGCGCCACGCCCGAAGCCACGGTGATGATCGGCGACACGCTGTTCGACATCGACATGGCGCGTGCCGCCGGGGTCCGCGCGATCGGCGTCGGCTGGGGCTATCACAACCCGCAGGACCTGCGCGATGCCGGCGCCCATGCCGTGGCGATGGACAGCGCGGCCCTGCGCGGCCATATCGGCGCGCCATGACAGCAACCCCCTCATCTCCGCCGCCGCCGCCGGGCGATCCCGAAAAGCTGGCCCGCCGGCGCTTCACCATCATCGGGCTGTTCCGCCTGTCGGGCGCCTTCATTGTCGCCTTCGGTTTCCTCGTCATCCTGCAGAAATTCAGCTGGGTGCAGGGCAACAAGGCGAAGGCGATGGGCGGCATCCTGGTCGCCGTCGGCCTCTATCAATATGTCATCGTCCCGCGCCGGCTCGCCAGCCTGTTCCGCAGCCGCCCGCCGCAATGAAACGCTTCTACAAGGATGTCGCCGTCGTCGCGGAAAGTGGCGGCCATGGCATAATGCTGGACGGCCGGCCGGTGCGCACGCCCGGTCGCGTGCCCCTCATCCTGCCGACCGCCGCACTGGCGGATGCGATCGCGGCAGAGTGGCGCGCGCAGGGCGATACGCTCGACCCGCGCACCATGATGATGACGGGGCTGGCCAATGCGGCGATCGACCAGATCGCGCCGGACGCCGCCACCTTCGCGGCCGGCATCGCCCGCTATGGCGAAAGCGATCTGCTCTGCTATCGCGCCCACGGCCCGCGCGAATTGGTGGAGCGGCAAAATGCCGTCTGGGACCCGATCCTGAACTGGGCGCAGACGCGCTATGGCATTGTCCTCCAGGTAACGCAGGGCGTACTGCCCGTCGCACAGCCGCCCGAGACGCTGGAGCGACTAGGCGACGCCGTCGCCGCATTCGATCCCTTTGCGCTCGCCGGCCTGTCTACCATGGTGACGCTCAGCGGCTCGCTGCTGTGCGGGCTGGCGGTGCTGGAAGGTGCGCATGACGCGGCGATCATCTGGGACGCGGCCGAGATAGACGAGGCTTGGCAGGCGGAAATCTGGGGCGAGGATGCCGAAGCGGTCGACCGGTCATCGCGCCGCACGCATGATTTTCTGACGGCCTGTGCCTTTTGCGCGCTGGCCAGAGGCTGAGCCCATGGTTGGGAACCAGCCGCTTTTCTCGTTCATTGAAGCGACAACATGCCTTGCGCATCATGTCGACCCACGATGAAATAGGAGATCGAAGCCTTGACCCGCTACGCCCTTGCCCTGCTCGCACTCGCCCCCCTCGCACCCCCCGCGCTGGCCCAGCAAACGGCCGCCCCTGCCGGCCAGTCGGCGGCGCCTGCGGCCGGCGCGATGACGCCCGAGCAGATCGCTGCCTTCAACAAGGCGGTCACCGATTTCACCGCCGGCCAGACCGCGCAGCAGGCGGGCGACAATGCCGGCGCAGCGGCGAAATATGAGGCCGCGCTGCCGGCCATCCGCGCGGCGGTGCAGGCCGACCCCGCTAAGATCGACAATGTCAATTTCCTCGCCAACGCGCTCTATGCCGATGCCGCCGCACAGGCGGGTCTCGGCAAGATGGACCAGACGGTGGCACTCTACGGCGAATCGGTGCCTCACTGGCGCAAGGTCGTGCAGGCCAAGCCGACCGACGCCCCGAGCCGCAACATCCTGGCCGGCATCCTGGTCCAGCTCGGCAACCAGAAGCTGGGCGGCGGCGACAAGGCGGGCGCCGACCCGCTCTATCAGGAAGCGCTGGGCCTTGCCCGCAAGTCGGTGGCGGAAAACGCGGCCGACAAGGTGACGAAGAACCTGTTGCTGTCCGCGCTGATCGGCGCCAGCCAGACCGGCACCGATCCCGCGCTCAAGACCGAGGTCGTGGCCATGGGCAAGGCGATGCTGGCCGACGGCAGCGTCGATGCCGCGAACAAGCCGGCGGTCGAGGCGCTGACGGGGCAGAAGGCGGGCTGACAGCCGTTCGTCGTCCCCGGAGCGATCCGGGGCGACGCCTTAGCGCTCAGCTGGTACGGACCTTGTCGGCGTAGAGCATCCGGCCGGGGCCGAGCAGGCCGAGCACCTGGGGCAGCATATGCTGGGCGAGGGCGAAACACCCCTCGCTGCGGCCGCATTTGCCCCAGGTCGCGACATGCTCCTCGCTCACATAATCGGCGCCATGGACGACGATGGCGCGCGGCTCGGCATTGTTGTTCTGCGGGTCCAGGCCGATCAGCCGCATGGCCCGGCCATGCTGGCCAACGTAAATCTCTCCGGTCCTGAACGCGCCCGAAGAACTGGCCAGCGAATTGGGCTCGTTGGAAAAGCGCTGCAGCCAGCCCGAATGCTCCGGGTCGGAGCCGCGGCCGTGGGCGACCAGATAGCTGCTGGTCTGACCACCGATCAGATCGACGATATGCATCCGCGCCTCCCGCGACGGCGCATTGAAATCTACGAGGCCCACCCGGTCGCGCAGCGTGAAGGATGCGCCATGCTGCTCCAGCGCCAGCCGCGCCCGCTGCAACAGCGGGCCATAAGGCTGGGCCGCAAGCCCGACCGCGACTGGCGAAGGCCGCGGTCCGAACGCGGCCGACGGCAACGCCGCCGGCAGCGCGGCACGGCCCATGCTCTCGGGCAGGCAGGCCAGTCCGAGCCCGCCCAGTGCCAATTTGGTGAAATCGCGACGGTTCATGGAGTCGGCTTTATACCCTGTCGCGCCAAAAGGGCCAAGACCGCGCGCGTGCGATCATTGTCCCGAGTTGGTCGCCTCGTCCGCTACCGGGCTCGCCTCGCCGTTTGCGGGCAGGCGGGACGTCATGCCAGCCGCCGCCGCATCGTCCTGGATCTGTTGCTCGTCCGGTATCTCCGGCGCGGGCGCGGGCGCGACGCTGTTGTTGGCGACCGGCGGCGCGGCATCGGGCTCGTCGATGATAACATTTTCGACCGGAGGCTCGACCAGATTGTTGGTCACGGGCTCCTCAGGCTTCTTGCCGCAGGCGGAAAGCGCCAGCGCGGCGGACAGCAGCAGAAAGGGCGTCTTGCGCATCGATCAGTCCTTCAAAGCGATGGTGGTGGCGCGGCTGCTGGACGCCTCGATCTTGCGGGCCAGCAGCTTGTCCCAGCCATAGGGATCGGCACGGAAGCTCATCGTTCCGTCATTGCCGGCAAAGGCGGTCCAATACAGTAGGTAGACCGCAACCTGCGACGGCAGCGTCACGCGCTGGGTCTTGCCGGTGTCGATCAGCGCCTGCACCCGGCCCGCCAGCGCCGGATCGCCAGCGACCATCAGCTCGGCCAGTGACACCGGCTTTTCCAGCCGCACGCAACCATGGCTGGCGAGCCGGTCGTAGCTCGAGAACTTCGCGCGTGACGGCGTGTCGTGCAGATAGACCGCGAAGGGATTGGCGAAATCGAACTTCAGCCGCCCCAACGCGCTGGCCGGTCCCGCCGGCTGGACGATCCGCTCGCCGGTCTCGGGGGTTCCGACGATCTTGTAACCCTGCGCGATCAGTGTCGCGCGACCCTTGGGCCATAATTCCCGCCTGGCGATGGAGGCAGGGACGTTCCACGGCGGATTGACCACGATCGAATGGATGCTGGACGACAGCATCGGCGTCGCATTGGCCGGGCTGCCGGTGACCGCGCGCATCGACGCCACCGGCCGGTCGCCCTTGAACACGGCGAGCGAGGCGGAAGCGATGTTCACCTGCACCCGATCCACTGGCAGGTCGCGCGGCATCCAGCGCCAGCGCTCCATATTGGCCATGATGGCGGCGATCCGGTCGTCCACCGGCACGTTCAGCTCTTTGAGCGTACGCGCGTCGAGCAGGCCTGTGGGGTTGAGGCCATAGCGCTGCTGCGCCCGTTGCAGCACTGCAACGATCGGTTCGCCAGGCGCCACCGCCTTGTCCTCGTTCCTCAGCCGGGCGCGGATCGCATCGGGCGACGCGCCCGTCGAAAGTGCGGGCCAACCGCCCGCGTCGCGGATCGCCTCGTAAATGGCGAGGCCCCGGCGAAGTCCGTCATAGCCCGAATAGGGGGGGGTCAGGCTGGCCGCCCATTGGCTCAGCCTGTCCTGCGTCAGTGCCTGCGCCAGGCCTGGCCGCGCATTGAGCGGCGTCGGGCGCAACGCCCATATCTCCAGGAAATCGGCAGCGGCGACCCGACCGGTACTGAGCGCGCGCGCATGGTCGAGCGTTGCGGACAGCAGCGCGTCGCCAGACAAGGTCGTGGTCTTGCGCTCCTGCGCGGTCAGGCCCTGCTGCTGCCCTGTGCGCAGCCAGTCGTTCAGCCAGCGTTCCTGCGCCGCGGTCGGTTGCGGCAGCGGCACCGGTGGCGGCGCGATCATCACCGGGGCGGCGGGTGCGATCAGTGGCGGCGCCAGCAGCGGCTGGGGCAGTTTGGAAGCGGCCGGCGCGGCGGCGGGTTGCGCCCGCAACGGGCCGGCGAGCAGGAGCGAGAGGGTGATGGCGAGCACAGACGGGATGGCGGTTCGGTTCATGCTGGTCCAGATAGCGCAAAGCGCCCTGCGTTCAAATCAGGAACGTCCGTTAAATCATGCTGCACGTCGTTCATCACCCTGCCTATGTTGCTCCCGGAACGCCCGGCAGCGGCTTTCGGTTCGACAAATATGGCCTGGTGATGGACGCGCTGCGCGAAACCGGCGTGGCGATGACGGTGCACGCACCCGATCCCATGCCGCGCGCCTGGATCGAAGCGGTGCATGATCCCGACTATGTCGAGGAGGTCGCGAGGCTGGCCGTGCCGAAGGAGAAGGAGCGGCGCATCGGCTTTGCCATCACGGACCGGGTGCGCACCCGCGCGATGCTGGCGCCGGGCGGCACCTGGGCGGCGGCGCGGCTGGCGCTGCGCTATGGCTACGCCGCTAATGCAGCCGGAGGAAGCCATCATGCGCTGGCCGATACAGGCGCTGGCTATTGCGTGTTCAACGACCTGGCGATCGCCGCCAACCGGCTGATCGCGGAGGGCGATGCGCGACGCGTCTTCATCCTCGACCTCGATGTGCATCAGGGCGACGGAACCGCGACGCTGACGGCAGGACGAGCGGATATCTTCACGCTGTCCCTGCACGCCGATCGCAACTTTCCCGCGCGCAAGGCCCGCTCCTCGCTCGACGTCCCCTTGCCGGACGGAACGGGCGACGAAGCCTATCTGGCGGCGTTGATGGCGGTCCTGCCCACCGCGCTCGACGGCTTTCGCCCGGACATCATCCTCTATCAGGCCGGCGTGGACAGCTATGTCGACGACCGGCTCGGCCGGCTGGCACTCAGCGATGCCGGGCTTGCCGCGAGGGATCGTGCGGTCATTGCCGCGGCGCGCGACCGCAGCCTGCCGGTCGCCAGCACCATGGGTGGCGGCTATGGTGCCGATCGCATGGCTGTGGCCCGGCGCCATGCCGCATCCATGATCACATTGTCGCAGGCTGCCGGCTGACGCTCCGTCAGGACGCGATGCGCACCAGGTTGCGGCCTTCGGACTTGGCCCGGTACAGCGCCCTGTCGGCACCCTTGGCGATCGTGTCGAAGGGCATGTCGGGCTGCGCCGATGCGATCCCGCAACTGATCGACAACAGCGCTACACTCCCTTCGTCGATGGGCAGCGGCGCCCGGCGCAGGCTGTCGCGCATCCGGGCACAGATCCGCTCCGCCTCGGCCAGGTCGGCTCCCGGCAGCAGTAGCATGAACTCGTCGCCGCCGGTGCGGCCGATAATGTCGCCGCCGCGCAGCTGAGCACGCACCGTCCGCGCCATATGGGCCAGCGCCCGGTCACCGGTGTGGTGGCCCCAGCGGTCGTTGACGCCCTTGAAATGATCGAGGTCGATCGCGACCAGGCAGATCGGAAAGGCGCCGGGCGAGGCCAGCGCCGCGCGCGCCTGTTCGCGGAAGGCGGCGCGGTTGAGAAAGCCGGTCAGGCCGTCGGTCGCCGCCTCCCGCGCCAGGATGCGTTCGCGCTCGGCCAGCGCGTCGGTCAGATCGCGCTGGGCCGACAGAGTGGCCGCGACGGGAAGGCAGGTTAGCAGCAGCACCGCCAGGACACCCTGAAGCAGATAGGCCTGCACGACAGGGTCGGGGTTCAGTGCGGCGATCGGCCCATATCCCGCGCCGGTCGCGATAGCGCCGGTCGCGGCGACCAGCACAACCGCCATCTTCGCGCCAAGTCGCCCGGCACGAAAGGTGACCAGTATGACCATAGGAAACAGGCCGAACAACAACGGAAAAGGAGTCGAAAATATATATGCGCTAACAAGCAGCGTCAGCAGCAGCAGGCCTGCCAGTTCGATCCGCTCGCTCCAGCGCTGGCTCCGCAGGACCCGCTTCCAATCGCCGTTGACCAGCGCGAGCGAGAGCGGCGTGACGATCAAGAGCCCCAGCCCGTCGCTCCACGCCCAGATCCGGTAGGAAGGGAGAAAGGCATGGCCGAACAGATGTTGCGCCACCAGCGCGCCGCCGATGGCGCTGAGGCTCGGCGCGATAATCCCTGCCACCAGGATGAAGCGCCCGACCGCCGCCGGCGATTCCAGTATGGCCCGCTGCCCCAACATGCGACGCAGAAGGCTGGCGGCGACGCAGACCTCCACCATGTTGATGACGCCATAGAGAAATGCGGGAAGGATCGGCACCCCGCACAGGAGGCCAGCCACGATATTGCCTGCAAAGCCCGCGCTCAGGACGGTGCGCCAGCGCGGCGCCGTGCGCGCCAGCAGCATCGCCACCAATATGCCGTTGGCCGGCCATACGGTGGTGATGCCGTTGCTCTGGCTAGCGAACAGGATGGTGACGGCGGCAATGGCGCAATACAGGCCGGCGGTACCGGCCCAGATCGGAATCGTTCGCTTCATCTGTCGCGCAGTTATCATGGCTTCCCCGGCGGTGCGGCGCCTATATGCCGTAACGTCGCTAAAACCGGGTTAACTGCGCAATGATTTCAGTGCAGTGTGTTGTCGGCCGCTTCGGCGGGCGCGGCCGCGACCGGCACATCCATCAGCTTGGCGGCGATCAGGATCGCCGCGGCCAGCCCGATCAGGTCGCTGCACGCGAGATAGATGAAATAGCCCCAGGGAGCGTGGTTGAAAATCGGCTGGCCCAGATGCATCCACAATACAGCCACCAGCGCGAACACTATCCCGACCTGCACGCGCCCGGCGAAGTCGGAGCGAACCGCGCGCAACGCGAGGGCAATCAGGAGGCCGACGGCGAGCGCCAGGATCAGCCCTGCGATCAGCCCGCTGCTGTCGGTCACGGGAAAGCCGCCGCTGTTGAAATGGACCAGCGCGACCGGACCCTTGCCGTAGAGCACCGTGCCCCCGGCGGTTGCCGGATCGGGAATCGCGTATACGCCCGTCCCTGTCTGCGTCAGCGCCCGCGCCATCGCCGCCTGCAGGTCTGCGCATCGGCGCGATGAAAGGCAAGCCCGCTCAGCGGCGTGCCCCAGAAGATGAAGCCGACGACATATATGGCCAGGCCGCCCAGCAGGCCGCCGATCACTGTCCGTACCATGGGCAAGACCTTTTCCGATTGCGAAGGCGGGCAGGCTGGCCCAGCCAGGCGCCCTTGGCAATGGCTATTCGGTCCTGGCCGCCTTCTCGTCTATGCCGGACACGCCCTCGCGCCGGTCCAGTTCGTCCAACACGGCGTCGAACGGGATGTCGAGATCGGCCAGCAGCAACAGCAGGTGGAAAAGGAGATCGGCGCTCTCTCCGATCGTGCCGGCGCGGTCCCCGGCCATGGCGGAGATCACGGTTTCGACCGCCTCCTCGCCGACCTTCTGCGCGATCTTGGCGCGGCCCCTGGCCGTCAGCTTCGCGACATAGGACCGCGAAGGGTCGGCGGTCCGCCGCTCCGCGATGGTCTTTTCCAATTGATCGAGGGTCGCGCGCATCGCGCCATCAAGCGCCCGGCGCGCGACCCGTCAACGAAAAAACCTACTTGCTCTTGCGCCGGCCGCGCAGGATGCGGAAGGCGAGCACGGCCGAACCCATGGCGAACAGCGCCATCTGCTCGGGCTCGGGCACCGGCGTCGCGCCGCCGGAGGAACTGGGCGTACCGCCCGACGAGCTGGTCGTCGTGCCGCCCGTGCTGCTATTGCCGCCGCACTTGCCGAACCAGCACCACCAGCTTGCCTGGGCCGGCGCGGGCATCGCGCCGCCGATCAACGCTGCCGCGCCCGCCGTCATCAGCATCTGCTTCATCTTCATGTCATCAACCCCCTGATTGCGTAACTTGCAGGGATAACGACAGCAGCGGCCGTGCCATTTCCGGAAAATGGGCCGTATGCGCCCCTTGGCGCGGTTAATGACCGCTTTGGAAACATGGTTACTGTAATGCTAATCGACGCTTTCGCCCAGCCTTCAGCCCGATGGGGCGCGCACGGGAATGCCCGCTGCGGCCAGCGCCCGGTGCGCGTCGGCGATGCTGTGCTGGCCGAAATGGAAGATGGACGCGGCCAGCACGGCGCTCGCATGGCCCTGAACCACGCCTTCGACCAGATGGTCCAGCGTGCCGACGCCGCCGCTGGCGATGACCGGTACTGACACCGCATCGGCGATCAAGCGCGTGAGCGCCAGGTCATAGCCCCGTTTCGTGCCGTCGCCGTCCATCGACGTGACGAGCAGTTCGCCCGCGCCCAGTTCGGCCAGCCGCAGGGCATGGTCCAGGGCATCGATGCCCGTCGGATTGCGGCCGCCATGTGTGAAGATTTCCCAGCGATTGTCCCCGACTCGGCGCGCGTCGACCGATCCGACGATACACTGGCTGCCGAACCGGTCGGCAATGTCGGCGACGACTTCGGGCCGGGCGACAGCGGCACTGTTCACCGCCACCTTGTCCGCCCCGGCAAGCAGCAGCGCGCGCGCATCTTCGGCGCTGCGAACCCCGCCGCCGACGGTGACGGGCATGAAGCAGACCTCCGCAGTGCGGCGCACCACGTCCAGGATGGTGCCGCGCGCCTCATGACTGGCGGTGATGTCGAGGAAACACAGCTCATCCGCGCCCGCCGCGTCGTAGAGCCTGGCCTGCTCGACCGGATCGCCGGCGTCGCGCAGGTCGACGAAGTTGACGCCCTTGACCACACGGCCGCTGGCGACGTCGAGGCAGGGAATGACCCGCGTGCGGACGGTCAAGCCGCCGCCTCCGCCACGGCCAGCGCCGTCTTCAGATCCAGTCGCCCGTCATACAGCGCCCGCCCGGTGATGACGCCCTCTATGCCTTCGTCGGCATGGAGGCTCAGAATGCGGATGTCCGCGATCCCCGCCACGCCGCCGCTGGCGATCACGGGAATGTCGGTGGCGCGCGCGAGATCGACGGTTGCGTCGATATTGCAGCCCTTGAGCATTCCGTCGCGGCCCACATCGGTGAACAGCAGCGCCGCGACGCCCGCATCCTCGAACCGCAGGGCCAGGTCGGCCACGGCCATGTCGCTCTTCTCTGCCCACCCGTCGGTCGCGACGAAGCCGTCGCGTGCGTCCACCGCGACGACGATGCCGCCGGGAAAGTCGCGCGCCGCCGCCTTGACGAAGCCCGGGTCCTTGAGCGCTGCCGTGCCGATGACGATGCGCGACACGCCAAGGTCGAACCAGCGCTCCACCGCATCCCGGTTGCGGATGCCGCCGCCCAGCTGGACATGGCCGGGAAACGCCTCGACGATGCGCTCGACGGCATCGGCGTTCACCGCATGGCCCGCGAAGCTGCCGTCCAGATCGACGACGTGCAGGTGCCGCGCACCGGCCTCGGCGAACAGCAGCGCCTGGGCCGCGGGATCGTCGCCATAGACGGTGGCGCGGTCCATATCCCCCTCGGCCAGGCGCACCACCTGTCCGCTTTTCAGGTCGATGGCGGGGAAGACGATCAGGGACATGTCATTTCCGTCGGTCTGGGATCAGGGCCGCCACGCCAGGAAGCGGGCGAGGAAGGCGAGGCCATAAGCCTGGCTCTTTTCCGGATGGAACTGGCAGCCGATGATGGTGTCGCGCGCCACCGCCGCGACCAGCCGACCGCCATGGTCGGTCACGGCCGCGACATCGTCGTCATTGGCTGCATCGAAGTGATAGCTGTGCAGGAAATAGGCCTCGCCGGTTTCCAGCAGCGGCGGCGTCCCGCGCAGGGCCACGTCGTTCCAGCCCATGTGCGGCACCTTGATCGACACGTCGGCCGGCTCGACCAGCCTGACCGTGCCGGCTATCCAGCCCAGCCCCTCATGCCGCCCGAACTCCTCGCCCGCATCGGCCAGCAGCTGCATCCCCACGCACACGCCCAGAAACGGTGTGCCGCGTGCGGTGACCGCTTCGTTCATCGCCTCGACCATGCCCGGAATCGCCACCAGCGCGTCGCGGCAGGCGCGGAAGGCGCCGACACCGGGCAGCACGATCCGGTCGGCTCTTGCCACCAGATCGGCATCGGCGGTGATGACAGCGTCGGTCGCCCCCGCCTTGCGCAGGGCATTATGCACCGAATGGAGATTGCCCGCGCCATAGTCGATGAGCGCGGTGGTCACAGGATCCCTTTGGTCGACGGGATCGCGTCCGCCTTGCGCGGGTCGATCTCCACCGCCCGGCGCAGCGCGCGCGCCAGCCCCTTGAAGCAGCTTTCGACGATATGGTGATTGTTGCTGCCGTAGAGATTTTCGACATGGCATGTGATGCCGGCCGCCTGCGCGAAGCTGTGGAACCAGTGTTCGATCAGCTCGGTGTCCCATTCGCCCAGCCGCTCGACCGTGAAGGGCGCCTTGAATACCAGCCAGGGCCGTCCTGAAATGTCGAGCGACACGCGGGTCAGCGTCTCGTCCATCGGCGCATAGGCGGTGCCGTAGCGGGCGATGCCGCGCTTGTCGCCCAGCGCCTTTGCCACGGCCTCGCCAATGGCGATCGCGGTATCCTCGGTCGTGTGATGCTGGTCGACATGCAGGTCGCCCGCCGTCTTAACGTCCATGTCGATCAGCGAGTGGCGCGACAGCTGCTCGATCATATGATCCAGAAAGCCGATCCCGGTCGATACGGTGTAGACGCCGCCGCCGTCGAGATTGACGGTGACGTCTATCGCGGTTTCCGCGGTGTTGCGATGGATTTCGGCCGTGCGCATGGGCACGCGCTATAGCGGCGAATTCATCGCTGGCAATGCCCCGGCCACATGCCGCCTTGACCGCCTGCTTCGCATCGCTAGGTAGAAAACCGATGAGCGATGACCTCCCCGACAGCCTGATTCCTTACGACGAGATCGTGCAGGAAGCCTTGCGCGCCGTCGTCGGCCGCGTGCTGGGCGAAGTGGAGCAGACCGGCGGGCTGCCGGGCGCGCATCATTTCTACATCACGTTCAAGACGCAGGCGGCTGGCGTCGATATCCCCAAACATCTCGTCCAGCGCTTTCCCGACGAGATGACGATCGTCCTGCAAAATAAATATTGGGACCTCAAGGTCAGCGACCGGCATTTCGAGGTGAGCCTGACCTTCAACCAGGTTGGCGCGCATCTCTACATTCCCTTCGCCGCGATCACGGCTTTCGTCGACCCGGCGGTCAATTTCGCCCTCCAGTTCCAGGTCGCGGCGGACGAGCTGCCCGAAATGCATGACGAAGCGGAAAACGATGCGCCGGCGAAGAATGAGGACGGATCCAACGTCGTCACGGTGGATTTCGGCAAGAAGAAGTGAGGGCCCGCTGAGCGGCGTCATCCTGACCATGGTTCAGGATTCATTTCGCCGCCAGGGCTGAGATACTTCGGCGCGACAATGGCGTCGGCAGGCGACTTTGCGCCGCGCCGGACCCGCGAGGCGCTATGGATGCTGAAACAAGTTCAGCATGACGAGGTTTGCAGTTCATGGCCGACACCCGCACCGAAACCGACAGCATCGGCCCCATCGAAGTGCCCGCATCCGCCTACTGGGGCGCTCAGACGCAGCGGAGTATCGAAAATTTCCCCTTCGGCGAGTCGGAGCGGATGCCGATCGGCATCGTTCATGCGCAGGCGATCGTGAAACAGGCGGCGGCGCGGGTGAATGCGAAGCACGGCCTGGACGCCGGCATCGTCGCGGCGATCGAGGATGCGGCGCAGCAGATCGTTTCGGGCAGGCTCGACAACCAGTTCCCGCTGGTCATCTGGCAGACCGGGTCGGGCACCCAGACCAACATGAACGTCAACGAAGTGATCGCTGGCTACGCCAACGAACAGCTCTCCGGCACGCGCGGCGGCAAGTCGCCCGTCCACCCCAACGACCATGTCAATATGAGCCAGTCGTCGAACGACAGCTTCCCGACCGCGCTGCACGTCGCGACGGTGATCGCGACCCGCGACAGGCTGATCCCGGCGCTGGAGAAGCTGACCCGTGCGCTCGCCGACAAGGCGGCGGCGTGGGCGCATATCGTCAAGATAGGCCGTACCCATACGCAGGACGCGACGCCGCTGACCCTGGGCCAGGAATTTTCGGGCTATGCCGCGCAGCTCGTCAGCGCGCGGGCGCGGATCGAAGGGGCATTGAACGGCAATATCCGCAAGCTCGCCATTGGCGGCACGGCGGTCGGCACGGGCCTCAACGCGCCCGAAGGCTGGGCGGAGGACATGGTGGCGGCGATCGGCGACATCGCCGGAACGCCCTTTGAAAACGCGCCCAACAAGTTCGAGCAGCTCGCCGCCAGGGACGGCCTGGTCTTCTTTTCCGGCGCATTGAGCACGCTGGCGGTGGCGCTGACCAAGATCGCGAACGACATTCGCTTCCTCGGCTCCGGCCCTCGCTCAGGCTTGGGCGAACTGGATTTGCCCGCCAACGAGCCGGGCAGCTCGATCATGCCGGGCAAGGTCAACCCGACCCAGTGCGAATCGCTGACGATGGTGGCCGCGCAGGTGATCGGCAATCATCAGGCGGTGACTGTGGGCGGGATGCAGGGCCATTTCGAACTCAACGTCTTCATGCCGCTGATCGGTGCCAATGTCCTGCGTTCGATCCACCTGCTGAGCGTCGGCATGGAGAGCTTCGCGACGCGCTGCGTGAAGGGCATACAGGCGAACGAGCAGCGCATCGCCGAACTGGTCGACCGCTCGCTTATGCTAGTCACCGCGCTCGCGCCGGAGATCGGCTATGACAATGCAGCGAAGATCGCCAAACATGCCCATGCGGAGGGCTTGACGCTCAGGCAGGCGGGACTGGCGCTCGGGCTGGTGGACGAGGCGACCTTCGACCGGCTCGTCGTGCCCGCACAAATGGTCTGATCGAGATCAACTGGCGGAACCGTTAGCTTCGCGATACATTCACGAACAGAGGAAGGACGCTCAGCCCATGTCGAACAAGACGCCTGCTCCGTCGAAACCGCTCATCACGATCCGGCCGCCCAAGAAGGCTGGCCTGCTCCGCAAGTCGGCGCGGCTGGGCGCCACCGTCGTCGCGGCGCGGGTGGCGGCCGCGACCGGCAAGAAGGGCGTGTTCGGCCTGATCGCCGGGGCCGGAGCCAAGCGCATCATCATGCGCTATCCGGCGGGCGCGCTGTTTGTCACGGGCGCCTATCTTGCCGGCAAGGTCTTCGAGGCCAAGCGCGAAGTGGACCGCAAGAAGAAGACCAGGCTGCTGACCGACGAGAGCAAAAAGCCCGTTTCGATCGAGGAAGCCAGGAAGGCGCGCAACGCCTAGCGCCGGACGATCAATCCCGCAGCAGATCGTTGATCGCCGTCTTCGAACGCGTCTGTGCGTCGACCCTCTTGACGATCACGGCGCAATAGAGGCCCGGTCCCGGCGTACCGTCGGGCAACGGCTTGCCCGGCAGGTTGCCCGGCACGACCACCGAATAGGGCGGCACTTCGCCCATGAAGACCTCGCCCGTGGCACGATCCACGATCTTGGTCGACATGCCGATGAACACCCCCATGGACAGCACCGAGCCCTGGCCCACGCGCACGCCCTCGACCACTTCGGATCGCGCGCCGATGAAGCAGTCGTCCTCGATGATGACCGGGTCCGCCTGCAACGGCTCCAGCACGCCGCCTATGCCTACGCCGCCCGACAGGTGGACATTCCGGCCGATCTGCGCGCAGCTGCCGACGGTCACCCAGGTATCGACCATCGTCCCTTCGCCGACATGAGCGCCGATATTGACGAAGCTCGGCATCAGGATGACATTCTTCGCGATATAGGAGCCGCCCCGCGCGAAGGCGCCCGGCACGGCGCGGAAGCCAGACGCGCGAAACGCTGCCTCGTCCCAGCCAGCGAACTTGCTCGGCACCTTGTCCCACCAGTGGCCCGCCCCCGGACCATTGTCGATCATGACATTGTCGTTGAGGCGGAAAGACAGCAGCACAGCCTTCTTGAGCCACTGGTTGACCTGCCAGCCGCCCGCTGCGGGTTCGGCGACGCGCGCCGCGCCGCTGTCCAGCAAGCCGAGCGCCTTGTCGACCGCCTGGCGCACCGGCCCCTGCGTCGTCAGGCCGATATTGGCCCGGTCTTCCCAGGCGGCGTCGATGGTGGAGATGAGGTCGCTGGTCATTTTTGGGTCCCCAATAGGTCCGTCAGAAACGGTGTCAGATGATCGGTCTCGAAATCGATGAAATCGGGATGATGGTCGTGGTTGCCGGCTTCGGAACCGTTATTGACCCAGATGGTGCTCATGCCGATCGCCTTGGCCGGCCGCAGGTTGCGCGCCATGTCCTCGAAAAAGGCGGCACAGGTCGGATCGACACCGTGCGTGGCGCAGAGGGCTGCATAGCCCGACGGATCGGGCTTGGGCACATATTGGCAGGCGTGGATGTCGTGGATCAGCTCGAATGCGTCGCCCAGCCCGAGCTTGTCCAGCACCCGGCCGGCATAAGCCTCGTCGCCATTAGTGAAGATGAGCCGCCGCCCCGGCAGCGCCGCGATCGCCGCGTTGAGCACGGGGTCGACCTCCAGCCGGTCCATCGAGATATCGTGCACATAGTCCAGGAACGCGCGCGGCTCGATGGCATGATGGTGCATCAGCCCCGACAGGGTCGTGCCATGTTCCATGAAATAGCGCTTTTGCGTCTCGCGCGCGATCACCGGGTCGCAGCCGAGCAGCCCCTGGATGAACTCGCCCATCTTCACGTCGATCAGCGCGAACAGGTCCGCCTTGGCCGGATAGAGCGTATTGTCCAGATCGAAGATCCAGCAATCGACATGGGCGAGCGCGGGCAGCATGGGCGCGGCCCTAATCCTGCCTGCCCGGCTGGGCAAGCGCGGGGCGCACGAAATTATGTTCTCGGCAGTGCTTTGACGCTAGCATGAGGCGGGGCTTCGGGGTCGGCAGATGAAATCAGATCGCTTGCGCGCATGGACATGGCTTCCCGTGGTGCTTCCCTGCCTTTTGCTGGCTGGCTGCGGCGGCGGTGGCAATGGCGGCGTTGCCTCCACGCCGGCCCCCACCCCAAGCCCGACGCCGACGCCGGGCCCCACGCCCACGCCCAGCAGCTACGACACCGCCGAATTCAGGCGCTCTACAGGGCCGCAGCAGCATGGCGTCCTCACCGCCTATGACGCAGGGGCAAGCGGCGCGGGCATCACCGTCGGCATCGTCGACAGCGGCATCGCGCGGACGAATAGCGAGTTTGCCGGCCGGATCAGCAGCGCGTCGCAGGATTTCGCCGGCAACGGCTCGATCGAGGACGAGGACGGCCATGGAACCGCCGTCGCCACGGTCCTGGCCGGTGCGCGCGACAACAGCTTCGTCATGGGGATGGCCTGGGGCGCGACGATCCTGGCGCTGCGCACGGACACGCCGGGCAGCTGCTCCGGCGCGGACGATGGCGAGGATGGCTGCTCGCACGGCACCAACGCAATCGCGCGAGCGCTCGACCATGCCCGGCTGAACGGCGCGCGAGTCGTCAATATCTCGCTGGGTGGCGAAGATCCCGCCCCTTCGAACCTGCTCGCCGCGATCGATCGGGCGACGGCGGCCGGAGTCATCATCGTCATCGCAGCCGGCAATGAGGGCAATGCCGCGCCCGACGCCTTCGCATCATCCTTCGCCGACGCGGCGGTGGGCCGTGGCCTTGTCATTATCGCCGGATCGGTCAGCGCGAGCGGCGTCCGCAGCAGCTTCTCCAACGGCGCCCAGGGTCAGGAGGCGAGCACATTGTTCGCGCGCGGCGAGGATATCCTTTCGCAGGACAATCAGGGCGCTCATTTCCTCTACGGCGGCACGTCCTTCGCAACGCCGCAGATCGCGGGCGCGGCGGCGCTGCTGGCGCAGGCCTTTCCCTCGCTCAGCAGCGCGCAGATCGTCGCGC
Source organism: Sphingobium sp. (assembly GCA_040508785.1). Taxonomy (GTDB): domain Bacteria; phylum Pseudomonadota; class Alphaproteobacteria; order Sphingomonadales; family Sphingomonadaceae; genus Sphingobium. The sequence continues at coordinate 80,813 of JBEVME010000111.1, forward strand.
TGCTGCTCGGCCGCGCGACCGACGCTGGCGCGAGCGGTGCCGACGCCGTCTATGGCCGCGGAATATTGAACATCGCCGCCGCCTTCGCCCCGGCCGGCTCCACCACCCTGGCAGGCAGCGCCGTGCCGGTATCGACCGCCCGCAACGCGACCCTGTCCCCGGCGATGGGCGATGCCGGGTCGGCCGGAGACAGCGGCGCGGTGATGATCGACAGGCTGGGCCGCGCCTATCGGCTGAACCTTGGCGCGACGCTAGGCATCGCCGCGCCCGATCTGCGCCTCGCGCCCGCGCTGATCGCCCGCCGCCAGGCGGTCGCGCTGTCGGTCGGTCCCGCGCGCCTGTCGCTCGACATTGCCCGCCAGCCCGTGGCGATCGACGGGATCGCCGGGCTGGCGCTGCCGGCGCAGGAACAGGCCCGCCCCCGCCCCATGTCCGGCAGCATCAGCCTGTCGCCCATGGCGGGCACGCGCCTGCGCTTCGGTTTTTCGCAACGCGCCGACCTGCCCGGCCCGGATGGCACAAGCAGCGGCCAGTGGCTGGTCGCCGGCAATGCGGGCTCGCACATCGGCTTTGTCCGGCGCGGCACGGACAGCCTCTCCATCGCCCAGCGGCTCGGCAATTCGGTCACGCTCATCACTGGTTTCGAGCGGGGCCGCGTGGCGCCGGCCCATGGCGAGCAGGAACAGGCCCGTGCGGATCGCTACACCCTGTCGAGCATGGGCGTCGCGACCCGGCTCGGCGCCATCGGCCTGTACGGCGGGATCGGTCTGCTCGACGAGGGCGCCACCGTGCTCGGAGCGCGCTTCGGCGACGCCATCGGCGCGCGCTCGGGGAGGACATTGTTTCTCGACGCACGGCTCGATGCCACGCCGGGCCCCGGATGGGCGCTTGGCCTGACGATGCGGCAGGGCTGGACCCGCGCGGCGGACCTGCGCCTGCGCAGCAGCGCATGGTCGCTCGATGCATCGCGTGGCGGACTGGCCCTGCCGATGGACCGGCTGTCGCTGCGCCTGTCGCAGCCGTTACGCGTGGACGCCGGCGGGCTGACGCTCTGGTTGCCGGTCGCCTATGACTATGCGACCGGCGCCGTCGCCATGGATCGCCGCCTGCTCTCGCTGGCGCCGCAGGGGCGGGAGGTGGATGCGGAAGCCGACTACGGCCTGCCCGCCGCCGGGGGCTGGCTCGATCTCAACCTTTTCCTGCGCCGCCAGCCGGGACATGTTGCCGCGATGCCGCCCGACAGGGGCGCGGCGCTTCGCTACGCCCTGCGCTTCTGACGCCGGTCAATCACAGGCGGGCGCCTCGCTGTCCGCGTAGAAGGTCTGCACCGCGCCCCATGCCTCCTCGGCGCTCTCCACCCAGGTGATGAGATTGAGGTCCGACGGCGCGATCACCCCCTCGTCCACCAGCGCTTCGAAATCCACGACCCGCGTCCAGAAGTCGCGGCCGAACAGCAGGATCGGGATCGGCTTCATCTTGCCGGTCTGGATCAGGGTCAGCAGCTCGAAAAATTCGTCGAATGTCCCGAAGCCCCCCGGAAACACCGCCAGCGCCCGCGCCCGCAGCAGGAAATGCATCTTGCGCAGCGCGAAATAATGGAACTGGAAGCTCAGGTCGGGCGTGACGAAGCGATTGGGCGACTGCTCGTGCGGCAGGACGATATTCATGCCGATCGTCTGCGCGCCCACGTCCGCCGCGCCGCGATTGGCCGCCTCCATGATCGAGGGCCCGCCGCCCGAACAGACCACGAAATGATGGCAGCCATCCTCGCGGCTGGGATATTGGGCCGCGATCCGCGCCAGCTTGCGCGCCTCGTCATAATAGCGCGCCTTCCTGCCCAGATTTTCGGCGATCCGCTTCTGCTCGGGGGTGGTGGCGGCGTCGATCCGCGCCTGCACCTGATCGGGCTGCGGAATGCGGGCCGAGCCGTAGAAGACGAATGTCGATTCGATCTTCGCCTCGTCCATCAGCAGCTGCGGCTTCATCAGCTCAAGCTGGAAACGCACCGGCCGCAGATCCTCGCGCAGCAGGAATTCGGTGTCCTGGAAGGCCAGCTTATAGGCCGCGCTCTGCGTCTGCGGCGTACCTGCGGCCTTGCGCGCATCCACTGCTTCCTGCCGGGCGGGACGAAATTTGCGCTCTTCTATTTCTCGGTTGGTCATCGTCGGCAATTAATGGCGGCGCGCGCGATTGCCAAGGCCGCCCCAGCGGCAAAAGCCGCCGGCCTGATCGTGCGGCTCAGCGGCAAAAGCCGCCGCCGGCCTGATCGCGCGGCTCAGCGGCAAAAGCCGCCGCCGTTGCCCATGTCGAAATGCAGATGATTGTAATGTGCGGCATTATAGTCGGGGCTGAGCACCGTATTGAAGCGCTTGCACGCGCTCGCGCGGACGATCTGAAGGAAACGGCGGGTCGTGCCGTCACCATGCCAGCCTTGCTCCACACTGATGCGCCGGCCGTCCGCCAGCACGAAGGCAGCGACGTCGACCGCATTACTGTGGGCATGTTCCGACAGTTTGGAACTGCCGGCGATCGGGCGGCAGCTATAGGTGCCGAAGGTTTCGATCCGCACCACTTCGGTGCCCAGCACCAGGCGCGCGGCCGGCTGCACGCCGAAACGCGCCCAGGCCGCGAAATTGGCGGCAAGGCCGCATGTCATCGCTCCCAGATTCGTCGCCGGCACGCCGATGTCGAGCAGCTTCACACTGCCGAGCGCGCTGCAGCCGCCACCGAAGCGCTGGTCGGGCAGCGGCGAGAAGGCGACCGCCTGCGACGCGAGCTTGGCCATGCACTGCCGCAGGTCGGCCTGCTGGAGCGCCGGCGCGGCGCGCGGCGTCGGCGTCGACAGCGTCCGGCCGCGCGGGACCATCTCGCCACCGCAGGCTGCCAGCAAGAGGGTCAGGACCAGCAGGGCCGCGGCCCGGCCGCGCCATTCCCTCGACTGTCCGCTTGCGGTCGGCATGTTATGCATGACGACGGATTTACCATCCCGATCCTTGACGAAGGGTAAGCGTCGCTTCGTTCCGTCGCATCGCGACAACGGCCCGCCACTTCGGGGACGCCAGTGCGCGTTTCGCGGCGTTGTGCTTGCGATGCTGACGCTTTGCTCCGATCCGCCCTCCGCGCGCCGCCTGTCGCGCGACTTCCGCAAAAACTGTCTCGCCCGCCTTTTCAACGTGCATTTTGTCGCCGATGTGCGGGAAAAGGCGTGTGCAGCCGGCATCCGACCGCCGATCAGCGCGGGGCAACGGGCCCGGCTCGACATGATCCGCGCGGCGGGCATCCTCTTCATCCACATTCCCAAAAATGCCGGCATGTCGGTAAGCCACGGCCTCTATGGCAGGCAGATCGGCCATCCGTCGGTCCGCTATTATGACAGGGTGGCGCCCGACATCATGGCGGACCTGCCTCGCTTCGCGCTGATCCGTGATCCGGTCGACCGCTTCCTGTCCGCCTGCCGCTTCGCCCGCACCGGCGGCACGCTCGACCAGCCCATGTCGCCGATGTTCGCGCACCGCTATACGGCTTTGCGGACCATAGACGAATGTCTCGACCATCTGGACGATGTGGCCTCGCCCTATCATCTCGACTATGTATTCCGTCCGCAAAGCTGGTTCATCACCGATCGGACGGGCAACATCGCCATCGACCAGCTTTTCCTCATGGACGACATTGCACGGATCGTCCCTTCGCTGCGCCGCGCAAGCGGGGGAGATTTGCCGCATCTCAACGCCTCGCAACCCGCCGCACTGCGGCTCGGGGCGGACCAGATCGCCAGGATACGCCATCTCTATCGCGACGATGTGCTGATCCACGACAATCTGTGTGCCGGGCGCGAGACCCGCCTGTCGGCTTGACTATCGGGCTTTTGCCGCTAGAGGGGCCGACGGGCCACGCGGTCCCAACGCCGCGCGTGCTCTCTGCAAGGAGACGCATTACATGACTGATATCATTGCCGCAGGCGCCACCATTGCGCCTGCCGCCAAGCCCGCAACCCTGCCGGCTCGCCCCTTTTTCTCTTCGGGTCCTTGCGCCAAGCCTCCGGGCTGGAGCGCCGACAGGCTCGCCACCGACTCGCTCGGCCGCTCGCACCGCAGCAAGATCGGCAAGACCCGGCTGGCCTACAGCATCGACCTGATGCGCGAGCTGCTGAACCTGCCCGACACGCACCGCATCGGCATCGTGCCCGGCAGCGACACCGGCGCCTTCGAAATGGCGATGTGGACGATGCTCGGCGCCCGCCCGGTCACGACGCTGGCCTGGGAAAGCTTCGGCGAAGGCTGGGTGACGGACGCGGCCAAGCAACTGAAGCTCGATCCCACCGTCATCAAGGCCGATTACGGCCAGTTGCCCGATCTTTCGACGGTGGATTTCAGCACCGACGTGCTGTTCACCTGGAACGGCACCACCAGCGGCGTGCGCGTGCCGAACGCGGACTGGATCCCGGAAACCCGAGAGGGCCTGACCTTCGCCGACGCGACCAGCGCCGTCTTCGCCTATCCGATCGACTGGGCGAAGATCGACGTCGCCACCTTCTCCTGGCAGAAGGTGCTGGGCGGCGAGGGCGGCCATGGCGTGCTGATCCTTGGTCCCCGCGCCGTCGAGCGGTTGGAAAGCTACACGCCGGCCTGGCCGCTGCCCAAGGTCTTTCGCCTCGTCTCCAAGGGCAAGCTGGCCGAGGGCGTGTTCAAAGGCGAGACGATCAATACGCCATCGATGCTGGCCGTCGAGGACGCGATCTTCGCGCTGGAATGGGCCAGGTCGGTCGGCGGCGCGCAGGGCCTCATCGCCCGGTCGGACGCCAATGCGGCGGCGCTCGACCGGATCGTGGCGGAGCGGGACTGGCTCGGCCATCTGGCCACCGATGCGGCGTCGCGGTCCAGGACCAGCGTGTGCCTGACGGTCGAAGGTGCGGACGAAGCCTTCATCAAGAGCTTCGCCGGCCTGCTCGAAAAGGAAGGCGCGGCGCTCGACATCGCGGGCTATCGCGATGCCCCGGCGGGGCTGCGCATCTGGTGCGGCGCGACGGTGGACACCGCCGATATCGAGGCGCTCGGCCCGTGGCTCGACTGGGCCTATGCGACCGTGAAGGCCGCCTGACTCTCCACGCCGTGCTCCTACGAAAGCAGGAGTCCAAGGTTCAGGGCGCTGCGCATCGCCGCTCTGGGTTCCTGCTTTCGCAGGAACACAATATAAGGATTTCCCAAATGCCCAAGGTACTTATCAGCGACAAGATGGACCCCCGCGCCGCCGCGATCTTCCGCGACCGGGGCGTGCAGGTCGACGAGATCACCGGCAAGACGCCCGAAGAACTGATCGCCATCATCGGCGAGTATGATGGCCTGGCCATCCGCTCGTCCACCAAGGTGACCAAGGCGATCCTGGACGCCGCCACCAACCTGAAGGTCATCGGCCGCGCCGGCATCGGCGTCGACAATGTCGACATTCCCTATGCGAGCGCCAAGGGCGTGATCGTGATGAACACGCCGTTCGGCAACTCGATCACCACCGCCGAACATGCCATCGCGCTGATGTTCGCGCTCGCCCGCCAGCTGCCCGAGGCCGACGCTTCGACCCAGGCCGGCAAGTGGGAGAAGAACCGCTTCATGGGCGTGGAGGTCACCGGCAAGACGCTGGGCCTCATCGGTGCGGGCAATATCGGGTCGATCGTCGCCGACCGCGCGCTCGGCCTCAAAATGAAGGTCGTCGCCTTCGATCCCTTCCTGACCCCCGAACGCGCGATCGACATGGGCGTGGAAAAGGCGGACCTCGACACGCTGCTGGCGAAGGCCGACTTCATCACGCTGCACACGCCGCTGACCGACCAGACGCGCAACATCCTTTCGAAGGAGGCGCTGGCCAAGACCAAGAAGGGCGTGCGCATCATCAACTGCGCGCGCGGCGGCCTGATCGACGAGGCGGCGCTGAAGGAGGCTCTCGATTCGGGCCAGGTCGCGGGCGCCGCGCTCGACGTGTTCGTGACCGAGCCAGCGAAGGAATCGCCCCTGTTCGGCACGCCCAACTTCATCTCCACCCCCCATCTGGGCGCCTCCACCGACGAGGCACAGGTAAACGTCGCGCTCCAGGTGGCCGAACAGCTGTCCGACTATCTGCTGGACGGCGGCATCACCAATGCGCTGAACGTGCCTTCGCTGAGCGCCGAGGAAGCGCCCAAGCTCAAGCCCTATATGGCGCTGGCCGAAAAGCTGGGCAGCCTGATCGGCCAGTTGGAGGGCGATGCCATCACCGGCGTCGCGATCGAGGTGGAGGGCCATGCCGCCGAACTGAACCAGAAGCCGATTACCGCCGCCGTGCTGGCCGGGCTGATGCGCGTCTATTCGGACACGGTGAACATGGTCAACGCCCCCTTCCTGGCGAAGGAACGGGGCCTGGACGTGCGCGAAGTGCGGCATGAGCGCGAGGGCGCCTACCAGACGCTGATCCGGGTCACCGTGACCACCGACAATGGCGATCGATCGGTCGCGGGCACGCTGTTCGGCCCGACCAGCCCGCGCCTGGTCGAACTGTTCGGCATCAAGGTGGAGGCGGACCTGGCCGGCACGATGCTCTATATCGTCAACCAGGACGCGCCCGGCTTCATCGGTCGCCTTGGATCGACGCTGGGCGAGGCGCAGGTCAATATCGGCACATTCCACCTGGGCCGCCGCAACCAGGGCGGCGAAGCGGTGCTGCTGCTGTCGGTCGACGGCACCGTGACCGAGCCGCTGCGCTGGGAAATCTGCAACCTGGCGGGCGTCAAGCAGGTCAAGCTGCTGCGGTTCGCTTGACTAAAAGCCCTCCCCCCTCGGGGGGAGGGTTTGGGAGAGGGGGGCTACGATGCGCCTGGACCCGAAGCTGAAGCAACGCGCCAAAGCCATGCGTGCGAATCCGACGCCGGCCGAACAGAAGATGTGGCTCGCCCTGCGCGCCAATCGCTTCGAGGATCAGCAATTCACGCGGCAGACGATCATCGCGCCGTACATCGTCGATTTCGCGTCCAAGGCGGATCGGCTGATCATTGAAATCGATGGGGATACACATCCGGCCGAAGATCGCTATGACGCGCGCAGAACGGAATTTCTGGAATCGCTGGGGTATCGGGTGCTGAGGTTTGGTAACAATGATGTGATGGGAAATTTGGAGGGGGTTTTGAGTGTAATATCTCAAGCCCTGCGCCCTTCCCCCTCTCCCAACCCTCTCCCCAGGGGGAGGGCTTTAAGGTGACCATCCCACCCGGCCTCCTGCCTGAAGGCTTGTCCGACCGCCTGCCCCCGCAGGCCGAAGCCTCCGCGCGCCTCGCCCGTACCGTGCTCGATACCGCGGCGACCCATGGCTATGAGCGGGTCATGCCGCCGATCGCGGAGTTCGAGGAGACGCTGGTCGGCCGCCTCAAGTCGATGCGCGCGCAGGATCTGCTGCGCGTCGTCGATCCGGTGTCGCAGCGCAGCCTGGCCGTCCGGCCGGACATGACGGCGCAGGTCGGCCGCATCGCCGCCACGCGCCTCGCCGCCGCGCCGCGCCCGCTGCGCCTCTCCTATGCCGGCCCGGTCGTGCGGCTGCGCGCCAACCAGTTGCGACCCGAGCGCGAGCGGTTGCAGGTCGGCGCCGAACTGATCGGATCGGACAGCGTCGCCGCCGCGGTCGAGATCGTGAACGTGGCGATCGAGGCGCTACAGGCGGCTGGCGTGACCGGCATCACCATCGACTTCACCCTGCCCGACCTGGTCGACGCACTGGCGGCAAGCGCCCTGCCCCTCGCTCCGCAAGCGATCGAATCGGTGCGCACCGAACTGGACGCCAAGGACGCCGGCGCGCTGGTCGCGCTGGGCGAGGCCGCCGCGGCTTACCTGCCCCTGATGGAAGCGACCGGCCCCTTCCACGCCGCGATGGACCGGCTGGAGGCGCTCAGCGCCGCGCTCGGCGGCGCCATCGACAGCCGCACGGCGGGCCTGCGCGCGATCGCGAAACCGATCGGCTGGGACATCACCCTGACGCTCGACCCGACCGAGCGGCATGGCTTCGAATATCAGAACTGGTTCGGCTTCTCGATCTTCGCGGAAGGCTTCATCGGCGAGATCGGCCGGGGCGGCAGCTATGCCATCACCCGCGCCGACGGTAGCGAGGAACCGGCGATGGGCTTCTCGCTCTATCCCGACCCGCTGATCGATGCGGGCTTTGGCGGCGAACCGGCTCGTCGCCTGTTCCTGCCGATCGGCCACGAGGCCGCCCGCGCCGCCGCCCTGCGCGGTAAGGGCTGGCACACGATCGCCGCGCTGACGGGCGACGAGCATGGCGCCAGCCTGCGCTGCTCCCACTGGCTGGATGGCGAGCAAGTGCGCCCCTACTGACATTGTCGCGTTTGCGACAAATTTGAAAAACCTGTATGATGCTTCCGATCTGTCGGGAGACGAGCGGTGAATGTGCGCAGCGGCAAGCTGGTAAGCGGCGGACGGTTGCAGGTGCCGGCGAACATCCGGCGGCAATTGGGCCTTACCGATGGCGCCGCCGTCATGATGCGCGTCGTCAATGGCGAACTGCACGTCCGGCCGCTGCGCGATGCGGTGGCGAAGGTGCAACAGCGGCTGCGGGCGCATATCTCACCCGGCCCACCCCTGTCCGACGAACTGATCGCCGACCGTCGCTCCGCCAGAGATGACTGACACAGCCTATGTGCTGGACGCCTCGGCGCTGCTGGCGCTGATGCTCGACGAAAGAGGCGCCGCCAGGGTGGAAGCCTGTCTGCCGGACGCCTGCGTCGGCGCCGTCAATCTGTCCGAAGTCGTCGCCAAGCTGCAGGAGCGCGGCGTCGCCGATGGTGTGATAGACGAAAGCCTGACCGAACTGGACCTGCGCGTCGTCGATTTCACCCAGGCGCAGGCACGGATGGCGGGACAATTGCGGATGGCGACCAAAGCCCATGGCCTGTCGCTTGGCGACCGGGCCTGTCTCGCATTGGCGGCGAATCGGGGCGCGACAGCTCTGACGACCGACACGAAATGGGCCGACATCGACATCGGCATCCCGATCGAACTGGCGCGATAGCGCCTCTTGCCTTGACGCGCGTCCCCTGTGGCGCTAACCGCCGCCCGCATCCGGCGCCCGCGCGCGCCGCTCCATTCCACCCGGTCGCCGAGTCCTGTCGAAGGGCGGCCTGGGTCGTCCGGCAGGTGGAGACCTGTATCCATGGCCAACGTCACCGTGATCGGCGCCCAGTGGGGCGACGAGGGCAAGGGCAAGATCGTCGATTGGCTCGCCGAGCGCGCCGATGTCGTCGCGCGCTTTCAGGGTGGGCATAATGCCGGCCATACGCTGGTGGTGGGCGAGAAGGTCTACAAGCTGTCGCTCCTCCCGTCGGGGATCGTGCGTGGCACCTTGTCGGTGATCGGCAATGGCGTGGTGCTCGACCCCTGGCATTTCCGCGACGAGGTGGCGAAGCTGACCGCGCAGGGCGTGACCATTACCCCCGAAAACTTGCAGATCGCGGAGACCTGCCCGCTGATCCTGCCCTTCCACCGCGACCTGGACGGGCTGCGCGAGGATGCGTCTGGCGCCGGCAAGATCGGCACCACCCGGCGCGGCATCGGCCCGGCCTATGAGGACAAGGTCGGCCGCCGCGCCATCCGCGTGTGCGACCTTGCCCATCTCGACGATCTCGGCCCGCAGATCGACCGGCTGACCGCGCATCATGACGCGTTGCGCGCGGGCTTTGGCGAAGCGCCGATCGATCGCGTCCGGCTGATCGCGGAACTCACCGAGATCGCGGACTTCATCCTGCCCTTCGTCAAGCCCGTCTGGGTGACGCTGAACAAGGCGAAGGCGGACGGCAAGCGCATCCTTTTCGAAGGCGCGCAGGGTACGCTGCTCGATATCGACCACGGCACCTATCCCTTCGTCACCTCGTCCAACACGGTCGCGGGCACGGCGGCAAGCGGCACCGGCCTTGGCCCCAGCGGCGCCGGCTTCGTGCTGGCCATCGTCAAGGCCTATACGACCCGCGTCGGTTCCGGCCCCTTTCCGACCGAACTGGAGGACGCGACCGGCCAGCGCCTTGGCGAGCGCGGCCATGAATTCGGTACCGTTACGGGGCGCAAGCGCCGCTGCGGCTGGTTCGACGCCGTGCTGGTGCGCCAGTCGGTCGCGGTATCGGGCGTCACCGGCATCGCGCTCACCAAGCTGGACGTGCTCGACGGATTCGAGGAACTCAAGATCTGTATCGGCTACCGGATCGGCGAGAAGAGCTATGATTATCTCCCGGCGCATGCGCAGGACCAGGCGCGGGCAGAACCGATCTACGAGAGCATCGAGGGCTGGGCCGACACCACGGCGGGGGCCCGCAGCTGGGCGAACCTGCCCGCGCAGGCGATCAAATATATCCGCCGGATCGAAGAGCTGATCGGCTGCCCCGTGACGCTTGTTTCGACCAGCCCGGAGCGCGAGGATACCATCCTCGTGCGCGATCCGTTCGCGGATTGAACCGCGATGGCCGCCGAACGCTTCGAACGCCACAAGCAGCCCTGGACACAGGAAGAGGTCCAGAAGCTCCACATGCTCGCCAAAAAGGGCATGGCCCTCAAGGCGATCGCCAAGGCGCTGACCCGCAGCGAGGAATCGGTGAAGCAGCGCGCGAAGAACGACGGCCTGAACATCGCCAAGTTGCGCTAGCTATGGCGACCTGATCGGGGCCATATCGGCTGGCGCCGAGGCATGGGCCGCTGACTACCCCTCATCCCCCATCCGCAGGGCCGCGATGAACGCTTCCTGCGGGATCTGTACCGATCCATATTCGCGCATCCGCTTCTTGCCTTCCTTCTGCTTGTCGAGCAGCTTCTTCTTGCGACTGATGTCGCCGCCATAGCATTTGGCGGTCACGTCCTTGCGCATCGCGGCGATGGTCTCGCGCGCAACCACCTTGCCGCCGATCGCGGCCTGGATCGGGATCTTGAACAGGTGACGGGGGATGAGGTCCTTGAGCCGCTCGCACATGCCCCGCCCCCGGCTCTCCGCGGTGCCGCGGTGCACGATCATGCTGAGCGCGTCTACCGGCTCGCTGTTGACGAGTATGCTCATCTTGACGAGATCGCCCTCGCGCGCGCCAATCTGATGATAGTCGAAGCTGGCATAGCCCCGGCTGATGCTCTTCAAGCGATCGTAGAAGTCGAACACCACTTCGTTGAGCGGCAGCTCGTAGGTCACCTGTGCGCGACCGCCCACATAGGTGAGGTTCTTCTGGATGCCGCGCCGGTCCTGGCAGAGCTTCAATATGCTCCCCAGATATTCGTCGGGACAGTAGATCACCGCCTCGATCCACGGCTCCTCGATAGTGTCGATATGATTGGCATCGGGCATGTCGGCCGGATTGTGCAGGTGCCGCACCGATCCGTCGTTCATGTGGATATCATAGACCACCGACGGCGCCGTGGTGATGAGGTCCAGATCATATTCGCGGGTCAGCCGCTCCTGGATGATCTCCAGGTGGAGCAGGCCCAGGAAGCCGCAGCGGAAGCCGAAGCCCAGCGCCGCGCTGGTCTCCATCTCGAAACTGAAGCTGGCGTCGTTGAGGCGCAGCTTGCTGATGGAATCGCGCAGCTTCTCGAAATCATTGGCGTCGACGGGGAACAGGCCGCAGAACACCACCGGCTGCACCTCCTTGAAGCCTGGCAGCGGTTTGGCGGCTCCGTTCTTGACCGTGGTGATGGTATCACCGACGCGGGTCTGGCTGATGTCCTTGATCTGCGCGGTGATGAAGCCGATCTCGCCGGGGCCAAGCTCGGCCAGCTGCTCGATCTTGGGCCGGAAGCAGCCGACCCGGTCGATCAGATGCTCGGTGCCGCCGATCATGAACTTGATGTTCTGGGCCTTTTTTATGACGCCGTTGATGACGCGCACCAGGATAACAACGCCCAGATAGGGATCGTACCAGCTGTCCACCAGCATCGCCTCCAGCGGCGCGGCGCGGTCGCCCTTGGGCGGCGGGATCTTCCCGACGATCGCTTCCAGAACCTCGTCGATCCCGATCCCGGACTTGGCGCTCGCCAGAACCGCCTCGGACGCGTCGAGACCGATCACGTCCTCTATCTCCTTGCGCACCTTTTCCGGTTCGGCGGCCGGCAGGTCGATCTTGTTGATGACCGGCACGATCTCATGGTCATGCTCGATCGACTGGTAGACGTTCGCCAGCGTCTGCGCCTCTACCCCCTGCGCGGCGTCCACCACCAGCAGCGCCCCTTCGCACGCGGCCAGGCTGCGGGACACCTCATAGGCGAAATCGACATGGCCCGGCGTGTCCATGAGGTTGAGCGCATAAAGCTCGCCATTCCTGGCGCGATAGTCGAGGCGCACGGTCTGCGCCTTGATGGTGATGCCGCGCTCCTTCTCGATATCCATGTTATCGAGGACCTGTGCGCTCATCTCGCGATCGCTCAGCCCGCCCGTGCGCTGGATCAGCCGGTCGGCCAGGGTCGATTTGCCATGGTCGATATGCGCGATGATGGAGAAGTTTCGGATATGGGCAAGATCGGTCATGCGCGGCCGATAGCAGCAGTTTCGGCCACTGTCAGCCTGTCGCTGCGCTCAGGTCCGGCTGGGCGCGATATCCGCCACAAGGGCGCGCGCGGCGCGGCGCCGCTTCCACCATGCCAGGATTGCCTCGCCCGCCGGCCGCTCGACCGCACGGTTGATCAGCGTGCCGAGACCGAGCGCGACGACGAAGGCGGCGACGAAGCCAATCCACGGGCTATAGCCATGATCCGCCATCCGCAGCATGACGACGAAACCGACATGCTGGTGGATGAGGTAGAAGGAATAGCTGATGCCGCCCAGCCATACGAGCGGCCGGATGGCGATAAAGCGCAGACGCCCGGCGATGAGCGCGGAGAAGGCCACCAGCAGGGTCACCCCGACGACCGTCACGTCCCAGCTCTCCATCGTCGCGATCGACAGCAGCGCCAGCGCGGCATAGGGCGCCTGTTGCCGCCAGCTGCGCTGCCCCGCCCACACGCGATAGCTCAGCATGCCGATGATGAAGAAGGGAGTGTAGCGCAGCACCAGCAGCATGATGACGCGCTCTGGCATGTCGGGCCAGACCCAGTAGAGCCAGCGCACCACCAGCCAGGCCGCGAGCGCGGGCTCCAGCCGCTTGAGGCCGATCCATTTCCACAGCGACACCATGCAGAAGTAGAAGGCGATCTCTACGGTCAGCGTCCAGTATGCGCCGTCCACCTCCGGGATGAATGCGAAGCCCTGGAGCATCGTGATATTGGCGAGGATGGCGCCGGGCGCGATCAGCAGTTGCCACGCCTGGGCGAGATATTCGATCGACAGGGTCAGCAGCATCGCGACCAGATAGGCGGGATAGAGCCGGGCGAAGCGGTTGACCACAAAGTCGGAGACCGTCGCGATCCGGTCGAGCGTGAAGAAGATGGCGAAGCCCGAGATCACGAAGAACAGGAGAACGCGATAATTGCCGCCGGGGAAGCTGAACGGCACATGCGCGGTCTGCGGGAATAGCTCCTGAAAACGGGTCGAATAATGGAATACGAGCACGCACAGCGCGCCGATGCCACGCAGCGCATCCAGCTCGGTGAGTCGGCCACGACGGGAAGGTGCTGGCGCCATGCCCCGCGCATAGCAACGCAGCGACGACTATTCAGTTAAGATCGGAGTTAAACGCGTGTTAACCCTGGCGAGTCCCGTTCAGGGACGTCCGGCTTGGGCGGCGCGGCGCAGGCTCTGCACCTGTTCAGACAGCACCTGGTCCACCAGCGGCGCCAGCTGGGACATCGGCATTCGTGCATAGCCGCCGACGACATAGGTCATGGTGACGCGCAGGCCCCCCTTGCCCTGGGGCGCGATCTTGAAGCCGAGCGAGCCGGTGACCGCTTCGGACTGGAGCGGACCGAGCGCGCCCGAAAGCCGCAACTCTTCCCCCGGCGCGGCATAGACGACGCGGGCATGTTCGACGCTGCCGGCGGGTTTGCCGTCCCTGGCCGGCACGGCTTCGCAGAAGCAGCCACCGGCGCGGGGATCGATCGTGAGATTGGCCGCATTGCCGCTATAGCTGTGCGCGGCGTTCCACCAGCGCGCGGGCGTAGCTATCAGCGCATAGACAGCGGCGGCGTCTCCCGACGCCAGGTCGAATCCGTCCTGCACCGCAAAGCCCACGTCGCTCGACGACGCTACCTTGGCATCGGCGGCCCAGGACATCGCCAGGACCGGCAAGCCCGCCAGCAGTGCAGCATGGAATGGGCGCATCGCCTTTCCTCGCATGGAAGCGAGCAGCATAGCCTAGACGGTGACGCCGTCCAAGATAGCCGCGATGGCAGTCGTCACCTCATCCATGTCGGCCATGCCGTCGACGCGGGACACGATGCCGCGCGCCTCGTAGATCGGCAGGATCGGCGCCGTCTTGCCGCGATATTCGGCCATGCGGGTGCGCACGGTTTCCTCATTGTCGTCGGGGCGGCGCTTGAACTCGTGGCCGTGGCACTTGTCGCACTCGCCATCCACCTTGGGCGTGGCGAATATGTCGTGATAGCCCGCGCCGCAGGTGGCGCAGGTGAAGCGCCCGGTGATGCGCTCGACCAGCGCGTCCTCGTCGACTTCCAGTTCGATGACATGGTCCAGCGTGCGGCTGCGCTCGGCCAGGATGGTGTCCAGCGAATGCGCCTGGGCCTCGGTCCGGGGATAGCCGTCGAAGATGACGCCCGTGTCGGCCGGCAGCGCATCGAGTGCCTCGCCGATGATGCCCGAAACCACTTCATCAGGCACCAGCGCGCCCGATTCCATCAGCGCCTTGGCTTGGAGGCCGACTGGCGTACCCGCCTTGACGGCCGCGCGAAGCATGTCACCGGTCGAAAGCTGGACCATGGCCCGGCTTTCCACCAGCCTGGCCGCCTGCGTGCCCTTGCCTGCGCCCGGAGGGCCGAGCAGGATGATGTTCATTGCGCACCTTCTCCCCTGTTAGAGCGCCATTGACGGTTTGCGCTTCAGCGCATCCGCCCCTTGAGCTTCGCCTTCTTGATCAGATCGCCATATTGATGCGCCAGCAGGTGGCTCTGGATCTGCGTCACCGTATCGATGGTTACATTGACCACGATCAGCAGGCTAGTCCCGCCCAGATAGAATGGAATGCCGGCGCGGGCTATTGCGAATTCGGGCACCAGGCAGATGAAGGCCAGATAGGCGGCGCCGATCACGGTGATCCGCGTCAGCACATAGTCCAGATAGGTCTCGGTATTCTTGCCCGGACGGATGCCGGGGATGAAGCCGCCGTTACGCTTCAGATTGTCGGCGGTTTCTTCCGGATTGAACACCACGGCGGTGTAGAAGAAGCAGAAGAACACGATGCCGAGGCCATAAAGGCCCATATAGACCGGGCTTCCGTGCGCCAGATACTGGTTCAGCGTCAGCACGAAGTCGCCGAGCCGGCTCTCGCCCGCCACCGTCTGGCCGGCGAACTGGGAAATGGTGAGGGGCATCAGCAGCAGCGAGCTGGCGAAGATCGGCGGGATGACGCCGGCGGTGTTGACCTTGAGCGGCAGATGGCTGCGGTCGGCCTGCATGATGCCCTGGCGCGTCTGGCGCTTGGGATACTGGATAAGAACGCGGCGCTGCGCGCGCTCCATGAAGCAGATCAGGAGGATCAGACCGAGCGCGGCGAGGATGACGAGCATGATCAGCAGGCCGGAAATCGACCCCTCGCTGCCCGATTTGAACAGGTTGCTGAGCGTCACCGGCAGCTGGGCCACAATGCCCGCCATGATGATGAGCGACACGCCATTGCCGATGCCGCGGCTGGTGATCTGCTCACCCAGCCACATCAGGAACATCGTGCCGCCGATCAGCGAGACGACGGCCGCGATGCGGAACAGATAGCCCGGATCGACCACGGCCTGCACGCCGGACTGGGCACCATAGCTTTCGAGGCCCACGGCGATGAAATAGCCCTGGATCGCCGTCAGCCCGACTGTGCCGTAGCGGGTATATTGGTTGAGCTTCTTGCGACCGCTTTCGCCTTCCTTCTTGATCGCCGCAAGCTTGGGCGACAGCGAAGCGCCGAGCTGCACCACGATCGAGGCGGTGATATAGGGCATCACGCCGAGCGCGATCAGGCTCATGCGCGACAGCGAGCCACCCGAGAAGGTGTTGAAGATGTCGAGTATGCCGCCATTGGTCTGGGCATAGAGCGTCGAGAGCGCGGTGGGATCGATGCCTGGCAGGGGCACGAAGCTGAGGAAGCGGAAAACGATCAGCGCCCCGAGCGTGAACCACAGACGCTTCTTGAGATCGGTAGCCTGCCCGAACTTGGCGAGGCTGAGGCTGGATGCGAGCTGGTCGGCCCTGGATGCCATGGGACTGCCCTTCAAAAACTCTTTTGCCGGCTGACCCGGCGCGAAATCGCTACCCCCTTAACGGGGCGTGGGGGTGCTGTCGAACCGGTAATTGCCGCCGGCGGAACGAGCGGCAAATCCCCCTTAAAGCACATGACCCCGCCGGCCCATATCGGGCAGCGGGGTCGATGTTGCAAGCCGCCTGCGAGGACGCTTACGCCTTGCGCGCGGCCTTGGCGGCGGCAAGGGCTGTGCCCTTCTTGGCCTTGGCCTTTTCAGCCGCCGGAACGACAGCGATCACTTCGACCGTGCCGCCGGCCTTCTCGACCGCCTCGATGGCGCCCTTCGACGCACCGGCGACCAGGAAGCCGACCTTGGCGGTCAGTTCGCCCTTGCCGAGCAGGCGGACGCCGTCCTTGCCGCCACGGGCGAGGTGCGCAGCCTTGAGCGCCGCATGGTCGATGGTCGCGGCCGCGTCCAGCTTGCCGGCGTCGATCGCGGCCTGGACCGCGCCCAGGTTCACGATCGCATAGTCGTTGGCGAAGATGTTGTTGAAGCCGCGCTTCGGGATCCGCATGTGGAGCGGCATCTGGCCACCCTCGAACCCGTTGATGGCGACGCCCGAGCGCGCCTTGGCGCCCTTCTGGCCGCGACCGGCGGTCTTGCCCTTGCCCGAGCCGATGCCGCGTCCGACGCGCATCCGGCCCTTGCGGGCGCCGTCATTGTCCTTGATGTCGTTCAGTTTCATGTCTGCACTCGCTTTCGCTTTTGTCGCGCTGATCGCTCTGTTCCCTTGAGGGGAAAGATACGAAGGCTTGCCCGGCACAGGCCGGTGCTTGGCCGAAGTAGGAAGGAGCGCGGGCGTGCCGGCTTCCCTTCCCACCCTCTCCCCGGACGGAGAGAGGGCTATTCTTCAATTATTCGACCACGGCCACCATATGCGGCAGCTTCTTGATCGCACCGCGGACTTCCGCAGTATCCTCAAGTTCCACCACGCGGTGCATCTTGCCGAGGCCGAGTCCGATCAGAATCTTCTTCTGGTCGGCCGGACGGCGGATCGGCGAGCCGATCTGCTTGATCTTGATCTTCGCCATATTGGTTACTCCGCGATCGCTTCGGCGTCCGCCTGCGCGACGTCGGGGGCAGCGCCACCGCGACGGAGCAGGTCGGCGATCTTCTTGCCGCGACGCTGCGCCACCGACTTGGGGCTTGTCTGCTCGCCCAGCGCCTCGAAGGTCGCCCGGATCATGTTATAGGGGTTCGACGTGCCGTTGGACTTGGTGACGACGTCAGCCACGCCCAGGCTTTCGAACACGGCGCGCATCGGGCCGCCGGCGATGATGCCGGTACCGGCCGGAGCCGACCGCAGCGTGACCTTGCCGGCACCGAAATGGCCGAGACCATCATGGTGCAGGGTACGGCCTTCCTTCAGCGGAATGCGGACCATGCCCTTCTTGGCAGCGGCGGTCGCCTTGCTGATGGCTTCGGGGACCTCGCGGGCCTTGCCATGGCCGAAGCCCGCACGACCCTTGCCGTCGCCGACCACGACCAGCGCCGCGAAGCCGAAGCGCTTGCCGCCCTTCACGGTCTTGGAGACGCGGTTAATGTGGACCAGCTTCTCGATCAGCTCTTCGCCGCCGTCATCGTCACGATTGCCGCCACGGCGGTCGTCGCGCCGGCCACGGCCGCCACCACGATCGTTGCCGCCACGGTTGTTGCCGCCACGACCGCGACGGGGACCACGTCCCTCCGTCGGTGCCGCATCGGGGGTGTCCACAGCGGCGGGCGCGCCGGCCTGCGCCTGGATATCGATTTCGTCAGCCATGCTCAGAACTCCAGCCCGGCTTCACGGGCCGCATCGGCCAGCGCCTTGACGCGGCCATGGAAAAGAAAGCCTCCGCGGTCGAACACGACCTTGGAAACGCCGGCAGCGGTGGCGGCGGCGGCGACACGCTTGCCGACGTCAGCAGCGGCCTCTGCCGTGGCGCCGGTCTTGCCCAGAGCCTTGGACCCCACGTCCTTGTCCAGAGTCGATGCGGCGGCGACGGTCTTGCCGGCGACGTCATCGATGATCTGGGCATAGATATGCCGGCCCGAACGGTGCACGCTGAGGCGCGGCTTGTGGCCCGAGACCGCCTTGAGCGCGGTGCGAACGCGGCGGCGACGCCGCTCGAAGAGGGAAAGCTTTGCCATCTTACTTCTTCTTCCCTTCCTTGCGGAAGATGAACTCGCCTTCGTACTTGATGCCCTTGCCCTTATAGGGTTCGGGCTTACGCCAGCGACGGATTTCGGCGGCTACCTGGCCGACCTTCTGCTTGTCGATACCGCTGATCTCGACCGTGGTATTGTCCGGGGTCTTGATCTCGATGCCCTCGGGCACCGCATAATCGACATCGTGCGAATAGCCGAGCTGCAACTTCAGGTTCTTGCCCTGCGAATTGGCACGGTAACCGACGCCGGTGATCAGCAGCTTCTTGGTAAAGCCCTCGGTCACGCCCGTAATCAGGTTCTGGACCAGCGTGCGCTGCATTCCCCAGAAGGCGCGCGCCGCCTTGGTCTTGTTCGCCGGCTGCACCGAAATGCTGCCGTCCTCCAGCGTGTAGCTGATCTCGTCGCGCATCTGCAGGGCCAGGGTGCCCTTGGGCCCCTTGACCGAAAGCTGACCGCCTTCGATGGTCGCGGTCACCCCAGCGGGGATCGCGACGGGTTTCTTGCCGATGCGGCTCATCAGAATACCTCCGCCAGCACTTCGCCGCCGACATTCTGTTCGCGCGCTTCGGCGTCGGACAGAACGCCGCGAGGCGTCGAGACGATCGTGATGCCAAGGCCGTTGCGCACCACCGGAAGCTCCTTGGAGCCCGAATAGACGCGGCGACCGGGCTTGGACACGCGAGCGACATGCTTGATCGCCGGCTGGCCCTCGAAATATTTCAGCTCGATGCGCAGACCCGGGTGCTTGCCGAGCGCTTCCTCGGAATAGCCACGGATATAGCCTTCGCGCTGGAGCACGTCGAGCACGCGAGCCCGCAGCTTGGAGGCCGGCGAAACGACGCTGTCCTTCTTCGCCTGCTGCCCGTTGCGGATGCGGGTGAGCATATCACCCAGGGGATCGGTCAATGCCATGAGATGATATCCTTACCAGCTCGACTTGGTGACGCCGGGGATCAGGCCCTTGTTGGCCAGATCGCGCAGCTGAATGCGGCAGAGCCGGAACTTGCGGTAATAGGCGCGCGGGCGGCCCGTCATCTCGCAGCGGTTGCGCACGCGGGTCGGGTTGCCGTTGCGGGGAATTTCCGCCATTTTCAGGCGCGCAATCAGGCGGTCGCTATCGTCCGCATTCTTGTCGCCCGCTATCGCCTTCAGCTTCGCATAACGGCCGGCATATTTCTTCACCAGCTTCTTGCGACGCTCATTCTTGTTGATGGAACTCAGTTTCGCCATGACTTAAGTTCTCTTCCTTTGCCTATGCGTTGGGAGAGAAGCGGGACCTGTTTCAGGCCGCCTGCTTCTCTTCTTCCTGCGGGAAGGGGAAGCCGAAGAGGCGCAGCAGTTCGCGCGCTTCATCGTCCGTCTTCGCCGTGGTGGTCACGATGATGTCCATGCCGCGGACCTTGTCGATCTTGTCATAGCTGATCTCCGGGAAGATCAGCTGCTCCTTGATGCCGAAGGCATAATTGCCGCGGCCGTCGAACGACTTGGGGTTCAGGCCGCGAAAATCGCGGATGCGGGGCATGGCGATGTTCACCAGGCGGTCGAGGAATTCGTACATGCGCTCGCGTCGAAGGGTGACCTTCGCGCCGATCGGCATACCCTCGCGCAGCTTGAACTGCGCGATCGACTTCTTCGCCTTGGTGATGACAGGCTTCTGGCCCGCAATCTGCTCCATCTCTTCGGCAGCCTGCGTAACCTTCTTCTTGTCCTGGGTCGCTTCGCCCACGCCCATGTTGAGCACGATCTTCTCGATCTTGGGCACTTCCATGACGTTCTTGTAGCCGAATTTCTCGGTCATCGCCTTGGCGATCTCGGCGTCGTAGAGCGATTTGGAGCGCGGGATATAAGTGTCGGCCATTACAGCGTCTCCCCGGACTTCACGGCCACGCGGACCTTCTTGCCGTCCTTGGTTTCAAAGCGGACGCGGGTCGGCTTGCCGTCAGCACCGGCAATGGCCACGTTGGAAATGTGCAGCGGCGCGGGCTTGCGGTCCAGGCCACCCTGCGGGTTGGACTGGTCCGGCTTGCGGTGCTTCACATGCACGTTGATGCCTTCCACCAGGACCTTGTCGTCCTTGGGGAACATCTGCAGGACGGTACCGGTGCGGCCCTTGTCCTTGCCGGCGAGAACGACGACCTTGTCGCCCTTCTTGATTCTGGCAGCGCTCATCACAGCACCTCGGGAGCAAGCGAAATGATCTTCATGTGCTGCTTCGCGCGCAGCTCACGAACGACGGGGCCGAAGATACGCGTGCCGATCGGCTCCTGATTCTTGTTGATCAGGACGGCGGCGTTGCTGTCGAAGCGGATGACGCTGCCGTCGGCGCGGCGGATGTCCTTCGCCGTGCGCACGATGACGGCGCGATGCACGTCGCCCTTCTTCACCTTGCCGCGCGGCTGGGCTTCCTTGATGGACACGACGATGATGTCGCCCACGCCGGCGAAGCGCCGCTTCGACCCGCCCAGCACCTTGATGCACTGGACGCGCTTGGCGCCGCTGTTGTCAGCGACCTCAAGATTGGATTGCATCTGGATCATAGATCCGGTTCCTTCTCATCTGGCCTACCGGAAATCGTCCGGCGGTTCCTAAATTGCTGACTGCTTAAGCCGCCACTTCCGGCGACTTGTGCGTATCCACCTTCTCGATGACCTTCCAGGTCTTGAGCTTGGAAATCGGGGCGGTCTCCTCGATGCGGACCGTCTCGCCTTCCTTGTAGATGTTGCCCTCGTCATGGGCATGATACTTCTTCGAACGGCGGATGATCTTGCCGTAGAGCGCGTGCTTAACCTTGCGCTCTACACGGACCACGACCGTCTTGTCGGTCTTGTCGGAAACCACAGTTCCCGTCAGCACGCGCTTGGGCATCGTGTGTTTCCTTTACTTCGCTGCCGCAGCGGAGCTGTTACGCTCCGTCTGCAGGGTCTTGATCTGCGCGATCGAGCGGCGGACTTCCTTGACCCGGCTGGGCTTTTCCAGCTGGTTGGTGGCCGCCTGGAAGCGCAGGTTGAACTGCTCGCGCTTCAGGTTGTTGAGTTCGGTCGACAGCTCGTCGTCCGTCTTGGTCTTGAGGTCAGCGACGTTCGCCATGGCTTAGCCCTCCAGGTGCGAGGTGTCGCCGAGGCGGGCAACAACCTTCGTCTTGATGGGCAGCTTCATCGCGGCGCGCGAGAAGGCCTCTGCTGCAAGCGGACCGGGCACGCCGTCCAGTTCGAACAGGATGCGGCCGGGAGCGACGCGGGCCGCCCAATATTCGACCGAACCCTTGCCCTTGCCCTGGCGGACTTCGGCGGGCTTCTTCGTGACGGGCACGTCGGGGAACACGCGGATCCACAGGCGGCCCTGACGGCGGATGTGGCGCGTGATCGCGCGGCGGGCCGCTTCGATCTGGCGCGCGGTGATCCGCTCGGGCTCCATGGCCTTGAGGCCATAGGCGCCGAAGTTCAGCGCAGTGCCGCCCTTCGCATCGCCCTTGATCCGACCTTTGAAGGTCTTGCGGAACTTCATCTTCTTCGGTTGCAGCATGACGCTATACCTACCCTAAAATCAGCGTGCCGGGCGTACGCCGGAGGTCTGAGCCTCCAGCATGAGCCGGTCGGTGGCCATCGGATCATGGCCGAGAATCTCGCCCTTGAAGATCCAGACCTTGATGCCGCACACGCCATAGGCGGTGTGCGCCGTCGCTTCGGCATAATCGACGTTCGCGCGCAGCGTGTGCAGCGGAACCCGGCCTTCGCGATACCATTCGACGCGCGCGATCTCCGCGCCGCCCAGACGGCCGCCGCAGGTGATCTTGATACCCTCGGCACCCAGACGCAGCGCGGACTGCACCGCGCGCTTCATCGCCCGGCGAAACGCAACGCGGCGCTCGAGCTGATCGGCGATGCCCTGCGCGACCAGGCGGCTGTCGATTTCCGGCTTGCGGATCTCGACGATGTTGAGGCTCACGTCGGACGTGGTGAAGCTTGCCAGCTTCTTGCGCAGCTTTTCGATGTCCGCGCCCTTCTTACCGATGATGACACCGGGACGGGCGGCATAGATCGACACGCGGCACAGCTTGGCCGGACGCTCGATCACGACCTTGGAGATCGCGGCCTGCGGCATGGTCTTCATGATGAACTGGCGGATCTTCAGGTCCTCCAGCAGCAGACGCCCATAGTCCTGGCCTTCGGCATACCAGCGGCTGTCCCAGGTGCGGTTGATCTGCAGGCGCAGACCGATCGGATTGCTCTTGTGACCCATGTCTTAGGCCTCCGCTTCTTCGCCAGCTTCACGCACGACGATGCGCACGCGGCTGTAGGGCTTCAGAATCCGGGTCGACTTGCCGCGACCGCGCGTGTGGAAACGCTTCAGCGTGAAGGCCTTGCCCACCGACGCTTCGGCGACGACCAGCGCGTCGACGTCCAGATTATGGTTGTTTTCCGCGTTGGCGATGGCCGACGCCAGCACCTTGCGCACGTCGACCGCCATCGCCTTCTTGGAGAAGGTCAGGATGTTGAGCGCGTCCTCGACCTTGCGGCCGCGGATCAGCGTCGCCACCAGGTTCAGCTTCTGGGCCGAACCGCGAATTTGCGTGCCGACGGCGAGCGCCTCATTGTCGGCGACGCGGCGGGGAGCCTTTTCCTTGCTCATCAGCGCTTGCCCTTCTTGTCCGCGGCGTGGCCGGGGAAGAAGCGGGTCGGGGCGAATTCGCCCAGCTTGTGACCCACCATATCCTCGTTGACCGACACCGGCACATGCTTGCGGCCGTTATAGACGTTGAACGTCAGGCCGACGAACTGCGGCAGAATGGTGGAACGGCGCGACCAGGTCTTGATAGGACCGGAGCGACCATTGGCATCCTGCGCGACTTCCGCCTTCTTCAGAAGGCTGAGGTCCACGAAAGGACCTTTCCAGACGGAACGAGCCATCTCGCTTACCTCTTCTTCTTCGCGTGGCGGCTACGGATGATCATCTTGTCCGTCGCCTTGTTGTGGCGGGTGCGGGCACCCTTGGTCGGCTTGCCCCAGGGGGTGACCGGATGACGGCCGCCCGAGGTCCGGCCTTCACCACCACCATGCGGGTGATCGACCGGGTTCTTGGCAACGCCGCGCGTCAGCGGACGAATGCCGTTCCAGCGATTGCGGCCCGCCTTGGCGAGATTGGTGTTGCCATTGTCCGGATTGCTGACGGCGCCGATGGTGCCCATGCAGTCCGAACGGATATAGCGCTGCTCGCCCGAGGACAGGCGCACCATCACCATGCCGCGATCGCGACCGACCAGCTGGGCATAGGTGCCCGCCGACCGGCAGAGCTGACCACCCTTGCCCGGCTTCATCTCGATATTGTGGATGATCGTGCCGACCGGCATCTGACCCAGTTCCATCGCATTGCCCGGCTTCACGTCGGTCTTCTTCGCCGCGATGACCTTGTCACCCGGGGCGAGACGCTGCGGCGCCAGGATATAGGCCTGGGTGCCGTCGGGATAGTTGACCAGCGCGATGAACGCGGTGCGGTTGGGGTCATATTCCAGGCGCTCGACCGTGCCCTCGACGTCCCAGGTGCGACGCTTGAAGTCGATGATGCGATAGCGCTGCTTGTGCCCGCCGCCGATGCCGCGCGAGGTCACATGGCCCTTGTTGTTGCGGCCGCCGGTCTTGCGCTTGCCTTCGGTCAGCGCCTTGACGGGCTTGCCCTTGTGCAGGCTGGACTTGTCGACCAGGATCAGGCCGCGCTGGGCCGGGCTCGTCGGGTTATAATGCTTCAGCGCCATCTCAGCGCACTCCCTCGGTGATGTCGATCGACTGGCCCTCGGCCAGACGGACGATCGCCTTCTTGACGTCGGAGCGGGTGTAGGGCTTGCCCTTCCACTTCTTCGTCTTGCCCTTGGTGACCAGCGTGTTGACGCTGGTGACGGTCACGCCCCAGATCGCCTCGACGGCGGCCTTGATCTCCGGCTTGGACGCGTTGTTCGCGACCTTGAAGACCACGGCGTTGTTCTCGGAAAGAAGCGTGGACTTCTCGGTGATGTGCGGCGCGACGACGACGTCATAATGACGGTTGTCGACGGCAAGCGACTGCTTTTTAGCCATTGAAGCGGGCCTCCAGCTTTTCGACAGCGGCGCGGGTGAGCACCAGCTGGTCGGCTTTCAGGATGTCGTAGACATTGGCGCCGACGGCCGGCAGCAGGTCCACGCCGACGATGTTGGCGGACGCCTTGGCGAAGCTGACATTGACCGCGTCGCCGTCGATGAACAGCGCCTTGGTGAAGTTCAGCTTGGCAAGGCTGGCGACCAGCGCCTTGGTCTTGCCATCGGCGACGTCCAGGCTGTCGATCACGAACAGCGAGCCGTCCTTGACCTTCGACGAGAGCGCCATCTTCAGGCCCAGCGCACGAACCTTCTTGTTCAGCGAGGGATTGAAGTCGCGGACGCGGGCGCCGTGGGCCTTGCCACCGCCGATGAAGACGGGCGCGCGGCGATCGCCGTGACGGGCGGTGCCGCCGCCCTTCTGGCGGCCGAACTTCTTGCCGGTGCGGGCAACGTCGCTGCGCTCGCGCGTGCCACGGGCGGTGCCGCGACGCTTTTCGAGCTGCCAGGTGACGACGCGGTGCAGGATGTCGGCGCGGGGCTCGATGCCGAACACGGCATCGTCGAGCTCCAGATCGCCGGCCGCCGCCGCATCGAGGGTCTGTACGGTGACTTTCATCGTTTAGCCCTCCTGGCCTTCGGTGGCTTCGACCGCGACAACATCCTCTGCGGGCGTGTCGGCGGGCGCCGCATCATTGCTGTTGTCGGCCTTCTTGAGGCTGGCGGGATAGGGTGCGTCGGCAGGCCGGGCGACCTTGACGGCGTCCTTGACGGTCAGCCAGGTACCCTTGGCACCGGGGACCGATCCCTTGACGAACAGCAGGCCCCGCTCGACGTCCGTGCGGACGATCTCGAGATTCTGCTGGGTCCGCTCGCGGTCGCCCATATGCCCGGCCATCTTCTTGTTCTTGAAGACCTTGCCCGGATCCTGGCGGTTACCGGTCGAACCATGGGCACGGTGGCTGATGGACACGCCGTGCGTGGCGCGCATACCACCGAAGCCCCAGCGCTTCATGGCGCCGGCAAAGCCCTTGCCCTGGGTGTGACCGGCCACATCGACCAGCTGGCCGGCGATGAAATGGTCGGCCGAGATTTCTGCGCCGACGTCGAGGAGCGCATCCTCGGCGACGCGGAATTCGACCAGGCGCGCCTTGGGCTCTACTTCGGCCTTGGCGAACTGGCCGCGCTGCGGCTTGGCGACATTCTTGACCTTGGCAACGCCCGCGCCGAGCTGAACGGCGACATAGCCGTCCGATGCAACGTCCTTGCGGGCGATGACCTGGTTGCCCTCGAGGGCGAGTACCGTGACGGGAACGTGCCGTCCGTCGTCCTGAAACAGGCGGGTCATCCCCACCTTCTTAGCGATCACGCCAGTGCGCATGATCCTTACTCCCAATAGAGGCCCACCAGTGCAGCGGGCGTATCCAACGAAAAAACCGCTCGGGATCGCTCCTTCGCGGCCAACCCAATATGTAGATCACCCCGTCCGGGTTGGATGCCAATCCCTGTTCGGGAGAGGCGACGGGGGACCAGGACCACGGCCGAGACCGTGCGGTATCCCTTGTGTCGTTTGAGTTCCCAGTTTCCCGGAATACCCGATACCCTGCTCACCTTGCGGAAGGCAGGGGCTTGTTGGCTCAGGCCAACTTGATCTCGACGTTCACGCCGGCAGCCAGATCCAGCTTCATCAGCGCGTCGACCGTCTGCGGCGTCGGCTGCACAATGTCAAGCATACGCTTGTAGGTGCGGACTTCGAACTGCTCGCGCGACTTCTTGTCGATATGCGGTCCACGGTTGACCGTGAACTTCTCGATGCGCGTCGGCAGGGGAATGGGGCCGCGAATGAGGGCGCCGGTGCGGCGGGCGGTGTCGGCGATGTCGCCGGTCGCCTGGTCGAGCACGCGATGATCGAACGCCTTCAGGCGAATGCGGATATTGCTGTCCATGTCCTACTTACCGATGCGAAAGAGCCAAAACCAAAGCATTTTCAAGTCAGGCAAAGCCCGATGACCCGGAAAATGCGGCGCCTTAAAAAATAACCGCCCCGATGTTGGCCTCTAGCTAAGCAAGCCGGCGAGGAGGGGCCCGAGGCGGTGAAAATCCGAGCGGCGCGAAACAGACGATTCGCGCCGCTGCGGTCCTATATTACTTCGTGATCGTGCCGACAACCCCTGCGCCGACGGTACGACCGCCTTCACGGATGGCGAAGCGCAGACCCGAGTCCATCGCGATCGGCGCGATGAGCTTGATGGTGAGCTTCACGTTGTCACCCGGCATCACCATCTCGGTGCCCTCGGGAAGAACCACCTCGCCAGTCACGTCCGTGGTGCGGAAGTAGAACTGCGGACGATAGTTGGCGAAGAACGGGGTGTGACGGCCGCCTTCTTCCTTCGACAGGACGTAGATTTCCGCGTCGAACTCGGTGTGCGGCTTGACGGTGCCGGGCTTGGCCAGAACCTGGCCGCGCTCGACGTCTTCACGGCCGACGCCACGAACCAGCGCACCGATATTGTCGCCAGCGCGACCTTCGTCGAGCAGCTTGCGGAACATTTCGACGCCCGTGACGGTGGTCTTGCGGGTGTCCTTGATGCCGACGATCTCGACTTCCTCGCCGACCTTGACGATGCCGGTCTCGACGCGGCCGGTGACGACCGTGCCGCGACCCGAGATCGAGAACACGTCCTCGATCGGCATCAGGAAGGGCTTGTCCACCGGACGCTCGGGCTGCGGGATCCAGCTGTCGACCGCGGCCATCAGCTTCAGAACGGCGTCATGGCCGATCTCGGGCGTCTTGTCCTGCAGCGCGGCAACGGCCGAACCGGGGATGATGGGGATGTTGTCGCCGTCGAAATCGTAGCTGGAGAGCAGCTCGCGGATTTCCAGCTCGACGAGCTCGAGGATCTCGGCGTCGTCGACCAGGTCGACCTTGTTCATGAACACGACCATCTGCGGCACGCCGACCTGACGGGCGAGCAGGATGTGCTCGCGGGTCTGGGGCATCGGGCCGTCGGTGGCGGACACGACCAGGATCGCGCCGTCCATCTGGGCGGCACCGGTGATCATGTTCTTCACATAGTCGGCGTGGC
>JBEVME010000143.1:0-22759 GCA_040508785.1 Sphingobium sp.
GGAGAAGGCGCGGAAGATGTCGGTGATGGCTGCGAATTTCTCCAGCGCCATCGGTTTCAGCGTCTCTTCCATCTGGGCGAGCGAGAGGGTGTTGTCTTCCTCGTCATCCTCTTCCATGCGCGGCGCGCGGCGCTCGGTCATGGAATCCTCGTCCTCGTCGGCGGAGTCCTCCTCCGGCTCGTCCTCTTCCTGGAAAGAAGGACCAGCGGTCTTCTCGCTGATCTCGCCGTCGTCGTCCTCGGCGCCTTCTTCCAGGCTTTCCGGGGCCGGATCCTTCGACAGCATCGCGTCGAGATCGAGAATCTCGCGCAGCTGCATTTCGCCGTTGTTGAGCGCGGTCGACCATTCGATGATCGCGTTGAAGGTGGTCGGGCTTTCGCACAATCCCAGGATCATCGTGTCGCGGCCGGCCTCGATCCGCTTGGCGATGGCGATCTCCCCCTCGCGGCTGAGCAGCTCCACGGCGCCCATCTCGCGCAGGTACATGCGCACCGGATCGTCGGTGCGGTCGACCGTTTCCTTCTTCTTTTCGGTCAGGTGCTTGGGCGAGCCATCATCTTCGGTGGTCTCGTCACCATTATCCTCTTCGGGCTCGTCGCGCTGCGGCTCTTCGCCGTCATCGCTCGCTTCCTCGTTTTCGACGACGTTCACGCCCATCTCGTTGAGCGCGGACATGACGTCCTCGATCTGGTCGGTGGACATCTGGTCCTGCGGCAGGGCGTCATTCAGCTCGTCATAGGTGATGTACCCACGCTTCTTGGCACGGGCGAGCAGCTTCTTGACCGATGCTTCGTTGAGATCGAGCAGGGGCGCGTCGCCGCCCTCGTCGCCGCCGTCGCCACCCGCCGCATGTTTGCTGTTCGCCTTGGTCGCCATCTATTCGCCTTAACTCCGCCGCCCCGGTAGGAGCGATCCAGATCAAATTCCCGTCCCCGCAGGGACGTTCAAACAATGTCTTCGGACTGCGCCAGTTCCGCGAGGCGACGGTCATGGTCCATCTTGAGCCGATGCACCCGCTGCTGTTCGGCAAAGGTCGCCTCGGAGAGGTCTTCCCGCGCCAGTCTCGTCGCTTCCGCCAGTGCCGCTTCCAGTTCCGGTCCTTGCGCCATCACCCGGATAGCCTCTTCCAGATCACGGGACACGCGATCGGATTCGGCTGTCATCCTGTGAGGAGTGAATGTGAACGTGTCGGCCCGGAGCAATCCCTTCGCCATATTATACACTTCACCTTGGCCCAATATGGTAAGGAGGGCCTGCGTTTCAACTGTTTCTTTGGCGAAGGATGCAGCAACCATCGCGCCGAGCAATTGCGCCATGGTCGGATCTCCCACATGCATGGCCGACAAGGTCTCGCGATGCGCCGTTATCTGGTCGGGATGACGCAGCAGGCTGGCGAGGATAGCACTGAGCAGCCGCTGTTCCAGGCCGCTCGCACCGATCGCCCGCGCCTCCGCTCCGGCGGGAGGAATCGGCGGTTTCCAGTTGCCGCGCCGGTCGCGCTGCCAGCCAGGGCCGCGTCCGCCGCCGCCGCGTTGGTGGCGGGGCGCGCCCTGCGCGTCAGGCCTAGCGAAGAACAGGGCGTCGTAGCGGTCTTTGAAGGCGCGATTATAGTGGGCGCGGATATCGGGATGGGCGATTGCCTCCGTGATCGCGCCGAGCCGCTGCTTGAGGCCGGCGCGCTGTTCGGGCGTGTCGAGCGGGGCTGCGGCGCGTTCATGGCTCCACAGGCGCTCGACGAGCGGTTCGGCGAGCGCCAGCACGGCCTCCATCGCCGCCGGGCCTTCGGCGCGGATCAGATCGTCGGGGTCCTTGCCTGCGGGCAGCGTCGCGAAGGCGAGGCTCATGCCGGGGCGGAGCAGGGGGAGGGCGCGGTTCGCGGCGCGGATCGCCGCCTTCTGGCCCGCCGCATCCCCGTCGAAGCATAGGATCGGTACGTCGACCATCTTCCACAGCCTTTCGATCTGCTGCTCGGTCAGCGCGGTGCCCAGTGGTGCGACGGCCTCGTCGAAACCGGCCTGGGCGAGCGCGATGACGTCCATATAGCCTTCCACCACGATGACGCGGTTCGCCTGGCGGCTGGCGGGGGAGGCGCGATCGATATTGTAGAGTGTGCGGCCCTTGTCGAATAGCGGCGTGTCGGGCGAGTTCAGATATTTGGGCTCGCCCGCGCCGAGGATGCGGCCGCCGAACGCGATCGTGCGCCCGCGTATGTCGCGGATCGGGAGCATGAGGCGGCCCCGGAAGCGGTCATAGCTGTCGCGTTTCGCCTTGCCGCTGTCCGCCTCGCCCGCGTCCGGATCGATCAGCAGGCCCGCCTCGATCAGCATCTGGTCGCCGAAATCCTTGAGCGCGCCCTTCAGCCGCCCGCGTGAATCTGGAGAATAGCCGAAGCCGAAAGTGCGGCGGGTGGCGTCGCTAATGCCCCGCTTCTGGAGATAGGCGCGCGCTTCCGCGCCGTCGATGCCGGCCAGTTGCTCCTCGAAGAAGGCCTGCGCCGCCGCCATGGCATCGTGCAGGCCTTTGGCCTCCTCTGCCCGCCTGGCGGCGCGGGGATCGGGCGCGGGAACATCCATGCCCGCCGCCTGGGCGAGTTCCTTCACCGCCTCCATGAAGGGCAGGCCGCGCTGGTCGGTCATCCACCGGATCGCATCGCCATGCGCTCCGCAGCCGAAGCAGTGGTAGAAGCCCTTCTCGTCGTTGATCGTGAAGCTGGGCGTCTTCTCGTTATGGAAGGGACAGCAGGCCTTAAATTCGCGGCCCGCCTTCTGGACCTTCACGGTGCGGCCGACGAGGGTGGAGAGCGACGTGCGGGCGCGCAGCTCGTCGAGGAAGGCGGGGGTCAGGGACATGGCCACTGACGCCCGTGATCGAGTCTCCCCTCCCGCGTGCGGGAGGGGTCGGGGGAGGGCGTGTCGGCGATCGCTCGTTCGATCTGGACGATCACGCCGTCAAGATTGCCGAGCACGTCATTGTTCCATAGCCGGACCACGCGAAAACCTTTGGATTCCAGATGGCGCGTCCGGGCGGCATCGATTTCTGCATTGTGCTGGCCGCCATCGACTTCGATTATCAGGCCGATCGAGCGTGCAACGAAATCGGCGATGTACGGACCTATCGGCACTTGGCGGTTGAAGCGGACGCCTGAGATTTTTCGAGCACTGATCACTTGCCATAGTGCGCGTTCCGCATCGGTCGCGTTATGGCGCAGTTCGCGAGCGCGGGCTGTGGGGCGGTTGTAGCCTTTGTCCATTAGCCTTTCAACATGCCCTCCCCCGACCCCTCCCGCAAGCGGGAGGGGAGTTAAGAAAGCGCCGCCTTCACCAGCGCGCTCGCCTTGCTCATGTCGATCACGGTGCCGTGGCGTTCCTTCAGCAGCGCCATCACCTTGCCCATGTCCTTCAAGCTCGCGGCGCCGACTTCCGTCTTGATCGCCTCGATCGCGGCCTTCGTGTCGTCCTCGCTCAGCTGGCTGGGCAGGAAGCCTTCGATGACGTCGAGTTCGGCCTGCTCCTTCGCCGCCAGCTCGTCGCGGCCGCCGTTCCTGAACATCTCGATCGATTCGCGGCGCTGCTTGACCATCTTCTGCAGCACCTCCACGACGATGCTGTCGTCGTCCGGCACGCTGGACGCCGTGCGCAATTCTATGTCGCGGTCCTTCAGCTTGGCGAGGATCAGGCGGATGGCGGCCAGGCGCTCCTTGTCGCCACCCTTCATGGCGGTGATCTGGGCGCTTTTAAGTGCATCGCGAATCATGGCGACGAATCCTGTGAGTCTGTCGGAAAGAGACAGATATAAGGACAAAACAGATTTTTTACAGTCGTTGACCCGCGCGCGTCAGGGGCATAGGTGACCGGCCGTTTAACCCGCTGCACGACGGGTTCCCGCCAAAAGCATAAAGGACCGCCCGCCATGGCTGACGCCAAGACCCTCTCCGTGCCCAAAGGCGCGACAGGTGTGCTGGTTTTCGCCGACGGGGCCGCCGTTTTCGGCCGCGGGTTCGGCGCGGTGGGCGACGCGGTGGGGGAACTGTGCTTCAACACCGCGATCACCGGATACCAGGAGATCATGACCGACCCCAGCTATGCCGGGCAGATCGTGACCTTCACCTTTCCCCATATCGGCAATGTCGGCACCAACCTGGACGATGTTGAGGCGGCGCACCCCTATGCGCTGGGCTGCGTCGTGCGCGAGGATGTGACGGCGCCCAGCAGCTTCCGCAATGTCGAGCCGTTCGACCAGTGGATGGCCGAGCAGGGGCGGATCGGGTTGGCGGGGGTCGATACGCGGGCGCTGACGCGGATGATCCGCGAGAAGGGTGCGCCCAATGTGGTGATCGCGCATGATCCCGAGGGTGGGTTCGACCTGGCGGCGCTGGCCGCCAAGGCGGCGGGCTGGCCGGGGCTGGAGGGGATGGACCTCGCCATAGAAGTCACCGGCAAGGAGACGCGGCTGTGGAAGGACGGGCCCTGGACGCTGGCCGAGGGCTATGCGGTGGATGCGACCGAGCAGTTCGAGACGGTGAGCGCCGGTTATCCTGCGGTGGGAGAGGATGGGGAGCCGCTGCTGTTCGACGCGGCGGACGTGCCGACGCCCACGCCGCGCCCGCATGTCGTGGCGATCGATTATGGCGCGAAGAACAATATCTTCCGCAATCTGGTGAAGGCGGGCGCGCGGGTCACGGTGCTGCCGGCGACGGCCAGCTTCGAAGAGGTGATGGAGCTGAAGCCCGACGGCGTGTTCCTCTCCAACGGCCCTGGCGATCCGGCAGCGACCGGCGCCTATGCCGTGCCGGTGATCGCCGCGCTGCTGACCGAGAATGTGCCGATCTTCGGGATATGCCTGGGGCATCAGCTGCTGGGACTCGCGGTGGGCGCCAGGACGCTGAAGATGCACCAGGGGCATCGCGGGGCAAACCATCCGGTCAAGCGGCTGAGCGACGGGCTGGTCGAGATCACCAGCATGAACCATGGGTTCGCGGTGGACGCCGCCACCCTGCCGGACAATGTGGTCGCGACCCATGTGTCGCTGTTCGACGGCAGCAATTGCGGGATCGAACTGACCGACCGCAACGCCTTTTCGGTGCAATATCACCCCGAGGCGTCGCCGGGGCCGCAGGACAGCTTCTATCTGTTCAGGCGGTTTGTGGAGGGGTTGAGGGCATGAGCATGAAGCTGCCCGAAGTGGATCAAGCCCGGCTCGAAGAGGAGTGGGAGGCAGACAAGGAAGTGCTCGCCAACCTCGCCGAGAATGGCGACAAGCCGCGCATCCCGCGGCCGGTGGACGTGAGCTTTCGCGGGTCGGAGAAGGATTTCGAGCGGGTCCTGACGATCGCCAGCCAGTTCGGGATGGTGGAACTGGACCGGGAAGAGGGTGAGGACGGGGAACTTTACCTGTTCCTGGAGTGCGAACAGGCAGTGGACGAGGCGTCGATTCGGGCGCTGACGAAGACGTGCCTGCAGATCGAGATATTGTGCGGTGTGGAATATGATGGTTGGGGGTGTGAGGCTCGGACGGGGGGCGTGCATTGATGATATGCTTGATCGCGATCCCTTGCTTGACGCTATCTGTAGGGGAATTGACGGAGGGGGGCGATGTTTGACTATGCTAAGCAACGAGATGAATTGATCCTCTTGCTTGGCAATTCTGCTCGAAATAGCAATCAGGCGGTAAATCTAAAGGATTTCATTCCTGATAATTTGCCTTCATTCCCAAAGGACTTAATTCATCAGGTGGCTAGAGATTTGGATAATCGCGGCTTAGGCAAAGTTCAGTTCAGCATTCAAGACACATTGTTTTATCCTAGCGGGGCGTGCATCGAAGTCGCTGATGAAATCGCTTTTGGCCGCACAGTACGCGGAAAATTTAGCCGCATTCCTCGGAGCGACTGGATTTCAATAATCGCTCTAATTGTCGCAATCGTCGCACTTCTGAAACCGGGGTCCTAATGCCCAAACGCACCGACATCTCCTCCATCCTCATCATCGGCGCTGGCCCGATCATCATCGGGCAGGCGTGCGAGTTCGATTATTCGGGCACGCAGGCGGTCAAGGCGCTGAAGGAGGAGGGCTATCGCATCATCCTGGTCAATTCCAACCCGGCCACGATCATGACCGACCCGGAATTCGCCGACGCGACCTATGTCGAGCCGATCACGCCCGAAATCGTGGCGAAGATCATCGAGAAGGAGCGGCCGGACGCGGTATTGCCGACCATGGGCGGGCAGACGGCGCTGAATACGGCGCTGGCGCTGTTCAATGACGGCACGCTGGAGAAATATGGCGTCCAGATGATCGGCGCGGACGCCGAAGCCATCGACAAGGCGGAGGACCGGATCAAGTTCCGCGACGCGATGGACAAGATCGGGCTGGAAAGCGCGCGGTCACGGATCGCACATAGTCTCGAAGAAGCCATGGAAGCGCTTGAATTTACCGGCCTTCCTTCGATCATCCGGCCAAGCTTCACGATGGGCGGCACCGGCGGCGGCATCGCGTATAATCGCGACGAATTCCGGCGGATCGTCATGGAGGGGCTGGACGCCTCGCCCACGACCGAAGTCCTGATCGAAGAGTCGCTGCTGGGCTGGAAAGAATATGAGATGGAGGTCGTGCGGGACCGCAACGACAATTGCATCATCATCTGCTCGATCGAGAATGTCGACCCGATGGGCGTCCATACGGGGGACTCGATTACCGTCGCGCCGGCGCTGACGCTGACCGACAAGGAATATCAGATCATGCGCAACGCATCGATCGCGGTTCTCCGGGAAATCGGCGTCGAAACAGGCGGTTCCAACGTCCAGTTCGCGGTCAACCCCAAGGACGGCCGCCTGATCGTGATCGAGATGAACCCGCGCGTGTCGCGTTCGTCCGCGCTCGCCTCGAAGGCGACGGGCTTCCCGATCGCCAAGGTCGCCGCCAAGCTGGCTGTGGGCTATACGCTCGACGAGATCGAGAATGACATTACCGGCGCGACGCCGGCGTCGTTCGAACCGACGATCGATTATGTGGTGACCAAAATCCCGCGCTTCGCCTTCGAGAAGTTCAAGGGCGCAGAGCCGCTGCTGGGCACCGCGATGAAGTCGGTCGGCGAGGTGATGGCGATCGGCCGCAATATCCACGAGTCCATGCAGAAGGCGCTGCGAGGGCTGGAGACGGGGCTTTCGGGCTTCAACCAGGTCGATGCGCTGGTCGGCGCGCCACGCGATGATATCGTCGCGGCGCTGGCGCAGCCGACGCCCGACCGGCTGCTGGTCGCGGCGCAGGCGTTGCGCGAAGGGCTGACCGTCGCGGAGATCAACGCCATCGCCAAGTTCGACCCCTGGTTCCTGGAGCGGATCAAGGAGATCGTGGACGCCGAAGCCGAAGTGCTGGGCAATGGCTTGCCGCAGGATGCGGACGGGATGCGGCGTTTGAAGTCCATGGGCTTTTCCGACAAGCGCCTCGCCTGGCTGGCGCTCAAATCCGCCAATCTGCGCGGGATGGAGCGGGGGATCGCGCGCGGGTCCGGCCTGATCCACGAGGCGGTGGTCGCCATGACCGGCGGCGTGACCGAGGAAGAAGTGCGCGCGTTGCGCCACCGGCTGGGCGTGCGGCCCGTGTTCAAGCGGATCGACACCTGCGCGGCCGAGTTCGAGGCGAAGACGCCGTACATGTACTCGACCTATGAAGCGCCGATCTTCGGCGAGGCGGAAAATGAATCCGCGCCGACCGACCGCGAGAAGGTCGTCATCCTGGGCGGCGGGCCGAACCGGATCGGGCAGGGGATCGAGTTCGACTATTGCTGCGTCCATGCCTGCTTCGCGCTGAGCGAGGTCGGCTATGAGACGATCATGATCAACTGCAATCCCGAGACGGTGTCGACCGATTACGACACGTCCGACCGGCTCTATTTCGAGCCGCTGACGGCCGAGGACGTGCTGGAGATATTGGAGGTCGAGAAGAGCAACGGTACGCTGAAGGGCGTGGTCGTACAGTTCGGCGGGCAGACGCCGCTCAAGCTGGCGCAGGCGCTGGAGGATGCGGGTATCCCGATCCTGGGCACGTCGCCCGATGCGATCGACCTCGCCGAAGATCGCGAGCGGTTCGCGGCGCTGATCGACAAGCTGAAATTGAAGCAGCCTGACAATGGCATCGCGCGCAGCCGAGAAGAGGCGATCGCGGTTGCCAATCGCATCGGCTATCCGGTGTTGATGCGGCCATCCTATGTGCTGGGCGGCCGGGCGATGGAGATCGTCGACGGGCAGGCGCAGCTGGAGGAATATATCACGACCGCCGTGCAGGTGTCGGGCGATTCGCCGGTCCTCATCGACCAGTATCTGCGCGACGCGATCGAGGTGGATGTTGACGCACTGTGCGACGGCGATGATGTCGTGGTCGCGGGCGTGCTCCAGCATATCGAGGAGGCGGGCGTCCATTCGGGCGACAGCGCCTGCTCGCTGCCGCCCTATAGTTTGAGCGCCGAGATCATCGCGGAAATCGAGCGGCAGACCGAAGTGCTGGCTTTTGCGCTCAGCGTGCGGGGCCTCATGAACATCCAGTTCGCGGTCAAGGACGACACCGTCTATCTGATCGAGGTCAACCCCCGCGCCAGCCGCACAGTGCCCTTCGTCGCCAAGGCGATCGGCACCCCCATCGCCAAGATCGCGGCGCGGGTAATGGCTGGCGAGAAGATCAGGGACCTGCCGAAAATCGATCGCCACGCCATATCTCATGTCGCGGTGAAGGAAGCCGTCTTCCCCTTCGGCCGCTTCCCCGGCGTCGATCCCGTGCTGTCGCCAGAAATGAAGAGCACCGGCGAAGTCATGGGAATCGATACCGATTTTGCCACTGCCTTCGCCAAGGCGCAGATCGGTGCGGGGACGATGTTGCCCAAGAGCGGCACGGTGTTCATCTCGCTCAAGGACAGCGACAAGCCCGTCATCCTGCCCGCCGCGCGCAAGCTGGCCGACATGGGCTTCACCATCATCGCGACCGGCGGCACGGCTCGCTTCCTGGATGAAAACGCCATTCCCGTGCAGGCGGTGAACAAGGTGGCCGAAGGGCGGCCGCATATCGTCGACAAGATCACCGACGGGGAAGTGGCGCTGATCTTCAACACCACGGAGGGCTGGCAGTCGCTCAAGGACAGCAAGGCGATCCGCACCAGCGCGTTGCGCCAGCGGGTCGCGAGCTTCACGACCGCGACGGCGAGCGTGGCTGCGGTCGATGCGATCGAGGCCCTGCGGGGTCACGCCCTTGAAGTACGGTCGCTCCAGTCCTATTATCCCACGTCGCAGGCTTGATCCCAGGCACATAGGAAAGCGCGTTGCGGGCGGTTCCGTCGGGATCGTCAAAGGGAAGTATTTGACGAAGGATTTGCACCGATGGCCACCGTCGAGAAGATGCCGATGCTGCAGATGGGCTATGACAAGCTCAACGCGCAGCTCCGCGAGCTCAAGGCCGAGCGGCCGGTGATCGTGGAGGCCATCGAGGTGGCCCGGGCGCATGGCGACCTGTCGGAAAATGCCGAATATCATGCCGCCAAGGAGCGTCAGGGACAGGTCGAGGCAACGATCAACGATCTGGAAGACAAGCTGTCGCGCGCGCAGATCATCGATCCGACTCATCTGTCGGGCGACAAGATCGTGTTCGGCGCCACCGTCACCCTGATGGACGAGGACGACAAGCCGGTGCGGTATCAGATCGTCGGTCAGGCGGAGGCGGACGCGAAGGCCGGCATGATTTCCTACAACAGCCCGCTCGGCCGGGCACTGATCGGCCGGCAGGTGGGCGAAGAGGTGGAAGTGTCGGTGCCTGCGGGCGACAAATTCTACCTGGTCGAAAAAATCGAGTTCATCTGACCGGCATGAAGCTGCCCAGGGGCCGTATGACGGACGGGATCGCGGCGGTCACCGTCGTGGCGTTCCTGCTGCTTCTGATAGCGGGGGAGATCGACAATGCAGCTGTGTTGGGTGGCTTCATTCCCGCGCGGCTTTCGGGTGCCGATCTGCTGGCCGGAAGCCTGGCCGTACCTGCCTGGCTGACACCGCTTAGCTGCACGCTGATCCACGCCGGCTGGCTGCATATCGGCTTCAACATGCTGATGCTAATGTTCTGCGGGCGGCAGGTGGAGCATGTGCTGTCCAAGAGTGGGACGCTGTTCCTCTATGTCGCCGGTGCTTTCGGCGCGTGCCTGGCGCAATGGGTGCTCTATCCCGCATCGACCAATCCCATGGTCGGTGCGAGCGGCGCAATCTCTGCGATCGTCGCGACCTATGCGCTGCTCTATAGTCAGCAGCAGGTCCGGCGGATCGGGCCATTGTCTGCCAATCTGGTGCGTGTGCTGTGGCTGGCGGCGGGCTGGATCGGGCTGCAGTTCATGATCGGCATCGCCACGACGGGGGGCTTCGCCGACCTGGGCGAGATTGCGGTCGCCGCGCATGTCGGCGGATTCCTGACCGGACTGGCGCTGACCCGGCCGCTGCTGAGATGGCGCTTTCGCAAGCGGCCGCGGGCAGTGAACTAGAGTGTGACGATGTCAGCTGCCCTCTCGATGATGTGCATGTCCAAATCGGGATCGGAGGCCGAAAGCCTTCTAGCAGCTGCAGATGTGAACTTGCCGACGGCGGGCGGCGGGAACTGCCCAGCATCCTGTGTCGATACAGTGGCCCAGGCTACTCTCCACTGACCGTTTCGGCCGCCGTAGCGGGAGCCTCTCGCCGGATCGTCCGCCCTATCGCCCCGTCATCGTCCGGGCATTGGCCAGGAAGGTGCGGCCGATGCGGATTTCTCCGCCCGCGGCCAGGCAGGCGAACCACACGCCGCTGCCATCGTGGCGCAGCCGCGCGATATGGTCGCGGCGGACGATGTGGGATCGGTGCAGGCGGACGAACTGCTGTGGGTCGAGCCGCTCCTCCAGCGCGCTGATGGTCTGGTGCAGCAGATAGCTGTGGCCGCCGACATGCAGCCGCATATAGTCCCGCTCCGCCTCGATCCGGTCGATCTGGCTGGTGGCGATGCGGATCAGCTCCGAACGGTGCGGCACCCAGAATTCCTCGGCCCAGATCGGCTCGGGCGCGGGCGGCGGCGCCGGGGGGGCGTCCGCGATGTGGCGCAGTGCCGCCTCGGCCCGGTCGACCGCGCGGGCTAGCCGCTCGTGCGCG
This sequence comes from Sphingobium sp., assembly GCA_040508785.1. Classification (GTDB taxonomy): domain Bacteria; phylum Pseudomonadota; class Alphaproteobacteria; order Sphingomonadales; family Sphingomonadaceae; genus Sphingobium. Next base: position 11,141 of record JBEVME010000143.1, read on the forward strand.
ACGGGCTTTAGCAGATAGTCGACCGCAGCCAGGTCGAATGCCTCGACCGCGAAGCCCTCGAAGGCTGTGACGAAGATGACGGCGGGGCGTATGCCCATACGGCCGACAGCGCGCGCCACGCCGATTCCGTCCAGCAGGGGCATGGCGATGTCCAGCATCACCATGTCGGGCTTAAGCGCCTCGATCAGCCGCAGCGCCGCCTCGCCGTCGCCCGCCGTGCCGACCAGCGCAATGCGCGGCTCGCGGGCGCAGAGCATCTGCAAGCGTTCCACCGCCAGCGGCTCGTCGTCTACGATCATCGTCCGTATCGTCATCTCTGGCTCAGCAACGGCGGATAAGGGGCAGGGTCAGGCGAACCGCGAAGCCTCCGCTCTCGCGCGGACCATAGACGATGCTGGCCTGATCGCCAAAGCGGGCGCTCAGCCGGTCGCGCACATTGGCAAGGCCAATGCCACTGCCGCGATCCGCCTCGCTAGGCGGCTTGTCGCCTGTGTCGGAGACGCACAGATGCAGCACGTCGCCCTCGGCCATGGCGGAGATGCCGATGGTGACCGGGCTGGATGTGCGTGACACGCCATATTTGATCGCGTTTTCGACCAGAGGCTGGAGGATGAGGCCCGGCACGCAGGCCGATAGCAGCGCGTCGGGTATGTCGATCGTCGTCGTCAGACGCTCGGGAAAGCGCACGCCCTCGATGTCCAGATAGAGCTTCTGGAGGTGCACCTCCTCCTCCAGCGGCACTTCCTCCAGCGGGTCCCCGGTCAGGCTGGCGCGGTAGAAGTTGGACAGCGACATGATCATCTGCTCCGCCTCATCGCGGCGGTTCTTCATGACGAGCGACGACAGCGAGTTCAGCGTGTTGAACAGGAAGTGCGGGTTCACCTGATAGCGCAGCGACCGCAGTTCGGCCTGCTGCGCCGCCCGTTCCAGCCGGACGGCGCGCCGCTCCACCCGCCGCGCCTCGCTGGCGTAGGACAGCGCCAGATACATGCCCGCCCACGCCGCCAGGAAGAAATAGCGGCTGATCGCGTCCTCTGCGATCTGCATCAGCGCATAGCCCTGTTGCGTGGCCAGCTTCTGATAGTCCGAATCCGGAAACATGCCGGCGGGATCGTAGACGTTGAAGATGTAGAAGTTGGCAGCCGACATCGCGAGTGCGAAGGGCGCGGCCAAGCCGAAGGCGGCAACCACGCGCACCGAAAAACGCTTCGCGTCGAAACGGCGCAGGCACAGATAGAGCACCCAGGTGACGACGATGCCGATCACCGTCACCACCGCGCGTCGGGCCGCCATCTCGCCCTGCGAGCCAAAGCCCATGACGGCCGCCCGCATCGTCACGAGCAGAGCGTAGAAGAACCAGAAACCCAGGATCGAATAGAGTGCGACGGTCGGCGCGACACCACGATCGTCCCCGATGGCGGGGCTGTCGGACGAAAATATCATTGCCCGCTTCTAGGACAGGCAAATGGCCGTGTCGCCCCGTTCCGGCGCTCCTTGTCGAACTGCGATAGGCGTTGGTCGATCAGCGCCGGAACCCGCGCTACCTGACAGTCGTTTGATCCCCGTAACAGCAGCTTGCACCAGGAGGCATCCCATGACGGACAAGACCGACATTCGCCCGAACAGCCGCGAGGAAGCGGGCGACAAGCGCCCTACCGACGAGCAAGATCGTGCGATCGACAATGAAGAAAAGCTGGAAGAGGCGCTCAAGGACTCGATGGACGCATCGGACCCGCCCGCGGTGACGACCCCCGGCGACACGGGCGAGCCGGTACCATCCTCCGGCTATACCGAAGAGGATGATTGACGCGACTCGGGGCGCGGGGTTCAATACTCCGCGCCCGGACGGCAGCAGCCGCGTTGACAGGGTAGCAGGAGAGAGCCGTGCCGACTTCATCGACCCCCGCAATCGAACGCATCGCCCGAGTCCTGGCCGCCCGCCAGCTGAGCCTCAACGGCGGCGGCACCGACCCGCACGCCGCGAAGGCCGTCGACTCTCACTGGCATGACCATGTCGACGACGCCTATGCCATCCTCCACACCCTGCGCGAGCCGGACGGCGCCATGGCGGAGGCGGGCGACGTCGAGATATGGCGTAGCATGGTCGGTGCGGTGCTGGACCGGCGCGCGAGCGCCTGATCGGCGCCGGGCCTTGGTTTGGGACTTGCCGTGGTAGCGGAGGAGGGACTTGAACCCCCGACACGCGGATTATGATTCCGCTGCTCTAACCAGCTGAGCTACTCCGCCCCGACAGGCGCCGCGCGGCCGTGCCGGCCTGCGGTGAGGGCGCGCTATACGCAGCGGGGCCGGGCGGGTCAACGGGGGGAAGTGCGCTATTTGTGGCGGACCGACAGGCCCGGCGGCAGCGTCGCCGGATACCTGGCGAGCGCGCCTGCGTCGATCGCCGCCACCGCCTGGCTGACCAGCGGGCCCAGCAGGTCCATCTGCGGATTATGGCCGGCTCCCGGCACCAATATATAGGCAGCCGGCGGACCCGCCGTGGCGAACAGATGCTCGGCCTGGGCGAGGTCCACGCGATCGTCATCCGTGCCCTGCACCATGACGAAGGGCGCGCGAATCTTCGTGACCGCGTCCAGATTGTTCCACTTGTCGGGCAGCAGCAGGCCGGTGCCCAGCGGTGCCGATTCCTCCAGCTTGTCGAAGGTGGACAGAGTGATGACGCCGGCCACCGGTACCGTCGCCGCGACATGCAGCGCCACCGCGCCGCCCAGCGAATGGCCCACCAGGAAAACGCGCGCGCCCGGTCCCGCCAGGTCCCGCGCCTTGGCGACGAAGCTTCGTCCGTCCATCATCAATCCCGCCTGGGTCGGCGATCCGGGATTGCCGCCGAAGCCCCGATAGGAGGCGACGAGGACATGGTCGCCGCGCCCGGTCAGATGCTCGGCATAGCGCGCGCCGACGCCCTGGTTGGACCCGCGCCCGTGGAAGAAGATGACGACATCATCGTCATTCGACGCCCCCGGCCAGTAATAGCCGGTCAGCATCAGCCCGTCCTCGCTGCGAACGGAAAGGGTCTGGGGTGCACTGGCGACATATCGGGCGATGCTCACGGGTGTCGCATCCGCCTTGTAGGTCTGGTCGCGCATCGTGCCCGCGCAGGCGGCGAGCGCGAGGATCAGCCCCGCCGCCCCGGCACGACCCCGGCGACGCCATCCTGTCTTCCGATCGAGCAACAGTTTCATCTTTCACCCCGGAACCGCTTGCAAGCCGCGCGATTTTCGTCTTGCATTCCATAGCGCGCCGCGCATGTATGCTGCAATGCACAACCAACTGTGCGCTGAGCTGTTCTGGCGGCCGTCCTGGCCGAGGGAGGATTGAAGACTTGCCCTTCCGCGAAATGTTCGAGCCGGACGGTTCCCTGCGCCCCTGTTATGCCGAAGTGCAAAGCTGGGTGGAGCGCACCGGCATCGCCGGCCTCAACCGGCGCATGGACGAAGCGGAGGCGATCTTCCGGCGCATCGGCATCACCTTCGCGGTCTATGGCGAGGGCGGCGATCCGGAGCGTCTGATCCCCTTCGACCTGCTGCCACGCATCTTCACCGCCGGCGAATGGCGCGTGCTCGACCGGGGCATCCGCCAGCGGGCCCGCGCGCTCAACGCTTTCCTGCACGACGTCTATCATCGCGGCGAAATCGTGAAGGCCGGCATCATGCCCGCTGACATCATCTACCAGAACAGCGCCTATCTCGCCGAAATGGCCGACTTTTCGCCCCCGGGGAAGGTCTACAGCCATATCGTCGGCATCGACATCGTCCGCACCGGGCCGGGCAGTTTCGAAGTGCTGGAGGATAATTGCCGCACCCCGTCGGGCGTGTCCTATATGCTCGAGAACCGCGAGATCATGACGCGCATGTTCCCCGAACTGTTCGGGGCGGGCATCGTGGCGCCGGTGGACGACTATCCCGCCGAGCTGCTGAAAAGCCTGCAGGAGGTGGCGCCGCCCGCGTGCAAGGGCGATCCGGTGGTCGTCGTGCTGACGCCTGGCTCGCTCAACAGCGCTTATTATGAGCATAGCTTCCTGGCGGATCTGATGGGAGTCGAGCTGGTGGAGCCGGCCGACCTGTTCGTGGACAATGACCGCGTCTGGATGAAGACGACGCTCGGCCCCAAGGCCGTCGACGTCATCTATCGCCGCATCGACGACGAATATATCGATCCGCTGGTCTTCCGCCCCGACAGCCTGCTGGGCGTGCCGGGCATCTTCAACGTCTATCGCAATGGCGGCGTCACGCTCGCCTCGGCGCCGGGCGCGGGCATCGCCGACGACAAGGCGGTCTATGTCTATGTGCCGGAGATGATCCGCTTCTACCTGGGCGAGGAGCCGATCCTCGACAATATCCAGACCTGGCAGTGCGGCAAGCCCGAAGACTGCGCCTATGTGCTGGAAAATCTGCACGATCTCGTGGCAAAGGAAGTCCACGGCTCGGGCGGCTACGGCATGTTGATCGGCCCCAAATCCACCAGGGATCAGGTGGAAGCCTATGCTGCGCGCATCCGGGCCAACCCGTCCGAATTCATCGCTCAGCCGACGCTCGACCTCTCCACCGTGCCGACGCTCGGCCCGGCGAGCGTGGTCGAACGCCACGCCGATTTCCGCCCCTATTGCCTGGTCGGCAAGCAGATCCGCCTCGTTCCTGGCGGCCTGACGCGCGTCGCGCTGACCGAAGGCTCGCTGGTCGTGAACAGCAGCCAGGGCGGCGGGGTGAAGGACACCTGGGTGCTGCAGGAATGATGGGGAAAATGCTGACTTCGCGCCAATATAGCCCCTTTCCTTCAGGGAAGGGGTGGGGGCTGTCCGGCTTGAATGGCGTTGAGGGGCAACCCCCACCCCCGGCCCCTCCCCTGAAGGGGAGGGGAGATTTGTCATGCTGAGCCGCACCGCCGAAAATCTCTACTGGATGGCCCGCTACATGGAGCGCGCGGAGGCGACCGCGCGGTTGCTCACCATGGGGCAGCGCATGGCGATCCTGCCAGGCGCGCATCATCGCGACGAATGGCGGTCCGTGGTCAAGGCGACCGGCGCCGATCATAATTTCCCCGAAAGCGCCCCGGTGACCGAAAGCGACGTCGTGTCCTGGCTGATGCTGGACCTCGACAACAGCTCCTCGATCCGTTCCTGCCTGCTGAAGGCCCGGTCCAACGCCAAATCGGCGCGGACGATGCTGACCCAGGACATGTGGGAGGCTCTGAACGAGGGGTGGCGCAAGCTCGACAGCTATGACGTCGCCGAGGCGCGCCAGCAGCTGCCTGCCCTCATCGACTGGGTGAAGACCCGCGTCATGACGTTCCGCGGCGCAGCAGAATCGGGCCAGCTGCGGAACGAGGGACATGATTTCCTGCGCGCCGGGTCGGCGCTGGAGCGGGCGCAGATGACGCTGCGGCTGCTCGACGTCAAATATTATGTCCTGCTGCCCGAAACCGAAGTGATCGGCGGCAATCGCGACCATTATCAATGGACCTCGGTGCTGCACGCCCTGTCGGGCAGCCGCGCCTACCATCATGTCTATGGCGGCACCTATACGCCCTGGCAGATCACCGACTTCCTGATCCTCAACCGGCAATTCCCGCGCAGTATCGCCTTCTGCTACGATCAGCTCGGCTATCGGCTGGAGCGGCTGGCGCGGGCCCATGACGCGCGGGCGGACTGCCATGAGACGGTCCAGCAGATGGTGACGGCACTCAGCGCGCTCGACAGCGGCGAAATCTTCCGCATGGGCCTGCATGAAACCGTGCAGAACGGCCTTCAGATGACCAACAAGCTTGGCTGGGAAATCGCCCAGGCCTATCATTTCGGCTGAGGGAACGGCCCCGCTTAGATGAAACTGCTCGTCCGCCACCAGACTCTCTACCATTATGTGTCCGCCGGCCGCGTGGCGATGCGGCTGAAGCTGATGCCCGTCACCACGCCGTCCCAGACAGTGATCGACTGGAAGGTCAGCATCAACGGAGAGCCGCTGGACGGCTTCCGGGTCAACAGCCATGGCGACATGGAGACGGTCTGGATCAGGCACGAGCGGATCGACCAGGCGGCGATCGTTGCCGAGGGGCTTGTGGAAACGGTGGAAACGCACGGTGTCGCCGGCCGGCTCGAGACCCGCGTTCCGCCATCCTATTTCCTGCGCGAAACACCGCTGACCCGCGCGTCCGACGGCATCCGGGCGATGGCGGCGCAGGTCTCGGGCGCCGACGGCGCACTCGCGCGGCTGCACGCCTTGTCCAGCGCGGTCAGCGACGCGGTCGCCTATCGGCCAGGCGTCACGACGTCGGAGACGACGGCCGCCCAGGCCTTCGCCATCGGTGCCGGCGTCTGTCAGGATCATGCCCAGATATTCATCGCCGGCGCGCGATCGGTCGGGATTCCGGCGCGCTATGTGTCGGGCTATCTTTTCGCCGAAGGGGACAATGCGCTGCACGAAACCCATGGCTGGGCGGAAGCGCTGGTGCCCGAACTGGGCTGGATCGGCTTCGATCCGTCCAACAGGGTCTGCGTCACCGAGCGCTATCTGCGCCTCGCGGCGGGGCTGGACGCGGATGAAGCCGCTCCGATCCGGGGATCGGTGACGGTGGCGGGCGATATCAGGATTGACGCCGACGTTCGGATCGCGCAGGCGGAGGAGGGGGTCGAGGAGCGGCAGCTGCAACGTCAGCAACAACAGACAATTCCGCCCATCGCCTCATAGGGTACTGAACGAATTCGCAAAGCCCGGGGGGCGAATGACTTATTGCGTGGCCGTACGCGTTGACCAGGGCCTGGTCATGCTGTCCGACACCCGCACCAATGCGGGCATGGACAATATCGCGCGCTTCCGGAAGAGCTTTACCTACATGGTCGCGGGCGAGCGGGCGATGACGCTGCTCTGTTCGGGCAACCTCTCCATCACCCAGGGCGTCAAGGCGATCGTCGGCCGCGCGATCAAGGATTCGCAGGTCGACCCGTCGGTCGAAACGATCCTCAACTGCGCGACCATGCACCGCGCCGCCCAGCTTGTCGGCGAAGCCATGCGCACCATGCAGTCGCGCTATCGCGAAAGTATCGAGATGGACGGATCGGGCTCGGGTGCTTCGATCATGATCGCGGGCCAGCGCAAGGGCGGCAAGCCGCGCCTTTACCTGATCTACTCGGCCGGCAACTTCATCGAGGCGACCGCTGATACGCCCTTCTTCCAAATCGGCGAGCATAAATATGGCAAGCCGATCCTCGACCGGATCATCAAGCCCGAAACCACGCTGGAGGATGCGACCAAGGCGGTGCTGGTGTCGATGGACTCGACGCTGCGCTCTAACCTCTCGGTCGGAATGCCGCTCGACCTGACCGTCATAGAGCGCGAGAAATTCGACTTCCGCGTCCGCACCCGGATAGAGGCGGACAACGAGCAGTTCGGTCAGATCTCGCAGGGCTGGTCCGCCGCCCTGCGCAAGGGTTTCGAGAATCTGCCGAACGTGCTGGACTGAGCGTCGCATTTTCGACGGTCGCGATAGCGGCGCTTCGCTGTGGCCCGGTCGTAACCTTGCCGGCGCGTCGCGGTCTCGCTGGCGTGGCTTTCCGGCCCGAAAAGCCCGACGACAGTGTGAACTTCGCTCCCCGCCTTTCCGCCCTGGCCCAGCGCCGCTTGACCGCCCCCAACCAAATCCATCGCTTGCACCGCCGCGGTCGCCGCCTATCTCTGCCTTTCATCCGAATCACAGTCCCGAAAGCCCCAGATGACCGCCACCCATTCCACCCGCATGTTGATCCTGGGTTCCGGCCCCGCGGGTCTTTCCGCCGCCATCTACGGCGCGCGGGCCGGTCTGGCGCCGATCGTGGTGCAGGGGATGCAGCCGGGCGGGCAGCTGACGATCACCACCGATGTCGAAAATTATCCTGGCTTCCGCGATGTCATCCAGGGCCCCTGGCTCATGGAACAGATGCAGGCTCAGGCAGAGCATGTCGGCGCGCAGATGATGTACGACCAGATCGTCGATATCGACCTGTCGGAGCGTCCCTTCCGCCTGACCGGCGACGGTGGCACCGTCTACGTCGCCGACAGCCTGGTCATCTGCACCGGCGCGCAGGCCAAGTGGCTCGGCGTTCCGGGCGAGGAGCATCTGCAGGGCAAGGGCGTCAGCGCCTGTGCCACCTGCGACGGCTTCTTTTATCGCGGCAAGAAGGTCGTGGTGATCGGCGGCGGCAACACCGCTGTCGAAGAGGCGCTCTACCTCACCAACCACAGCCATGACGTCACGCTGATCCACCGCCGCGATTCGCTGCGGGCCGAGAAGATCCTGCAACAGCGGCGTTTCGCCCACCCCAATATCAAGGTGCTGTGGAACAAGGCGGTCGACCGCTTCGTCGGCGGCGGGACGCCGGAGGGTCTGGTCGGCGTCGACCTCGTCGACACCGTCACCGGCGAAAAGTCGCACGAACCGACCGACGGTGGCTTCGTCGCCATCGGCCATCACCCCGCGACGGAGCTGTTCGCGGGCAAGCTGCCGCTCGACGAGGGCTATCTGCTGGTCGAGCCGGGCACGTCGCGCACGTCCATTCCGGGCGTGTTCGCGGCCGGTGACGTCACCGACAAAATCTATCGCCAGGCTGTGACGGCGGCTGGCATGGGCTGCATGGCCGCGCTGGATGTTGAGAAATTCCTGGCAGAGGCCGATTTCGAGGCGATGGTCGAGGCCTGACCCTCAGACCAGCTTGCCCTGCACGAACGCCGCAAGCGTCCCGAAGGTCTCGAACGTGTCGCCGTCGATATCGTCGTCGTCGATCAACATGCCAAAGCGGTCCTCCATTTCGGTGAGCAACCCGGCAACGGCCATGGAGTCCAGCTCGGGCAGCGCGCCGAACAAAGGCGTGTCGGCGTCGAATGCATCGACCCGATCCTGGCTGATGGAAAGGACGTCGCGCAACAGGGCGCGCAACTGGTCCTCGACGGTCCGGTGGTCCGGCTGCACTTTTCCTGCCCGCATGGTGGCCGCCGCAATAGTGCGTACAGGCCTATCCGACAAGCGCGGAAATGGCCGTGCGCGCCGCCGGCAGCCAAGCCGATGCGAAGCGCGGATTGAAGCAGTCGATACGGTAGAGGGTCGCGCGCTGTTCCATCCAGTCGGCCTTGTAGGCATTGTCGCCGGTGCCGTAGTCGATGAGCGACGCATGGTCGACGTCGATGGCATGGGCGAACATGGCGTGGCTGAGCAGGGTGCCCGGCGACGCCTGGTCATGGGCCCGGTCGTGGGACAATTTGTGGATGAAGGCCGTGCCGCCCTCGACGCTCCACAGCTGGGTAGCGATAGCTTGCCCGTTCAGCCGCGCGAAGCCGAGCCGCAGCGCACCCGCTGCGCTCTCTCGCTCCGCGAGCGCCTTGAGGAAGGGCAGGGCGGGCTCCGGTTCCTTCCAGCTGCGGGCATGGACATCGACATAGTCCGCCCACAGCGTTTCGCTCAGCCGGTCGTCGATGCTGATCGAGAAAGGATCGCCGCGCCCCTTGCGCTTGACGAGGTTGCGCAGCGCGCTCGGCCGGCCGCGCCAATAGGTGGCGAAGTCGCGGCCCTCCGGCCGCAGCAGGTAGCGCCCGCCCATGGCCCGGCGCACGGCGAGCCAGCCGGCGCGACGGAAGGCGCGCAGAAGCGTGTCGGTTTCGGTCATGGGGTAGAAGTCGAGCCTGGCATTGGCGTTCAGCATGGCCCTGGCGATCGCCTCCAGCAGGCGAGCTTGCGTTACCGGAGCGGGATTGCCGAGGAAGGCCGGCGCCCAATCGAAGCTGTACCAGTTGGCCAGCGCCGACAGTCGCCGACCTCCTCGCATCCGCGCGAACAACCAGCATTCGGCATCGCGCTCGATCGCCTGGAAGATACGGACGGGCTCATCGGCGAAGCAATGCGCCTGAAGCGAGGCGAGCCATTCCAGCCGCGCGAAGGGATCGGCGACGCAGGCGCGGTCGAGCCGCCCGGCCAGCACCGAGCGCGCCTCCATCAGGCTGCGATATTCCCTTGTCGCCAGCAACCGACTATCTCCCGTCAAGCGACGGCGTTTAAGGGATAAAACTGGAGATGGAGTTAAGCGATCGGACGCCGGGCGATTTCGCGACGATCGACGGGGTCGAGCTGAGGCCGATCGACCATGTGCTGACGCTGGCCGATCCGAGCTTGTCGGCGATCGACGGCAGGTCTGGGTCGCAGAGTTTCGGCGAGCTGGAGCGCTCGCTGGGGCAGCTGGCGGCGTGGCTGGTCGGCTTTGGCCTGGAGCGCGGCGCGCGGGTCGCGAGCTGGATGGCCAAAGGGCCGGTCGCCGCGTTGATGCCGCTCGCGGCGCCGCGCGCGGGGCTGGTGCATGTACCAGTCAATCCGCTGCTAAAGCGCGCGCAGATTGCCCATATCCTGGCCGACAGCGGGGCCGCGCTGCTGATCGGGACCGCGAGCCGGATCAGTACCCTTGAGGACGGCGACGTCCCGGCTGGCTGCCGGCTTCACCGCGAGGACGATGCCGCCTGCGCGATGAGCGGCGGGGCGGCAATGGCGCCGTCAAACGCTGCGCCTGACGATCTGGCCGCGATCCTCTACACCAGCGGATCGACCGGGCTGCCGAAGGGGGTGATGTTGAGCCATGCCAATCTGTGGCTCGGCGCGGTGTCGGTGGCGCACTATCTCGGGGTGACCCAGGCCGACCGGACCTTGTGTGTTCTACCGTTCAGTTTCGATTATGGCCAAAACCAGCTTCTGTCCACCTGGATCGCGGGCGGCTGCGTCTATCCGCTCGACTATCTGACGCCGCGCGATGTGATGAAGCTGGTCGATCGGCGCGATATCACGACGCTGGCGGGCGTGCCGCCGCTCTGGGTGCAACTGACCGAACTGGACTGGCCCGCGGACGTCGCCGCCAAGCTGAAGCGCCTGACCAACAGCGGCGGTGCGCTGACCCGGCCGCTGGTCGCGAAGCTGCGCGCGCTGTTCCCGCAGGCCGACCTATACCCGATGTACGGCCTGACCGAGGCGTTCCGCTCCACATATCTGCCGCCCGCGCTGGTCGATAGGCATCCTGACAGCATGGGATCGGCCATTCCGCACGCGGAAATACTGGTCGTCCGCCCCGATGGCAGTCCGGCTGCGGATGGCGAGCCGGGCGAACTGGTCCATTGCGGGCCGCTGGTGGCGCAGGGCTACTGGCGCGATCCGGCGCGGACGGCGGAGCGGTTCAGGCCGGCGCCGCCGGCATCGCGCTATGGCGGGATGGCGGTATGGTCGGGCGACACGGTGCGGCGGGAGGCGGACGGCCTGCTCTGGTTCGTCGGGCGCGACGACGCGATGATCAAGTCGGCGGGCAACCGGATCAGCCCGACCGAGGTGGAGGAGGCGGCGGTGGCCGCGCCCGGCGTCGCCGAGGCGGTCGCGCTGGGGGTGAGGGACGAGCGGCTGGGGCAGGCGATCTTGCTGCTGCTGCGCGGCGGCGATGCGGAAGCGGTCGCGGCGCGGCTGAAGACCGACCTGCCCAATTTCATGCAGCCGCGCGAGATCATCGTGCTCGAAGCCTTTCCGAGGACGCCGAACGGCAAGATCGACCGGGTGGCGCTGGCGGCGGAATATGGCGGATAGCAGACAACATCCGTTCGGGCTGAGCCTGTC
>JBEVME010000005.1:0-15678 GCA_040508785.1 Sphingobium sp.
GCGGATCGCGCGCCGGCCGTATCGATATCTGCAAGGGAGGCGAGCGCGCATGATCCTGAACATATCTCATATTGCGATTGCGGTGCGTGACATGGAGGCGGCACTGCGCTTCTACCGCGACGTGCTCGGTCTCTTCGTATCGGCCGACTGGGTCCAGGAACTGAAAGCGTCCGTGTCGGGGGAAGCGATCACCGGTGGACGCGACATCACGCGCCGCTGCGTCTGGCTGCGCTGGACGGAAGCAGGCGGCGACGCGCCCGGCATCGCGCTCGACGAGATGATGAACTCAGATGCGTACGACCGGCGCGCCGACCTGTTCGACCTGGGCATCCATCATATGAGTTTCTGGGTCGACGATATCGACGCCATCATCGATCGAGCCCGCGATCTCGGCTTCGAGATCACCAAGCCCCATACCGCGTCAACTGCCGATTATGGCGAACGGGAAGGCGGATCGATCCGCAGCGTCTTTCTGCGCGATGCGGACAGGAACCTCATTCAGTGCGACATGCGGGTCGCCTGACGCCCCGGATTCCGCGCGCGATGGCCTTGTGCGGTTCATGTCCGCCATTGACACTGTACGATCGTACAGGCAGAATTCCGTCAGGGATCGAAAGAGGAGAGATTCGTCATGTCCGAAGCCACCGAAGCGCCAAAGGCCCGCAAGCGCGGCCAGTTCCGCAAGGGATCGATGCTGCCCGAGCCGATTCCGCATCCGGTCAACTATACGGTCATTTCGGTCGACGATCATCTGGTCGAACCTCCACACACGTTCGAAGGCCGCCTGCCCAAGAAGCTGCAGGACCAGGCGCCCAGGATCGTCGAGACCGATGACGGCGCCGAAGCCTGGGTACTGGAAGGCGTGCAATATCCGCAGATCGCCATCGGCGCGACCGCCGGCCGCCCCAAGGACGAATGGAGTACGGAAGCCACGCGCTATTCGGACATCCGCCCCGGCTGCTTCGACGCCAAGGCGCGTATGCACGATATGGACATTGACGGCGTCTATGCCTCGCTCAATTTCCCGTCGCTGATCGCGGGCATGGCCGGACACCTGTTCTACAAGGGTACCAAGAATGCGGAACTGGGCCATGCGCTGATCCGGGCCTGGAACGACTGGCTGTATGAGGAGTGGGCGTCGGTCTATCCTGACCGGATCATCCCCTGCGGCCTCACCTGGCTCGGCGATCCCAAACTGGCGGCCGAAGAAGTGCGCCGCAATGCGGATCGCGGCTTCAAGGCGCTGAGCTTCCTCGGCGCCCCGACCGAGATCGGCCTCCCGTCCATGTACGGCAATTACTGGGACCCGCTGATGCAGGCCTGCGACGAGACCGAGACGGTGATCTGCCTTCACGCAGGGTCGGATACCTGGAACGCCGCGCCGGCCAGCTCGCCCTTCGAGGTGTCGGCGCTGCTCTTCCCGCTCTGTTCGGCGCGGATCGCGGCGGACTGGCTATGGTCGGGCATCCCTTCGCGCTTCCCGGACCTCAAAATCTCGCTGTCGGAAGGCGGCATCGCGTGGGTGCCCATGCTCATCGATCGTCTGCATTATGTGCTCGATCATTCGGCCGCATCGACCGAGGAGGGCTGGCAGGACAAGAATTTCCATCCGGCCGAAGTGTTCCTGCGCAACTTCAGCTTCTGTTCGATCGAGTTCGGCTCGGGCATGGAGATGCGCGACAAGATCGGCATCGACAATATCATGCTCGAAACCGACTATCCACACGCCGACTCCTCCTGGCCCAACACCCAGCCGTCGATCGCCTCCGCGCTGGTCGGCTTCACGGATGAGGAAATCCGCAAGGTTACCTGGCAGAATGCCTCGCGCATCTTCCGCCATCCGGTGCCCGAAGAACTGCAGATCCCCCGGATCAAGACCCCGGTCGCGGCCTGACGCACGGGCGCCGCGCTCCCGATTGACCGGGGGCGCGGCGTCAGTCGGGCGTATAGACCGGCGCGCGCTTTTCCAGGAAGGCCTTCATGCCTTCGGCGAAATTGGGGCTGCGGCTGGTCATCAGCTGGTTGCGGTTCTCGATCGCCATCGCCGCTTCCAGGCTGGCGGCATCGACCGCGAGATTGAGCCCTTCCTTGGTCATGCGCAGGCCCATGGGGGAGGCGTTGAGCATTTCGTCGACATAGGGTTGGGCGGCCGCTTCGAGCCGGTCGTCGGGCACGACTTCCGACACCAGGCCGGTGGCAAGTGCGCGAGGGGCGTGGATGAAACGGCCCGTCAGCATCAGTTCCGATGCGATCGACACGCCAAGGAGGCGCGGCAGGAAATAGCTGACGCCCATGTCGCAGGACGACAGGCCGAGCTTGATGAAAGCCGCGTTCATCCTGGCCGACTCGCCCGCGATCCGCACGTCCGACGCCAGCGCGAAGGCGAAGCCGCCGCCGCAGGCCGCGCCATGGATCAGCGAGATGATCGGCTGCGGGCAACGCCGCATCTTGATGTAGACGTCGGCCAGAAAGCCCTGGAATCCGAAGCCGCCGCCGAACGGCACGTCGCGTTCGTCCCGCTCGTCGCGCTGCTTGATGTCCAGGCCCGCGCAAAAGGCGCGCCCTGCCCCGCGCATCACGACCAGCCGGACGCTGCCGTCATTGTAGAGCCGGCCGAAATAGTCGTTGAGCTCGCCGACCATCTCGACCGAAATCGCGTTGAGGGCGTCGGGGCGGTTCAGCGTCAGCCAGTCGGCCGGCCCGCGCTTCTCGATATGGATGGTCTGGTAGGTCATGAAAATGGTCCTCAGATATCGACGACGATCTTGCCGAAATGCGCGTTGCTTTCCTGATGGCGGAAGGCGCCGGCGAGGTCGGCGAGCGGGAAATGGCTGTCGATGACGGGGCGGATGCCGGTCGCCTCGACCGCCGCGATGAAATCCAGCTGATGGCGGCGACTGCCCACGGTGATGCCCTGCACACGCAGTTCCTTCTGCATCAGGAGCGCCGTGGTGACCTCGGAGCGGCGACCTGTCAGTACACCGATCATCGCGATATGACCGCCCGAGCGCGCCGCGATCATCGACTGGTCGAGTGTGCCGGCCCCGCCGATCTCCACCACATGGTCGACACCTACACCGCCAGTCAGCGCGAGGACCGCCCTGCCCCATTTTTCTTCCGTGCGGTAGTTGACGATGTGATCGGCGCCCAGCGCCTTCAGCCGTTCCAGCTTCGCGTCGGAGGAGGAGGTCGCCACCACGGTCGCGCCCATCGCCTTGGCGATCTGCAATGCGAAGATGGAGACCCCGCCAGTCCCCTGCACCAACACGCTGTCGCCAGCCTTTAGCCCGCCTTCGGGCACCAGCGCGCGCCAGGCGGTAAGCCCGGCGCAGGTCAGCGTCGCGGCCTCAGCATGGCTATAGCCCAAGGGGGCGCGGGTGAAGGCGCTGGCGGGCAGCGTCACCTCCTCGCGCGCGAAACCATCGACACCATCGCCCGGCACCGCCTCGAACCCGCCGCCGCGCCGCTGGCCGTCCGTCCAGAGCGGGAAGAAGAGCGAGACAACCGCGTCGCCGACCGCATAGTCCGTGATGCCCGGCCCGACCGCCGTCACCTCGCCCGCGCCGTCCGACATAGGCACGCGGTTCGCGGCGGCCGGGATCGCGCCGGTCACTACCGCATAGTCGTGATAGTTGAGCGAACTGGCGCGGATGCGCACCGTGATCTCGCCCGGTCCGGGCGCGGCTGCGGGCGGGCGGTCCGTCAGTGTCAGTCCGTCCAATGTCGGCTGCGCAAGCTCGATCGCCTTCATCATGCTCTCCTCATGCGGCCGTTCAGGCCAGTCCTTTCTCCAGGCTCATACGGCTTGCGTCGCCCAGTTGCGAGCCGCCATCGACGTCCAGGATCGTGCCGGTGACGTAAGCGGCCGATGTGCTGGAAAGGAACACGGCCGCTTCGGCGATCTCGTCAATCTCGCCCCAGCGTTTCATCGGGATGCGCTCGAAATAGGCGTCATGCTCGGACGGGTCGGGCGCGAGCCGCGCCATGCCCTCGGTGCCGCTGATGGGGCCGGGCGAGATGCCGTTGACGCGCACGTCCGGCCCCCATTCCATCGCCAGCACCCGGATCATATGGTTGATCCCGGCCTTGGCGGCGCAGGCATGGACCTGCAACGGCTTGGCGTTGACGGCCTGCCCCGCCGTGATGGCGATCAGCGACGCGCCCGGAACAGCCAGCAGATCATGACAGCCGCGAAAGACATTGAAGGTGCCGACCAGATCGATGTCCACCACCGTCTTGAAGCCGTTGGCCGACATGCCAAGCGCAGGCGCCAGGAAATTGCCCGCCGCGCCCGATACCACGACATCGAACGCACCGTTCCGCGCGGCTGCATCCTCCAACGCCGCGCGCGTTGCGGCATAGTCGCGCACGTCGGCGGTCAGCGCGATCGCGTCATGGCCGATGTCGGCGGCGGCGAAGGCGGCCTTTTCTGGATTGCGGCCCAGAACGGCGACCTTCGCACCCAGATCGGCGAAGCGCTTGGCGATCCCCAGGTTGATGCCGCTGGTGCCGCCCGCGACGAACACGCTTTTGCCCTCGAACAGCCCGTCCCGAAATGCGCTCATATGCCTTCATCCTCCTGCCTGCCGACTTATGCCGAACAACGTTTGCCATTGTCATACCGAACAGCGTTCGTTATGCAAGGCAGCATGGCGCTGCTGCTTACAGACACCCAGGTCCGCGACTGTCGCGCCCGCATCCGCGCGGTGGCGGAACGGCATTTCGCCACGCGCGGGCTGACCGCCACGTCGCTGCGCGGGATCGCCGCCGAACTCGGCTGGGCGCCCGCCTCGCTCTATCGCTATTTCCACAACAAGGACGAGCTGCTGTCGGCGACGCGGGCGGCGGCGCACGACCGTTTTTCCGACCGTATCGAGGCCGCCTATGCGCAGCCGGGCGACCTGTGGGAACGCTCCCGCGCCCTCGGCAGCGCCTATGTCGATTTCGCCTTCGAGGAGCCGGCCGCCTATCAGCTGATCTTCGCACTGGAGCAGCCCGACGGCGACAAGACTCCCGAACTGCGCGCCGCCGAAGAGCGATCCCGCCGCACGCTCACCGTCTATATCGAGGATATGGTCGCCGCAGGCCTGATCGAGGGCGATCCTGAACTGCTGGGCCATGTCTACTGGTCGGCGATCCATGGCCTGATCGTGCTGCAGATGGCTGGCAAGCTGAAGCCGTCGCTGCCGTTCGATACCATCCGGCACGAGATCATCCGCCTTTTGACGCGGGGCGCATCAAAAGGCGGATGACAGGCCGGACGGGCTGTGGAATCGACTATCCATGCGCGCCCTTTCCCTACACCATCTGATCGCGACGGAGATTTCCGCCGTCGATCTCGTCCGCATCGCCGGTGCGCTCGATTGCCGCCATGTCTGCCTGTTCACGCAGGACCCCGGCGGCGGGTTCGGCTTTCCGATCGTGGCGGACCCGGACCTTCCCGAGTTGCGGCGCAGCATGAACGGCGAGGGCGTGACCGCGCTCGGCATCGCCTCCTTCGCGCTGACGCCGCAGGTGGATCTCGACGCCTATCGGCCGGCGCTGGCGCGCGGCGCGGCGCTGGGCGCGACCTGCGCCAATGTCCGCCCGCTCGATCCCGACAGCGCGCGCGCGACCGACAATTTCGGGCGGTTCGCCACGATCGCGCAGGAGTTGGGGATACGCGTCGGGATCGAGTTCAGCGGATTTGGCGCGAGCGACGCGCTGGCCCGCGCCCGTGCCATGATCGCGCAAGCGGGGATCGGCGGGATCGCGCTCGATGCACTTCATGCCGTCCGCACGGCGACACCCTTGGCCGAACTGATCGCGCTCGCGCCAGACGAGATCAGCTATGTCCAGCTTTGCGATGGCCCGCTGGAGGCCACGGCAGCAGACTATGCGCGCGAGGGTGCGTTCGACCGGCAGGCGCCCGGCGAAGGTCAATTCCCGCTGGAGGCGATGCTGGCCCTGACGAGGCCCGACCTTCCGCTGTCGCTCGAAGTACCGACCGCAACGCTGCGCGACGCAGGTGTGGATGCGCGGACGCGCTGCGCCGCGATCGTGGCGGCGACGCGGCGCCTGCTCGACCGCGTCCAGGGCTAGCGCAGCCGGCGGAACGTCTCCCGGATGTCGCCCACCACGGCTTCGGGCACTTCGGATGGCGAGAAATGGCCGCCGCGTGGGTGATAGGCGGTATGGACGAGATTGTAATAGCGCTCCGTCCAGAAGCGCGACCGGCTGGTCTGGTCATGTTCGAAGAAACTGAGGCCGGTCGGCGCCTCCACGACCGGCCAGCGGTCATGCGCGGGCTGCCAGGGATGATCCACCCCGGCGCGATAGGCGCGCATGGAACTGCCGATCGTTTCCGTGAACCAGTAGAGCGAGAAGGTGGTGAGCAGGAACTCTTCGGAAAAGGCCTGCCGCACGTCGCCGTCATTGTCGCTCCAGTGATGCCGCGCCTTGAGCAGCCAGGCGAGCATACCGGCGGGCGAATCCGCCAGCGCCGCCGCCATCGTCTGCGGCTCGACAATATGCACCGTGCGATGCGCGCTCGCCGTCGCGGGTGGGGATGTGGGGAGCGAGGCGAGAACGGGATCGGCCGGGGGCGTCTCCGGCTTGGGAAAGCCCCAATCCTCGACCCACGGGCCATCCGGCTCCAGCGCGAACGGCCTGGCCGGGCGCAGCGGGATGGCGCCCAGCAGATGGATGCCGATCAGCGTGTCGGCATGGGCATGGCCCATCTGCGCCGTGACCAGATTGCCCATGTCGCCACCGGCCGCTGCGAAGCGCGCATGGCCCAGTATCTGCGTCATCAGCTTCACCCACAAGCGTGCGGTGAAGCTGTGGTTGACGTCGGTGCGCGCCAGCGGCGAGGAAAAGCCGAAGCCGGGCAAGGACGGCACGATCACGTCGAAGGCATCGGCCGGATCCCCGCCATGCGCCGCCGGGTCGGCCAGCGCATCGGCCGCCGCGTGCCAGTCCCAGAAGGTCCAGGGCCAGCCATGGGTGAGGATGAGCGGCGTCGGATTGGGGCCGCGTCCGGGCCGGTGCATGAAATGGACCGGCACATCGTCGATCGTCACCCGATAATGGTCGAACGCGTTGATCCGCCGTTCCGCCGCGCGCCAGTCGAACCGCTGCCAGGCGTTCACCCATCGCCGCAATTCGGCGCCAGGTACGCCCAGATGCCAGCCGCTGCCGACCGGATCGGGCGGAAAGCGGGTGCGCGTCAGACGATCGCGCAGATCGTCGATGGCAGCGTCGGGAATATCGATCGTGAAACGCTCGGCATTGATCTTTTTCAGCTGTCAGCTCCATCGGTCGATCGGCCATGCCCACCGCCGCCTCGTGGCAGGAGCAGGGCGGCGGCGGCCGCGGCGAACGTGAGCGCGGCGACCGCGAAGATCAACAGCCGAATGACGCCTGCACTGGGATAGGATTCGGTTCCGTGGCGGACGGTGTCACTGGCGAGCAATATCGCTACGATCTGCGCGCCCGTCGCCAGGAAGGTCGACCGCACCACCATCAACATACCCGTCGCCTCGCTCACCCGGTCCTTCGGTACTATCGGTACCAGCAGGCTGGGGGCCGTGCCATAGGTCATCGCGGTCCCCAACACGGCGATGACGAGGATGACGCCGACTGCCGCTATGGACGTGCCGAACAGGCCGAGCAGCGTCCAGCCGACCCCGGCGATGACCAGGCCGATCAGCATCGCCGTCCGCCCACCATGGCGCCCGACGATCCAGCCCCCGAGCGGAGGAGCCAGCAGGGCGATGACATTGGCCGGCGTCTTGACCAGCCCGGCCACCGTGGCCGACGCGCCGATGCCGCCCGCCCAGGTCGGGGCGAGCAGCAGGGTAGCGAAGACCAGCTGGACCTGCAGCGCGCCGAGCGCGAAGATGGCGATAGCCGCATTGGTCGCCAGGACCGGCCGCCGTGCGAACAGCCTGACGTCGAGCAACGGATTCCTTTCCCGCAGCGACAGATAGACCCACAATGCCATGAGGATCAGTGCGGCCGCGAAGGTCGCGAGCTGGAATGGCGATACCCAGCCCAGCCGCGACACGCTGCTCAGATACAGGAGCAGCGCCGCGATCGCGGGCACGAACAATATGCCGCTCACGATATTGACCGGACGGCCATCGGTCACGGGAATATCCCTTGGCACGAACAGCGCCACCAGCAGGAAGGACAGCGCGCCCAGTATCGCGCTGGCGTAGAAGATCGCGTGCCATCCCAGATGGTCGACGATAAGCCCGCCGCCGACCAGCCCGAGCGCCGCCCCCGCCGATGCCCCCGCGATGGTGATGCCGATCGCGATGGGCACCTTGTCCGGGGGCAGCTTTGCACTGATGAGACCGCAACTGAGCGGCAGGGTGGAAAAGGCGATGCCCTGCAATATCCGGCCGAGCAGGATGAGATCGAAGCGGTTGCTCATCGCGCTCAATATCGACGCGCCGACCGCGATCGCCAGAATGACCAATATGGCGCGCCTGCGCCCCGAAAGGTCTCCGATCCGCGCCGCGATCGCGGTGCAGGCCGTTGCGGTCAGCAGATAGCCGGTCACCAGCCATCCGACCTTGATGGGGTCGCCGAACTCCCGGATCATCTGGCCGAGCGCCGCGTAGATCATCGCGGTCTCGAAATTCGCGGCGACCTCGACGACGAAGAGCGCCACCAGCATCAGCGCGGTCGCGCCGCGCGTCATCGCCCGGTCCGCCATAGGGGAACTACCCCGGCCGAAACTGGACCGGGGTAGCACATATGGGGATCAGAAGGCATATTTCACCCGCGCACCGATGACCCGCGGCAGGCCGAGCGCACCGAAATTGATGACCGGAAAGCTCTGCGTGATGAAGGTGGTGGAACATGCGCTGCGGCGAACAGCGCAGGCCGTGCAGACCCTCCGCTAGCGGCTCGAACGGCTGACGCTCCAGGTTGAGGCGGTAGACCTTGTCGCGGTTGGAGTAGACCGCGCACTACAGGTTGGACGTGCCCCGGTTCGGCTGGATGCTGATGCGCTGGTGCCCGCCGACGCCGGCCACTTCGTCGCGCCACCCAAGCACGACGCTTTCCTGCCAGTTTTCTTCGGGCCCCCAGGGGTGGATACCTTCATCCTGCGGGGAGAGGACGTGATGCATGGTGACGTTCCTCACTTCAGGACGATGGGATTGACGGGCGATCCGAACGCACCTGTCAGCGCGAGGGCGGGCGCGGCCAGCATGAAGCTGTAACGGCCATCGGCGGCGCAATCGGCGGACAGTTCTTCCAGTTCGAACATCTCGCCCAGCGGGCAGCCCATGTCGCGCAGGCACAGCATGTGCAACGGATGCGGCATGTCGGACGCCTTGATCTCCGGCAGGATGACCTCCACCGCCAGATTGTCGGCCGCGACTGCGGCGACCGACTTGTCGTATCTCCACTCCGCGCACAGATGGCTGAGCCCCGGCATGGGAATGGAATTGAGCTTCTGCCGGTTCTTCTCGACGGTGAAGCGGCGCAGGTGGCCGGTCCGCACGATCACGATGTCGCCGGGCCGCACGTCTACGCCGTAGGTGCGGCAGGCTTCCTCAAGATCGTCGATCGTGATAGGCCATGCAGCGCCAGCGCGGGATCGCGCGGGGGATCAATCGCGTTTGATTTCCGCTCGGGGCGGCCGGCGCCTATTCCAGATAGAGGCGCTTGAGCCGCGCTATGTCGACGGCGTCGATCCCGAGTTCGGCATCCAGATAGCGCTCGACCGAGCCCCACTGGCTGTCGATGCGCGCAAAGGTCGCCTCCAGATAGGAGCGCCCATCGGCGAAGTGGAGCGGCCGCGCGGGCGGCACCGAATCAGAGGCAGATGTCCGGTTCAGCGCCACGGCCGGATTACCGGGATATTTTGCGGGATCGATGAGGGCGCGCTCAAATTCGGGTCGACGTGCCTGGGTGGTCAGATGATAGTCGGCCAGGATCGTCGCGCGCGGCACCCCGAGCGCGGCGAGCACCAGGGCGCTCGCTACCCCGGTACGGTCCTGCCCGGCGGAACAGTGCACCAGCACGCCTCCGCGATCCGCCAGCAGCTGCTCGAACAGGATGCGATATTGGGGTGCCAGGCTGACCGGCCAGGCCGAATAAAGGCTGGAAAGATAGGCTGCGCGCTTTTCCGGGTCGCTGTCTTTGGGATCGTAGTTCAGATTGTCGCGGGCCATTGTATAGTCGACCGCGTAATAGCGGGCGCCGAAGCGGTCGGCCTGGTCCGGCACGATCGCACGCTCTTCCTGCGATCGCAGGTCGATGTCCGACCGGATATTCAGGCGCGCCAGCCGCTGATAGTCGGCCGCCGTCAGCGCTGGCATGGCCGCGGAGCGATAGATTGCGCCCCAGCGCACATGCCGGCCGTCCGCCGTCGCATAGCCTCCCAGATCGCGGAAGTTGGAGCCGCCCTCCAGGGACAGGACGCGCTCGCGCGCCTGCGTGGAAGGGGCCTCCCGCGCCGTGACCTGCACGGACGGGATGGAAAGGGCGATCGCCATGGCGGCGAGAAGGGTGCGGGTGCGTATCATGGCGCCAGCTCCTGCCCGCCGAACTTTGCGCAATTATGACGGCTCATCCGAGGTCCCTCACCAAAGCCAGCGTGTCATGATCGCGCACCGCCGTGCCGGTGCGCGTCAGGTTGGCGCGGTTGATCGCCTCGCCATAATTGGCGATGGGTGTGGTCAGCCAGCCGACATAAAGGCTCCACAGCAGGGCGCGGCGATATTCCAGCCAGGCCGTCTCCCGATCAGGCACGTCGGTCACGCCCTGCGCATGGAGGCGATCGAGATAGTGATCGACAAGCGCACGCTCCTCTACGCGGCGCGTCTCGACATCGAGCGCGGTGACGATCAGATAATTGACGTCGTGCGCCCAGCTGCCCCTCGCCGTCAGCTGCCAGTCGAGCAGACCGGCGCGGCCGCCCGGCAACAGATAGCTGTTGGCGATATGGCCGTCGCCATGAAGGATCGTTTGCGGTCCCGTCGCCTGTTGCCGTTGCAGCGCGCGGTACAGCGTGTGGAGCGCGCCCACGTCGGTGCCGAGGCTTTCTACCAGTTCGCGCTTGAACGGATTGACCGGAAGGTCGCCGCCGATCGTGATCGGCAGGGAACGATCCATGCGGTCGTGCAGCGATCCCGCGACATGGCTTTGATACCAGGCGAGATCGGTGGCCAGGCGCGGGCTGTTCCAGAAGGTGGCGTGCAACCGGGCCATCTGGTCGAGCACCGCGCGCACCTCGTCCAGGCTGTTGTCGCGGATGGCGCTGGGGAAGATGGCGCCGCGCAGCGACAGATCCTCCAGCAGCAGATAATAGAGTGCGCTGTCCTTGTCGCACACGCCGCCGACGATGGCCGGCGCCTCGATGTCCAGGCCGGGACGCAGGCGGACGTAGAAATCCACCTCATTCTGGTAGAGTTCGCCCAGGATCGCATCGCTGCTGCGCTTCATCTTGACCGCGACCTGACGCGGCAGATCATCGGGCGCGCCGGGGGCATAATCGAGCCGCATCCGCAGCCGGTCGGAGGTCGAGACCATCGGCTCGCCATAGCGTTTGCGTTCGACCAGCTCGAAATCCGTCACTGTTACGCCCGGATGGACGGTGCGCACCACCTGCGTCAGGAAAGCGAGCGTCAGGCCGTCGACGTCGGCGGGGATGGCGATGGGCGCGACGGTGGCGTCAGGCATCGACGGTGGCCGGGAAATTATGCGAGAAGCAGCGTTCCTCCCGCCGGCTGGCGATCCGCCAGCCTTCCGCCGTGCGGCGATAGCGGTCGATATACCACAGCCCATGGAAGCCGACGCGCGGGCGGCCATCCGCGTCGGTCAACGGCGTCACCATGGGATTGAGGCACAGGATGCGGCCCGTGCCTTCATCACCGTCGATCGCGATCTCCTTGTTGGCGATGATATGCTGGAAGCCCCGCGAGCGTTTGAGGCCGACCGAAAGCCAGGCTCGGATTTCGGGATAGGCGCCCGCAATGCCGCCCCATTCGGCAAACGCGGTATAGTCGATCGCGGCGTCGGGGGTGAACACCGTGTCGAGCAGGTCCATGTCGATCCGGTCGATCGCCCCGGCATAGCGATCGAGCAGCATGGCTATCTCCATGCGGTCGGATATTTCCTGCAGGCTGAGCATCGGCATCTCTCCCCTGCCCGGCCGCCGGTCTGCGCCGACATTCCGGGCCTTGTCGGTCAGGCGTCGGCGCGATTGCCGGCGATCGTCTCGGCTGCGGTCCAGCCCGAAAAGATACAGTCCGCCAATGACATGCCGCTCACATAATTATGCGAACACAGGCCCACCGCCGATCGTCCCGCCGCGTAGAGACCACGGATCGGCTGCCCGTCCTCGCCCAGCGCCACGCCGCTATCCTCGTCGGTCAATATGCCGCCCAGCGTGATCTGGCCGATCGGGTTGAACTTGATCCCGGCCGACTCGTTCATGGCGTAGAAGGGGCCGGTCTCCAGCAGCACGCGCTGTTCGTCGCCCTTGCCTTCCGGGTCCGGCTGGCCGTTGCGGATCGCGTCATTATAGGCCGCCATCGTCCGTTGCAGGCTGCCGGCGGGGACGCCTATCTTCTTTTCCAGCTCGGGGATCGTCTTGGCCTTCTTGGCGCGCCAGACGGTGAATCGCGCGGGCAGGCGCTGGAAAGGCCAGAGTTCGGGGTCCTTGATTTCGGCGAGTGCCTTGTCCTGCAGGGGCTGGTCGGTGATGAGCCAGGCCTTGCCGCCCGCCTTGGTCATAATCGCGTTGCCGACATTGGCCGCATAAAGCTGCTCGTTGACCAGCCGCTCGCCCTGCGGCCCCACGAGCACGCCCTTCATCCAGCTGACCGGCGGCGCCAGGAAGCGCCAGGGCGAACAAAGATGCATCTGCCCCAGCGCCGTGCCGACCGAGCGGCCGAGCCGCACCGCCGACCCGTCGCATCCCGGCGTACCGGCAATCCGGTTGCCGACATATTCGGGCGCGGTGCGCTTGAGCATTTCCGGGTTATTGCCATAGCCGCCGGTCGAAAGCACGACGCCACGCCGCGCGCGCACCCGGACGGGCTTCGCCTCGTCCCGCTCGATCTGCGCCATCTTGCGCCAGTCCTTCTGGGTCAGACCCAGCATCCCGCGCATCATGCTGAGGCTCCGCAGGCGCAATTTCGTATGCAGTGCCGCGCCGGGCGAATCGGCGGGGACCTGCCACAGCTCCGCGCCGATCACCTCGCCCTGCGGATTGACGATCAGGCGCCGAGCGGCCGCCTTCAGCTTCAGCCGGATGCCGGTGCTGCCCTCGATATAGCGTTGCAAGGTCGACATCATGACCCAGCCGGAATATTTGCTGTAGTCCTCCTGCCGGGTAGGGATCGCCCGGTGGCCGCGCGGCGCGGGGCCGCCCGAGGTCGCATAGGCGGGCGCGACTTCATTGCCCGAATAATAGAGGAACTTGCTGGCGGGCGGATAGCTGGTCTTGCGCGTTTCGAGCGGCCCGCCATAGCTGACGCCGCGCGCCTCCAGCCAGTCGATCATCGACGCGCTGCGGTTCGCGAAGCGCGCAATGGTCGAGGGCTTGCGCACCTGCCCCGCCTCATAGGTCATATATTGGATCAGATTGTCGACGCTGTCGGCGATGCCAAGGTCCTTCTGCACGCGCGTGCCGCCGCCCGAATAGACGACGCCACCCGACAGCGCGCTGGTGCCGCCGCCGTCGAAACGGTCGGCCAGGATGATGTCCATGCCGCCCAGCTCCGCGCCCTTCAGCGCCGCAGCCGCGCCGGCGAGGCCAAAGCCGACGACCAGCATGTCGCAGCTGTCGTCCCAGGCGAAGCTGTCCGCATCCTCGACGACGATCGGCGCGCCGATCTCCGTCCCGCTCTCCGGTACGCAGTCGAGAAACTCGGCTGCCGCTCCCGGCTTCCCGACCGCGACGTTCATCCGATCGTTCCGATCACGGTGCCGACATCATAGAGTTCGCCGACTTCGCCAGTGATCGCGAGCACGCCCGACGCAGGCGCGGGCACTTCCACCGTCGACTTGTCGGCCTCGATCGAAAAGAGCGGCTCGCCCTCGGTGACGGTCGCGCCATTTTCCGCCAGCCATTCGACGATCGTCCCTTCGACCATCGAAAAGCTCAGTTGCGGCACCATAATCTCGTAAGCCATGAATTCCCCTTGGTTTTAAAGCGTGCTGCGGATCGCGGTCTCGATATCGTTCTGGCTCCAGGCGAACGCCTTTTCGAGCACCGACGACACCGGCACCGGCGTGTTGCGCGAGCCGACCCGGCGGATCGGCGCCTTCAGCTGACCGAACAATTCCTCGCCGATGGTCGCCGCGATTTCGCCGCCGCAGCCGAAATTGCGCACGGCTTCATGGACCACCACCGCGCGGCCCGTCTTGGCGACCGAGGCGAGCACGGCTTCCTTGTCCCACGGCATCACGGTGCGCAGGTCGACGACCTCGACGGAGATGCCCTCACCGGCAAGCTTTTCGGCGATGAACAGCGCGTCGTTGATAGGCCGGCCATAGCCGATGACGCTGACGTCCGTGCCGGTGCGCGCGACATTCGCCTTGCCCAGCGGCAGGCGGTGGCCGATCGGCGCGGCGACGCCCTTCGCGCGCATCATCAGCGTCGATTCTACGAAGATCACCGGATTATTGTCCATGATCGATTCATGGAGCAGCCCGGTCCAGTCGGCATGGTTGGACGGCACCACCACCTTGAGGCCGGGGACATGCGCGAACCACGCCTCCAGCATGTCGCTATGCTGCCCGCCCAGGCCGCCGCCCACGCCGGTCATGGTGCGGATGGTCAGCGGGCAGCTGGTCTGGCCGCCGGACATGAAGCGGATCTTGGCGGCATGGTTCACCACCTGGTCCATGCAGACGGTCATGAAGTTCATCAGCATGATTTCGGCCACCGGACGCATCCCGGCGATGGCGGCACCGACCGCCGCGCCGACGATCGCCTGCTCGGAAATCGGCGTCGATCGCACGCGCATGTCGCCATATTTGGTCGACAGGCCATTGGAGGCGCCCATGACGCCCCCGCCCTCGCGATCGGCGACATCCTCGCCGAACAAAAGGACCGTCGGGTCCTCGCCCATCGCGGCGTCCAGCGCCTGCAATGCGGCCTCTGCGCCCAGCACCATGCGCGGCTTGGTGTCGGCGGCGGCTTCCAAAGTTGCGGTCAAGGGACGATCTCCACGTCGAGGACATCGCGGCCAAGCTCGGCGATGTCGGGTAGGGGTTCTGCGATGGCGTAGGCGAGCGCTTCGGCCACGTCGGCGACGATCTTGTCCTCCATCGCATCGAGCGCCTCATCGGTGGCATAGCCCGCCGCCACGATCTGGCGGCGCAGCGCGGGCACCGGATCGGCGGCGATGGCGGCATCCATCTCTTCCTTGGGGATATAGGGGCTGGTGTCGCCCAATATATGCCCTTCGAAGCGGAAGGTGCGCGCCTCGATCAGCGTGGGTCCACCGCCCGATCGCGCCCGCTCGACCGCCTCGGCCGCGGCGCGATACATGGCGACGGCATCATTGCCGTTCACCAATATGCCCGGCATCCCATAGGCCGCCGCGCGCACCGCGATATTCTCGCTGCCCGTGCAGTTGGCGAAGCTGGTATGCTCCGAATAGAGATTGTTCTGGCACAGGAAGATCGTCGGCAGCTTCCAGACCGCCGCCAGGTTCAGCGCCT
>JBEVME010000020.1:0-7375 GCA_040508785.1 Sphingobium sp.
CTTTCCAGGGAGGCGGCACTTCTTTACAGGCCCTCCCGACCCCTCCCGCAAGCGGAAGGGGAGAAAGACTGTCATGACCCACGCAAAACTCACGTCCCTCATGGCTCGCGGTACCGAATTTCTCGGGTGCGAGACCGCGATCATGTGCGGGGCGATGAGCTGGGTGTCGGAGCGTAATCTGGTGTCGGCCATCTCCAATGCCGGCGGGTTCGGCGTGATCGCCTGCGGGGCGATGACGCCCGAACTGCTCGACGCCGAGATCGCGGCGACGAAGGCGCTGACGACCAGGCCCTTCGGCGTGAACCTCATCACCATGCATCCGCAGATGTTTGACCTGATCGAGATATGCGCGAAGCATGACGTCGGCCATGTCGTGCTCGCGGGCGGATTGCCGCCCAAGGGCAGCATCGAGGCGATCAAGCAGGAGGGCGCCAAGCTGATCTGCTTCGCTCCGGCGCTCAGCCTCGCCAAGAAGCTCGCCCGCTCGGGGGTCGATGCGCTGGTGATCGAGGGCATGGAGGCCGGCGGCCATATCGGCCCTGTGTCCACCAGCGTCCTGGCGCAGGAGATATTGCCGGAGATGGCGGCGCAGCTGCCGGTGTTCGTCGCGGGCGGGATCGGTCGGGGCGAGCTGATCGCGGGCTATCTGGAAATGGGCGCGGCCGGCGTGCAGCTTGGCACTGCCTTCGCCTGCGCGACCGAAAGCATCGCCCACCCCGCGTTCAAGAAGGCGTTTTTCCGCGCATCGGCGCGCGATGCCGTAGCCAGCGTCCAGATCGACCCGCGCCTGCCGGTCATTCCGGTGCGCGCGCTCAAAAATCCGGGGATGGAGAGTTTCACGGTCAAGCAGCGCGAGGTCGCCAACAGCCTCGACAATGGTGCCATCGAGATGATGGAGGCACAGTTGCAGATCGAGCATTATTGGGCTGGCGCGCTGCGGCGCGCGGTGATCGATGGCGATGTCGAGGGAGGTTCGCTGATGGCGGGCCAGTCTGTGGGCATGGTGACGCGCGAGGAGCCGGTCGCGGACATCATCGCCCGGCTGATGGGCGAGGCCGCGCAGGCGCTGGCGCGGCGAGCAGCCTGATTTGGCACGACAAGCCGCGTGAAAACCTGTTCACGCGCGCTTCATTGCAGTGCATCATAAGCCCACGGGGTCCTCATCGGAGATATACATGCAGGCCGACCGCCGGCTTTCCTTTCGTTTGTCGCTCGGCGCCGCCGTGGTATCCGCCGTGGCGCTGACTGCCTGCCAGCCCGCCAGGCAACCGCCGCCGGCGCCGCCGCCGCCCGTCGTTCCGACCGTGATGCCGTTGCCGCCGATGGGATCGGCACCGGACATGGATCTGCCCGAGGCCGACGAGACCGGCAAATATATGACGCCCAATCGCAATATGACCGGACAGCAGGCGCTGTGGCACTTGCGCATGGGACTGAATGTCGCGGCGCTGGGCTGCCGTACGCCGGGCGAACCGGCCAAGGTCCAGTATAACCGGATGCTCCACATCCATGTGCTGCCGCTGCGACTGGCCAATGACGCGACGGAAAATTACTATAAGGCGCGCTACAATGCCGACGCCTTCATGATGCGCGAGAAGATCAACACGATCGTCTATAATTATTTCGCGTTGCCGCCTGCGCAAAAGGCCTTTTGCGAGAAGGCGGTCGCGATCCTGACGATCGTCAACGGGCTGACACCGCAGGCGCTGGTCGATTACGCGCCCAAGGCGCTGGCCGAGCTGGAGCAGCCGTTCCAGGATTTCTGGGAAGCCTATGCGGACTATCTGCGGCGGCTTGAGGAATGGCGCCGGCGCTATGGCCGGCCGAGCGTGATCGTGACCGGCGGGCCGTCAGACGATCCGCCCCAGCCGGTGGCGCCGGCCGCGCCGACTCTGCCATTTGGCACGATGCCCGACGCGCCGCCGGAACGGCCTTCCAACATGGTGCCGCCGGCACGATAGTCAGGCGCGCGATTTAGCCGGCTTCCGCGCGTACTCCGACGGTCGACGGCGCCTTGGGCGGCAGCGGGAAGAGGCGGATGAAGCGATCGGCCAGCGTGCGGTCGCCTTTCACAGTCAGAGCCTCCGCCACCTGCGCGAACGGTACGTCGCCATAGATGACGGCCGCGAGAGCATTCTGATCGCCCGAAAAGACGAGGTCGGCGTCTACTATCTCGCCTCGGTCGATGGCGAAATCGCCCTTTTCCAGCACCGCGCGGAACGTCTCTTCGCCAAAGCGCATCCCGATGACGGCATCCAGGTCCCCTATGGCGGCGCGGTCGATCATCGTGCGCAGCGACAGGATGACCGACACATTGCTCATCGGCATCCCCGGCTCCATCGTCGGCGATCGACAGGCCCAGCGACCGAGCACATTGAACAATATTTCCGACTCGCGCCCCCAATCAGTCAGCTGAAATATCTGGCTGGCGGCGGGCGGGGGCAGGCGCCGCCGGATAAGAATGCTCGCTGCTTCCAGATCGTCCAGCCTTTGGGTCAGCACATTGGCGCTGATTCCGGGCAGGCTGGCGCGCAGATCGGTGAACCGCTTTGGCCCCAGCATCAATTCGCGCATGATCGGCATCGCCCAGCGGTCGCCAACAAGGTCCAGCGCATGGGCGGTCGCGCACCCGTCCCGATAGGCCCGTTTCTTCGCACTCTGACTCATTGGTTATCTTTTCTAACTTTGATGTTGCATAACATAATCTATTGATGCACAAAGTTCAAGTCGGTGAGTCGCTCGACGGGCGATCCCGGACGGATCAGACAAGTCAGGAGAAGCATGATGCCCGACGCGCCGAAGATGATATTCGTCAATCTTCCCGTGACAGACCTCAAGGCATCGATCGCCTTTTACGAGGCCGTCGGCGCGACGCGGAACGACAATTTCGCCGACGCACAGGCGCAGGCGATGGTCATCTCCGACACCATCTATGTCATGCTGCTGACCTACGAGCGCTTTTCCAGCTTCACCAGTCGCAAGATCCCCAACGCACATGAAACCGCGCAGATGTTGCTGTGCCTGTCCGAGAACAGCCGCGCCGATGTCGAGGCGATGGTCGACAAGGCCCTGGCAGCGGGCGGCACGCACCCCAATCCGGTGCAGGATCATGGCTTCATGTACGGCAGCAATTTCGCCGATCCCGACGGCCATATCTGGGAAGTGGTGTGGATGGACCCGGCTGCGATCCCTTCCCCGGAGGAGGCGACCGCCGCCGCATGATTTCTCGACCAGTACAAAGGAGAGAGACGATGACCTATGTCGACGGATTCCTACTTCCCGTACCCCGGGCCAACAAGGAAGCGTACAAGAAGATGGCGCAGATGGCGGCGCCGATCTGGATCGAATATGGCGCGCTCGACTATATGGAGGCCTGGGGCGACGATATCACGCCCGGAAAGACCAACGACTTCCGTACCGCCGTTATCGCCGAGGAGGGGGAGGAGGTCGTTTTCTCCTGGATCGTCTGGCCCTCCAAGGAAGTGCGCGACGCGGGCAATGCCAAGATCATGGAAGATCCACGGTTGAAGATGGACATGGCGGACCTGCCCTTTTCCGGCCCGCGCATGATGTTCGGCGGCTTCGCGCCGCTCGTTGAGATGAAAGGCTGAGGAAGCCTTCCTCCAGCAATCCCTCCCCTTGCCGACATCACTTAAAGGCGGGTGACGTTCATTCGCTTGCCACTTCGTCCACGATATAAGTGATCGCAGAACGGCGATCGATAAATTTATGCTCGTCGTCCTGGATCCGCTTCACCACTTCAGGATCCGTCATGATCTCACGGGAGCGCGCCAGCGCTTCCGGCGATTCATAGACAATCTCGGTGATGACGTCGAAGGGCGGCGCGGGCCATCCACCCGCCTGCACATAATTGCGTTTGTAACTCGTCATGCCGGGCAAAAGCGAGCGGATCAGCGGAACATGATGCTTTTCATAATAGTCCCGGAACTGCTGTGGCGTCAGATCCGCCCTCTTGCAGAATGCACCCATCACCTTGACCATCACACCATCCTCTCAATTTCGTCCGCTGCCCCGCCCGCCTTTCCGACGGTTTGTGCCAGCGAACAGGAAATCCATATTCTTCACGCTATGATATTGCTCCGCCCTATGGGGGTCCAGCGACAGGTTGAACTGATCGCGCCAGCGAATTTCGAAACAGGCTATGACAGCGCAGGGTGCCGCGTTTGCCAAGGCTGGCAATAAGTGCAGGGCATCGATAGGCTCGGGGCAAACGGGAGCGGGAACAAGTCTGACGAAGGATTACGAACCATGACCGACTTCACCGGCAAATTCTTCTGGTACGAATTGATGACCAGCGATCCGCAGGCGGCGCTGGCCTTCTATGGCGATGTGATCGGCTGGACGTCCGAGGTCTTTGGCGGCGACCTGTCGGGCGAGCCCTATCATGTCATTTCCGGGAGCGCCGGGCAGATGGGCGGGGTCATGGCCATCCCGGCGGAAGCGAAGGACTGTGGCATGACGCCCTGGTGGGGCGGCTATATCGGCTCGGCCGACGTCGATGCGGACGTCGCCCGGCTGACGGCGGCGGGCGCCAGCGAGCGGCGCGCGCCAGAGGATATTCCCGGCGTCGGCCGCTTCGCGGTGATGGGCGATCCGGGCGGCGCGACCTTCCTGCTGCTCAAGGGCTCCAGTCCGGAAGGCATGGACGCGCCCCCCGCGATGGCGCCCGGCCATGTCGGCTGGCACGAACTCTACAGCGGCAATTACGACGCCGACCTGGCCTTCTATACCGGCCAGTTCGGCTGGGAGAAGGGCGAGGCGATGGATATGGGGCCGATGGGCACCTATCAACTGCTGTCGCAGGAGCGTGTCGCCGCCTTCGACGGCATGACCGGCGCCATCATGCCCAAGCCCGAACAGGTGCCGATGCCGGCATGGCTGTTCTACTTCGCGGTCGGCGACATCGACGTGGCCGAGGGGAAGATCAAGGCCGGGGGCGGCACAGTGATGCAGGGGCCGATGGAGGTGCCCGGCGGTGCCTGGGTGATCCAGGCACTGGACCCGCAAGGCGCGATGTTCGCGGTAGTGGGCTGGCGCAAGAGCTGAGCGCCATGAACGGAGACAAATAATGTCGAAAATATCCCCGACCCTCTGGTTCGACGGCCAGGCCGAGGAGGCCGCGAACTTCTACCTTTCGGTCTTCAAGGAAGGCTCGATCGATTTCATCAGCCGCTATCCCGACCACAATCCCAGCCCGGCGCCCTTCAAGCCCGGCGACGTGCTGGTGGTGGAGTTCAACCTGTTCGGTCAATCCTATCAAGCGCTGAACGGCGGGCCGGATTTCGTGCCCAACGAGGCGGTTTCGCTGGCCGTCGGCTGCCGGGACCAGGCCGAACTGGACCGCTATTTCGACGCGCTGACGGCCGATGGGGGAAAGCCGGGTCCCTGTGGGTGGGTGACGGACAAATATGGCTTTTCCTGGCAGCTTCAGCCGAATGCGGTCATGGATCTGTACAAGAGCGGCGATGCCGTCGGAATCGGCCGGATGATGGACGCGATGATGACGATGCAGAAGCTGGACGAAGCGAAGATGGTCGCCGCATTCAAGGGAGAGAAAGTATGAGCGTGGCCGAGCATGAATTGTCGGTGACCTGCCTTATCGACGCGCCGCGCGCAATCACGTGGAAGGTATGGACGGACCTAAAGGACGAATGGTTCTGCCCCAAGCCGTGGAGAGCCGAGGTCGTGGCCGAGGAACTGCGCGCCGGCGGCCGGTCGGCGATCCGCATGACAGGGCCCAATGGCGAAGATACGGGCGTGATGGAAGGCTTGATCCTGGAGGTTGTGCCCGGCGAGCGGGTTGTCTCCACCGATGCCTATGCCGCGGGCTGGGTGCCGCAGGGTCCGTTCATGACCTCGATCTGGAGCTTCGCCGATGAAGGGGAGGGCACCCGCTTCATCGCAACCGCGCGCCATTGGACCGCCGAAGCGAAGGCGCAGCATGAGGAGATGGGCTTCCACCCAGGCTGGGACCAGATGATGGCGCAATTCAAGGCATTGTGCGAGACGTCGGCCGCGAGCGCCTGACATGCGCGGGCGAGGCCGAATGAAGCGATAAAAAGGGGCGCCCGGTTGCCCGGACGCCCCCCGCGATCCCTGGGGGAGGGAACTCAGGCCTTGTAAACGACGTTCACCGCGGCGCGGAACTTGGCCATTTCGTCGGCCGAGCCGACGGTCACGCGCGAGACGGTGGGCCAGATCGCCCAGCTGCGGCCGATCTGAACTTTCTGCGCGACGAGCGCTGCCTGCATTTCTTTGGCCGGCTTTTTCCAGTCCATCATGAACATGTTCGCCTGCGCGCCCGGATGCACGAAAATGCCCTTCTTGGTCAGCCAGGCGATCGTCTCCTCGCGGTTGGCGATCATTTCGGCGCGGCGCGCCTTGATGAGGCCGGCTTCGGGATAGACGGCGGCGCCGCAGGCCATGGCGGTGATCGAGATGCCACTCGCCGACGGGCCGAACAGCATGATCTTCTTCTGCACTTCGGGATCGGCGAAGGTGAGGCCGAGGCGCACGCCGGCCATGCCGAACAGCTTGGAGAAGGTCCGCATGACGATGATGTCCTTGCGGCCCACGACCAGCTTCGCCGCGCTCGGCGCATCGGAAAAGTGGATATAGGCTTCGTCCACCAGCAGCATCGAATCGGCGGGCTTGTTGGCCAGCAGCCATTCGATGTCGGCGAGCGGCGTGACTGTCCCGGTCGGGTTGTTGGGCGTGCAGATATAATAGAGGCCGGCATTGGGATTGGCGGCGAGCAGCGCCTTGACGTCCGTACCCATGCCGACCCCCTGGGGCGCCTTCGCGACGGGCGCGTTCAGATAGGCCGCGGTGCGCCAGGCGGATTCGAACGTCGGATCCACCGTGACCAGTCCCTTGGTCGGGGAGCAATAGGCAGCGACGATGCTGACGAGCGGGCCCCCCGAGCCCGGCCATGCGGCGACATGGGTTTCGGGCAGCGATTCGACCGAGGCGACGGCCGTGATAAGCTTGTCATGCAGCGAGGAGGGATCGTAGCGGTTGCCCTGGCTCGCGACCTTCGCGATCGCATCGACGCCGGAAGGGAACGGCCCGACCCAGCATTCGTTGGCGCCAATCTGCACGGCGCCCGCCATGGCGCGCGCGGCCTGCTGCTGCGCGGAGGCCGGCACGGTCAGCATGGTGTTGATGGCGGCGCCCGCACCCAGGAGGGCGGCGACCTTCGCCAGATTGCGGCGCGAATAGCCGCGCTCGATCAGGTCTTCCCTGGCATCCTTATCCAGCATCATGGTCATGTCGTCTGTCCCTTCGGCTTTCGAAAAAATCGATCACTGTCAGGACAGACGAAGCGGCGGCACATTTCCGCAATGTGCCGCCG